>DKGO01000205.1 GCA_002453315.1 Caryophanales bacterium UBA6768 | reverse complement strand
CCGCTCCAGGGAAACCAAATTTAGCATTCCAAACATCTTCCCCCGCACCATATTTAACGCTTGTATCATTGGGGACATGGTCTGTACCAATTGCGTTAATAAGTCCCTTTTCAATCCCTTCCCATAAACGATCTTGGTCCGTTTTTGTATGTATAGGTGGACCCACTTTTGCATTTAATTGTGTTTTTGATTCCTCAGTTAACACTAAATAGTGTGGACAAGTTTCAATTTTTGCCCCTTTTTCTAATAACCAAGGTACTTTATCCAATACATCTACACTTGCACCTGATGTTAAGTGAACACAAAAGACATTCCCACCAACAATGTGATTTAAATATAATGTACTTAATAGAGATTCAGCTTCTGCATATCCAGGGCTCGTTTTCGACCATGTAGCTAAAGTGTTTGGCACTTCTTCCTGCTTTAATTCTTCAGTTAGATAGCGGTTAATATCCATATTTTCACAATGGACACCTAACAATAACTTAGGAGATATTTCCTTGAGTTTTGTCAATAATCGCATTAAATCCATAGATGAGAGATTAATTCCATTATCAATTTTAAATTTGTCATTTAATTGCCGTTCATAATTACGGAAAAACTTAAAGGAAGTTAATCCAAATTTTTCAACTACCTCTTCTAATTCGTCAATGTGTTGTTCCGTTAAAATTCCAAAACTGTAAGAAAAATCGATATAACTATTTTTTTCTCCAATTTCTTTTACTTTGGGAAAAAAGTCTAAGTAACTAACAGGTTGACGGTCATAATTCACAATGGTTGTAATACCACCAACTGCATGTTGTTTTGTGTCCAAAAAATCATCTTCTAAAGAATTATAGATTCCAAGATGTTGATGTGCATCAATGACCCCTGGCATAACATGAAGTCCGTTTGCATCTATCACATCAGTGGCTTCTACCTCTTTGTTTGCATCATAAATTCCTACAATTTTACCATGATTTACTCCTATATTTACCTTTTGAATGCCACTTCCGGGAAATACGACATCACCATTTTTAATTAATAAATCAATTTTCACCATTAACATCCTTTCATTTAGAAGTCGTAAAATCTGTATTTGAAAAATATTCCTCTACATCTGATGAATGTATGACATCACAATATTTCATCCATAAATCTAGCAACCCAGCTTTATGGGACAATTGAATTCTGTCGTACGTGCAATCTTCTATTACTGCGACATTGAAATTTCTAGAGACAGCATCTACCGCTGTCGCCCTCACGCAACCACTAGTAGAGCCACCCACAATGATTAAAGTGTCAACACCCATCTTAATTAAATAGCTAATGAAAGGGGTTCCAAAAAAGGCACTAGCATTACTCTTATCAACTACTAAATCCGTTTCATTCGGTTTTAATTCCTTAACAATATCAGTTGCCGGATTCCCATCGACATATTTTGTATTATCTCTTTTTGCTTTTACCGCAAATGAATCAAAGTTAGTTGTTTTTTTCTGAACGTTTCTCGTATAGATGACCGGTATGTTTTTTTGATCAGCCAATTTTTTTAACTTTTTAATGATATCAATTGCTTTCCACGCATCCGTTCCACCACCACTTGGCCACTCATCCAATTGATCTTCTATTGGCTTATTTGCACCTACGTAATTGTGTTGTGCATCAATAATCACAAAGGCCGGATTTTTTCCAAACCCTCTTTTTTGACCATATCCTCCTTTATCTATCACGAGTTTATCAACCTCTGTTAATGCATCTTCCCAGACATGTACCATTTCTCGACCTTCCTTTCTAAAAATTGTTCAATGAAGCATCCTTTTATTTCAATCAGTCATTATCTATCAACAAGTAAGTGCTTACATAAATTTGAAACGCGTTTCGATTATTCATTATTCTATCATTCTAGTCTGTAACAAGTCAAATATTAAATTTACCTTTTTTTAATTTGATCTGATCATTTTCATTTAATTACACAAAATATTCCTTTGTTTTGTTTTTTTAAATAAATTCATTTGTATGGATTTATTCGTGTTTACATACCTAGTATCCACTTTGGAGAAACTGACTAACTAACAAACTTGGAATCATGATACACATGATATGAGACACCCTGCCTATTTTATAGACTTTTATCCATCAGACCGACTGGGCATATTACATAAAAGACTTTTAAAATGTTATAATTGTTCTTTTGTCAAATAACCTTACTGAAAAAATTATTCACACGGAATACCATTTGTATTAATTTTATTAGTATATTACAAATTAAGAACCCGTTCCAAAAGTATATATTTATAATATCTATTTTCAGCCTGTTAAGGATGGATTATATTATCTCCTAAACAAGCTTTACCAATTTATTGAGCACATGTATTAGATTGATAATAGATGTTAAAATTTCGTACACAGTTTGTAACATAGATCTAGAGTATCATTTTATGTTTAGGATGTGTATGAACTTTTTCTTCCAATATAAACATTTCTCATATTCACCTGAATTGTCTTTAGGGAGGGATGTTGTGGTTCATTTTTTAAGACGTGATAGTAGTTTATTTTAAGATTAACATAGCCGACAGTAGTCTTAAACGTAAAGGGGGACTCTCCTATTTTTTGATTTAGGATGAGATTAGAATTTTTCATAGCCTGCTGGATTAAATAGTATTTAATTGGATGGGCTATACTTTAGTTGAAAAACGGAATATCAAAAGCCCTCTACCTTTAATTTGGGAAAAGGCAGTAATTTTATTGCGATAAAAACTTTAACAGAGTTTGTATCTACTAACAACGATTGATTGATAAAAAAGGATGCAAATAATATCCCTATACCTCTGAATTTGTGACAAAAGTGGAAATATGGCTCAAATTGGTGGATATATTTACAAAACTGGTGGATATAAGATAATAATTAGCGGATATATACCCAAAAATGGTGGATATCCACTATCTAATAGAATTAAGATTTGAATTTTTATCATAGAGGATAGTTTTTCCTTCACGAAATTAAAAGCCCTTCTCCAATATATTCAGGAAAGGGCTTAGATTTCTATTATGATCATATTAGTTTGTTAATTTCCTTATTTCTCCTTCAAATCCCATTTTTCCTCTTCCCAAATGCACCAGGGCCACTTACGGTATTATAAACGGGTTTCTCTTTCCCATGTGCTAATTTAGAAATGAAACTATACGGGGTAGATAACTTAATAATCAATTACAGAACCACAATTCTTTATTACCATTATAATACCATAATTTCCCCATGAAATTTGTATGAATAACTGGCAGCCACTATAATTTTTTACCCTTAATTCCAAAAATCTTCACTCACAAATTGTGAGATAGGGGGGCTATTTGATAATATAAAATTAATGTTTTGAGAAATATATTGATATTATTCATGGTTTCCCAAAGAATGAAAATCTCTTTATATCAACGTTTACAAGTCTTTTAAATGGATTTAAAATTATAAATATGGATTAAAATTCGTGTTACTTGAACCAATTTGAACCCTATATTTTTATATCATAGTAATAACTTAATTATTCTCTAATTTATTTCATGAAGACAGTAACTGATCAAACTAAGAAGCCTGAAATATAGATATTCACGAAAGCTATCTGTAGGCAAGGCTTCTGTATTGGTTTCAAAATGTCTTATTTGAAACTTGTTACCTATTTTTGTAAGTTCCAAAAATTCATGTTCTAACCCCTCTCTTATTTCTTCTGAATCGTGACTAACGATATTAATTAATTTATTTACAGAACTCCTTTTTTCTCCATAAATCGTTTTAAGTCTTTCAAAACAATCCCATAATTTTTCTAAAGCAATTTGCTTTTTATCCGTATCATTTGACCTAATGTATATTTTTGATTCTTCAATTTTCTCCAAGATAATATCATCAATTGAATTTGGAAAGTTATGATGTAATAAACTTTTGGCTTCATTTACAACATCCTCATCAGATTGTTCATCAATCGGATTAATTATTAGATAGGCTAATATAACCTCTTTTAATTGCTCCAATTCAGGCCTATAATCAAACTCTGATCCCCCCATTGAAATCTTCCCAGATTCTCTTACTTTTTCAGCTATTTCAGGAACTAGTACTGAATATTTACTTCTTAATTGTCTCCATAATTTATGTGAGCCTTTTTTGGTCTTTAGACCTTTCTCTATTTCGGGTAAGTCTTTTTTTATCTCCTCATAAATTTTTTGCGTGATATTATCCATCCTTATCTCATCCTTTTACACTTTTAGATAAATTACAATGTTATTTAATTTTATATGAAAATGATTACTAAGGAACTGATTGCTACAATTACATTCTTTTTATTCATTGTAAACATTCCATTCACCATGTTTATATATAAACTTATTTTCGGCTATTAGAAGTGCAGGATGTCCCCATGTTGTACTTTTTACTTTTATAGTATAAATTCCTTCAATTAATTTTAGATTTGCTGGAATATCTACTAAAAAAACTCTGTCTCCACTAACAAAAGTTTTATGAGATACATTTTTCCAACCATATTCTTCACCATTAGGCAGAGTAAATTTTATTTTAATACTACCTATACTTAATTTCTTAGTATTAGAATAAATTCCAAAGTAAGTTGTAGTTCTATTTTCACCTAGTTCTCCTAGTTCTCCTACACTAACAGAAAACCTTTTAATCGGTGATATCAAATTCAAAAGAAACACTATAATCCAAATCAATAAAGGACCTAATATTCCTCCTACAAAAGTTATGAAAAATACTTCTAAATTAGTAAACTTTTGAGGTAAGATTGCAATAAAAGCTGAAATTATAGCTGTAACAATATATAAAACTACCCCCCATTTTGTTTGAACCCCTCTTTCCTTTTGATCGTATAAAGCTCTTTTAATTCTACTGTGCTTTATCATGTAAACCTCCTTTTTGTCAAAATTTAAAGTGTAGACATATAAACAAGTAAAATACATCTAGTACATAAATATTAATTTTGATTAAATACGATTTTTGTTAGAATCATCTATTAGGATACAAAATAATATTAAAAATAATTATCATTACAAATTATCACTTCGTCATTTCATTATACATCTCAAACAATTTTTTCACGGCATCACTTTCTTTGGTAGTTCGTACATCCATACCATAAATCTCCATGACTAATCGATCATTATCTTGATGAGCTTTTCGTAATTCAGGTGGCATAGTTAATTCATCATATAAGTCTGCCATGCTAGCATCTGGATACAGTTTTCTCGCATCTAAAATTTTTTGAGCTGTGTTTCTCAATTGGTTTTTTTGCTCTTCGGTTAATTCCACCCATGGGAAATTATTATATACAACTGTGGCAGAATATCTGTAACGACTTTCCAATCGTCCAGCAACAGCTCGCACCCAAGACATATGAACGTTAGATGAGAGAATTGCAAAGTGATACACCTTAGCCTTTGGCATGATTAATACAGAATCTGATGTTAGCATATTTTTAGACATGAATCCTATAGGTATATATCTTCTGTATTCTGAAGAAACTCTTGGAATTAATAAGTAATCAGAACCTGGAATGTTTTCAACATGGAATCTAGTTGGTGTTTCTGCCAATTTTCTAGTTCCAGGACTTTTACTAGCTAATCTATAATCTCTAACTGCCTTGACTCTCTCTAAAGATTTAGGCATTTCCCTTAAAATATTCGGTGGACAATCACCTAGCCATAAGCAATATCTTGGTTTTCTATTGATAAATTCTCTTGCCCCATACCATTCCCTAAACCACTTTTCACTTTGGGGTTCACTTTGAACAAATTCTTCTTTTTCTTCTGATGTAAATAAATAATTTCCATTATCAATTGGTTTATTCCCAATTCCCATGTTTGGGACATCACTAATTGGTGTTGTTCTATTACTAATAAAAATGTCTTCAGCATCAAGCAAATAACCATTTATATTATTTGCAAGTTCAATCTGCTCATCAGAAACATAGATTTTTTTATCCTTATTGTTGACTTGAGAGAACCCAATAATCACGCAATGAACAGCTGCCTTATCCTTAGCTTCACTATTCCAATCAAAAGTCCGATAAGCAAAGTTAATGACAATATTATATTCCTCCATTAGGTACTTCCATAGAATCGGTACTTGCTGTCCTTGGGTAATGGAATTTGTCGATACAAAAGCACACTTAATATTCGACTGGTTCATAAATTGAGCAGCCTTCCCATACCAACCAGCTACATAATCTAAATTTCCCACCCCTTTTAATTTAACAAAGATTCCTTTTAATTCATCCGTCTGTTCCGATGTCATTAATCTTGCACCAACAAAAGGAGGATTTCCTATAATATAACCTAGATCCCTTTTATCGATAATATCGTTCCAGTTCATTTCAAGCGCATTACCTTCAATAATGTTTGTATATGACTCAAGGGGTAGAAAATCCATATTCGAATAAATAAGATTTTGCGTTTCTTCAAACATTTGGCTTTCTGCAATCCATAAAGCAGTTTTAGCTACTGATACAGCAAAATCATTTATTTCTACTCCGTAAAATTGGTCGAGCGTAACTTGGATTAAGTCATCTACTATATCCATTGTTCTGTATTCAATAGATAGTTTCAATGCTTCATTTTCTAATCTTCTTAACTCTAAATATGTTTCTGTTAAAAAGTTACCTGATCCTGCAGCTGGATCTAGAAATGTTAAGCGACCTAATTTTTTTTGGAATTCTTGTGCTCTTCTTCGAATGGTTGCTGGTTGTTTTAGTTGTTTAATTTCATTTAGTTCATTTTTCAAATCATCTAAAAATAGTGGGTCGATAACTTTATGTATATTTTCAATAGAGGTATAGTGCATTCCGCCTTTACGTCTTTGGTCAGGGTTTAAGGTACTTTCAAAAACTGCTCCAAAAATTGTCGGGCTTATTTCAGACCAATCAAAACTACTTGAAGCATTATCTAATATTAACTCTCTTAATCGTTCAGTAAATTGGGGGATTTCAACATTTGTATCTTTAAATAAATCACCATTGACATAAGGGAATTTCGCTAGCATGTCATCTAAATAAGGGTCTCTATCTTCTACTTTCGTATTTAATACTGTAAACAAATCAATAATTGCATTTCTAAAATGCCTTGCACTAAATTCGGATAAATAATCATGAAGCAGTCCCTTTTTTCCAAACAAACCTGCATCTTCAGCATAGAAACAAAAGACGAGACGTACAGATAATTGATTAATACTCTCTAAACTATGAGGGGCATTAGGGTCTTTATATTGCTTAAGCAGTTCGTCATAAATTTGTCCTACTAATTCTCCCGCTTGAATAGATACTTTTGTTTCTTTTTCTATTTGGGTGTTTGTTTTTTCAATTAGAATTTCTAAACGATAGTATTCATTCTTTAAATTTTTCAACTCTATAACGGCAGGTTCTGAATTCGGTCTTTCCATATCATAAATATAAAACTCTTTAAAATTGCATGTAATAATCCATCTCGGCCGTTTTGAATAAGGTAAAGTCGCAGAATAACGCATTGCTTGTTGAAATGGAGTTAAATAAGTACCGTCCGATTGTCTTATACCTTTGCTTAAATCTCTATCTCTTCCTTTTTGCTCAATTAAAACGTTTGTCTTTTCAATATAGCCATCAATAAAACTTGTATTATCCATCATATTTTGTACTGAGTCTTCGAAAGTAATATACTCGACTGGATTTTCAATTCCATATACATTTTGAAGCAAATCTAACCAAAATGACTGACTATCTTGTTGTTCATTACCTCGGTCAGCCCATCTTTTATAAAACTCTTCCGCTGCCTTTTTTCGTTCTCTCATGTTCATATTTTTCACCCTTTATATATTGATTTCGTTTTGGAATTTCGTTGTTTTTCATAGTTTAATTCAACAATACTGTTTAATTTTGATTCGATACCTAAGGTTCGCTCATTCAATTCGCTCTGAATTTCATCCCATTCACGCTGTTGGAGATTCATTAATAAACTTGAATCATTTACGCCATAATACTTTGGGTCCTCACTTTGAGCTGTTTTTTCAAAGAATAGAACATTATTTGTTACTAGCCAATTTATGTCTCTCATAATCCGCTTCAACAATGGTTTAGTATCATCATTCATTCTAGATAAAGTGTCTATTAGAAATAAAAATATATGACCGTTTTGTTTAATATTTTTCTCAGATAGCAAGTCATTCAAAAACGGTAAATATTCCTGCTGAATATCAACATCTTTTAAAAATTGAAAGTGAGATGCAACTCTTTCGGGCTTTATATAAGGGATAAAGTTTCTCTCTTCATCGATTAACAACTCATCAAAGTTATCTATAACTTCTCTTGCAATAGTAGCAAATTCATTGTAATTCCCTACTGGAATTTTATGTTTGTTAAATAATTTTACAATTTCAAAAAACTCTTTCTCTGAAATCATTTCATGAATATTCAAGTATTCAAGTACATCTGTTACATAATCTTCAACATCCCCATATAATATCCACCTTTCACTAACGTCATTTTTATCAGCTAATAGTTTTAAATAATTTGGACGTGGAATGCTCACTCCTCTTTCCCAAGAATTAATGCTTGAAACTGGTATATCTAAATACTCACTGAACTCCTTTAGTGTCATATCCCTTTTTTCCCGCAAAGATCGTATTCTTTCTCTCACTCCATCTCTATTATATTCAAACATATAATCATCATCCTTCTTATTTATTCGTAATTCGTATTATTACTTATATATTACTACATTTAAGAGGAAAATACATTTGTTTACTTTATTTAATATTTATAAACAAATAAATATTTTCGTAATTCGTATTTATCTCTTTACAAATTATTTAATAGTTTCTTTATACCAAAATGGAAAGCACCAAAAGCTTACAAAAATATTTCCTACAAAAAGAAAAGCTGAGCTTTGGGCGTTAGAAATGGAGCTATTAAAAGGGCAAGGGAAGGAACTAGCTTATAGGACAACTACTTTTGCGGAATTCTTCAAGAATTGGATATATCTTGTAAAAAAGAACGATGTCAGAGAAACTACCTTTCAAAACTATGTTTGCACTTCAGCAGTTGTAAAAGATTTATTTCAAGATATTCAATTAAAAGATTTAAATGATATTGTTGTGCAAAAGAAAATAGATGAATATGCGGAAACTCGTTCAAGAAAAACCGTTCATGAAGTATTATTGAAAATTAAAGCAGCTTTACGTGATGCCTATGCAAGGGGCTATATCGCAAATGACTTTAACAATTTAGTAAAAACACGTGGAAAAACCTTACCCAAAAGAAATAGAGCTTTATCGATTACTGAATTTAGGAAGTTACGAAAGTATTTAATCAATAATCCAGAAGATGAGTTTCATTTATTAGTATTACTTGCACTAGAAACGGCAATGAGGAGGGGTGAACTGTTAGGTATAAGACCGGAATATATTTATAAAAAAGAAACAGAAGATGGCTATGAGTACGGTATTAAGGTTAGGGAATCAATCAGCCCCACTTCCGATGATACATCTTTAAAAACAGAGAATGCAAAACGTAATGTAACTATCAATAAGGAAGTTTATGAACTAGTTAAGAAGATTCCTGTCAAAGAAAATGGATATGTTTTCGATTGGAATGGATTTAAACAGTCCGAGCAGTTACAAGTTCTTTTGGATAATCTAAACATTCCTAAAAACCACTTTTCATGGCTTACGTGATACACATGCATCTTTTTTGTTTGCTAAAGAGATTGACCTAGTTTATGTCTCTAAACGATTGGGTCACATCAACATCCAAACAACTCAAAATTACTACCTAGAGTTAATGCCAGAAAAAAAGCACCAGCAAGATGCTGATGCCTTAAATTTGTTAAGTTCTTTATAAGTCTCAAGCTGATTTGAACCAACTTGAACCAAAAAATCTTTGTAAACGTTGATACAATAAGGAATTGATTAACGTTTTGAGAACTGTGGCGCGCGTCTAGCACCTTTAAGTCCGTATTTCTTACGTTCTTTCATTCTGTCGTCCCGTGTTAAATATCCTTCACGTTTTAATACGGAACGATATTCAGGGTCGGCTTGTAGTAATGCACGAGCTACACCGTGACGTACTGCACCAGCCTGACCTGTAAAGCCTCCACCATGAACATTAACTAGCACGTCATACGTGCCTTCTGTTTCGGTAGCGACTAATGGTTGTTTTAAAATTAGACGTTGAGTTTCATATGGAAAATACTCTTCGGCATCACGTTTATTAACAATTACTTTACCAGATCCCGGCACTAAACGAACACGAGCTGTTGATGTTTTGCGGCGACCTGTTCCACTATATTGTACTTTAGCCAATCGATTTAACCTCCTTCATTATCCTTTTAATTCGTAAGTTTCAGGTTTTTGTGCTTGGTTGCTATGCTCCGGACCTTTGTAAACATGTAGTTTCTTGAACATTTTACGTCCTAATGGTCCTTTTGGAAGCATGCCTTTAATGGCGATTTCTAGCATTCTTTCAGGATGGTTTGTTCTCATTTCATTGGCATTTCGCTCTTTTAAGCCACCTGGATATCCTGAATGGCGATAATATTTTTTATCGGCTAGTTTGTTTCCAGTTAGTTCAATTTTTTCAGCATTAACGATAATGACATGATCACCAGTGTCAACATGTGGTGTGTATGTCGGTTTATGTTTACCACGCAAAAGTGTTGCTACCTCTGTCGCGAGACGACCGAGTCTTTTACCTTCTGCATTGACAACGAACCATTTACGTTCTACTGTACTATCGTTAGCCATAAATGTCGTACGCATTGGTTTTTCCCTCCAAAATTCTTTTCAAATTACGCTTCATTATCTATAGTCACACAATTAGTTTCCGGGGCTAATTATGGATTAGAAAAAATTTGCCACACACCATGATACCTTATAAATATAGTACTTGTCAATAATTTCACTATGGTTTTCCACCAATATTATTTTATTGTGGATACGTTACTTTCCATAAATAAAGTCCCTCAGGTGGAATGGTGACTCCCGCTTCACGCCGATCTTTTTTTGCTATTGCTTTTTCTATTGTATCAATCTCAGTTTTCCCGCTTCCAACATCTAATATCATTCCGACCATAATACGAATCATATGATGCAAAAATCCGTTACCACGAATGGTAAATTGGAATGTTTTATCATTTTGTACACAGTAGATGTCATAAATTGTCCTAATTTTGTCACCCTTGACATTTGATCTCATCGAACAAAATGAAGTGAAATCATGGGTTCCTTTAAAAACCTTACATGCTTCGTTCATCTTTTCAATGTCTAATGGGTATCGAACATGGTACATGTAGTTTCTTTGAAATACATCCCGTTCCTTCGAATTAAGGACTACATAACGATACTCTTTTTCTAGTGCATCATATTGAGCATGAAAATCATCTTGAACGTGTTCGACAGAATGGACAAAAATATCATTTGGCAAAAGTGTATTGAAGGCTTTTTTCCAATCATCATCGCCAATATTAATATCCGTCGAAAAATGAAATACTTGGCCTTTTGCATGTACCCCGGCATCAGTTCTTCCGGATGGATAAATTCGTACAAATTTACCTTTATGAATTTTCTTTAACACTCGTTCGATTTCAGCCTGGATGGTATTTTTATGAGCCTGAATTTGAAATCCCGCATAGTTTGTTCCGTCATAACTAATCGTGCATTTTAACTTCGGCATCTTTTCACACCCTCCACCATTCAAGATCTCACGAAAAACAATAATACGATCACTGATACAAATAATAAAAACATTAGAAAATCTCTTGTCTGATAATTAAGTTCCCTTAATTTTGATCTACCTTCACCACCTTGGTAGCCTCTTGCTTCCATGGCCATTGCCAATTCCTCTGCACGTTTGAAGGCACTGACGAATAGGGGAACAAGTAATGGTACGATGGCTTTTATTCGTTCTTTTAATGGTCCTGTTCGAAAATCTACCCCTCTTGATGCCTGAGCTTTTGAAATTTTGTCCGTTTCCTGCATCAATGTTGGAATAAATCGTAATGAAATTGACATCATCAAGGCCATTTCATGAACAGGAAAACGGATTTTTTTTAACGGTTGGAGTAGATTTTCAATTGCGTCAGTGATTTCAATCTGTGTCGTCGTTAATGTTAATAATGATGTCATTAAAATTAACAAGCAAAATCGTAGTGAAATGACTGCCCCCTGGATGACACCCCCTAAGTGGATTCTAAGTGTCCAGAACTCAAATAAAATAGGCCCTTCTTTCGTTAAAAACAAATGGAGCATAAATGTAAAAAAGATTAAAAACCATATCGGGGTCAATCCCTTTAAAATAAAACGAATGGGGATAAAGGTGATGATAATGCTAATGATGACAAATCCTGTTAATAGGCTATAGCTCGGTACATTGTTGGCAAAAAACACAAATATTACGTAGAAAAAAATGATAATAATTTTTGTTCTTGGATCTAATCGATGAATTAGTGAATTACTCGGTACGTACTGACCGATAATCATGGAAGTCCCCATTCTTACGTTACTCCTTCGTCTCTTTTAGCGCTAGTAAATATGTGTGTATATGTGTGGCAATTTCTGAAGTCGTTTGTCTAGAAATTGGTAAATTTGCTGAGAATCTTTCATTAAATTTTTTAATAAATTGTAATGATTCAGGCACAAGCAATTGTACTTCATGAAGTAGTGATTCCTTCGTTAAAATATCCTCTGGTTTGCCTTCTAAGTATTTTTCACCCTGATTTAAAATAATAACATAGTCCGCATAAGTTAGGGCATTTTCCATACTGTGCGTCACCAAAATGGTCGTTGTTTTCTCTTTTTGATGGATGTCGTAAAACATATCTAATATTTCCTTTTGTCCTTGTGGATCAAGCCCCGCAGTCGGCTCGTCTAATACATAGATAGATGGTTTTGCTGCTAACACGCCGGCTATAGCAACACGTCGCATTTGTCCCCCACTTAATTCAAGTGGGGATCTTGGTAAAATTTCCTCCGATAATCCTACCTTAGGTAATATCTCTTCAATTCGTTTCTTCACTTCTCTTTTTGTAATGCCAAAATTCATCGGACCAAAAGCAATGTCCTTTTCTACTGTTTCATCGAATAATTGATGTTCGGGATATTGGAAGACAACACCGACTTGTTTACGAAGCTCTTTCATTGCTTTCAACTTTTTTGTATGACTAAATTCATATTTTCCAATCGATATTTCCCCATTTGTTGGACGAATAAGTCCGTTTAAATGTTGAATTAACGTTGATTTACCCGAGCCTGTATGCCCGATGATGGCGACAAATGTTCCAGATGGGATATAAAATGATATGTCTTTTAATGCCTGATGTTCAAACGGTGTATTCGGTTGGTATGTATAGCTTACATTTTCGAATGTAATGTCCATAATTCTTCTAATAACTCCTCTGAATAAATTAAATCCGTTTTTAAAGGCATTCCCAACGTTGTTAATTCTTCCGTCAGTTCGGTAATAAACGGGATATCTAGGCCTATTTTCCTTAATTTTTCGCCTTTCGCAATAATGTGACGTGGGGTACCAATATCCCAAATTTCACCTTTATTTAAAATAATTACTTTATCGGTTTGCAAAATCTCTTTTAAATCGTGTGTAATAGCGACTAAAGTGATGTCCATCGTTTGTTGTAATTGTTGGATTGTTTCGACGATTTCCATTCTTCCTTTCGGGTCTAACATGACAGTCGCTTCATCTAAAATAAGTACTTTAGGAAAAATTGAAATGACACCAGCAATCGCTACCCGCTGTTTTTGGCCACCTGATAAACGATGTGGCTCTGTTGACCGATACTCTGTCATTTTAACGGTTGTTAATGCATCGTCGATTCTTTTAATCATTTCTTCACGATCGATACCACGGTTTTCTAATCCAAAAGCAACATCATCCTGAACAGTTGCTCCAACAAATTGGTTGTCTGGATTTTGAAATACCATACCGATATCTTTTCGAATGTCCCAAACAGTATCTTCCGTTAATAGTTGACCATTTATTTTAATCGTTCCTTCTTCAGGAAATAGGAGCCCATTCGTTAATTTAGCAATCGTAGATTTCCCGGAACCGTTGTGCCCAATAATAGCGACAGATTCATGTTGTTTTATCGTAAAACTACAATTTTTTAATGCCCATGGTGCGTCTTGATCATAGCGAAAAGAGACGTCATTAAATTCGATAATATTTTCCATGATTGCTTGTCTCCTCTTCAGCAATGTAACTATTGGTTATCATTTTATACCTAACTACTTCATTATACATGATAACACGATTTGATTCGTATGAATAATCTTTATTCGGTAATTTCAGTTGATTCAGCCGTTGCTTGCAATTATTTTTCCGAGTCCTGTAGTGGGGCTTTTAATGTTTATAATGGTTAGGTTTCTACGTGTGAATTTCCCTACTATTGTTATCACGTTAGATTCAATATCTTTACACAGGTTGACTTTGTGTTTAAGTATTGATGCATGGGGCGCAATAAGTCTAACGCTGGAAACTCTAGCGCTTGGATTTTAACCCATTAATCGCAATAGGTCTAACGATAGAAATTCCTGCCGTTGGGTTTTTCTAAAAAAGCTTACAAAACTACCCCCCGCATGTTCCAGTACAGTAATTTGAACCATAAAACAATTACTTCTTTTATTCTCATCCAAGTAATTCCTAAATAAAAAAGGACCCGGAATAGCCCTTCAATGGGGATTTACCGTGTCCTTTCATAATAAAAAGTTTTTATAAAAATTTTTCACAAAATAGTTCCATTACATGTAATGTTCAGTCATATTTACTGGAATGTTTTAAACTAACTCGATAATCGCCATGTTCGCGCCATCTCCGCGACGAGGACCTAGTTTTAGTATACGAGTATACCCACCTTGTCGATCCTCATAGCGTTCTGCAACTTCACCAAACAATTTTTGTAACACTGATTCATCTTCGTCTTCAGTAGATTTGTTATATAAAAATGCTGCAGCTTGTCTGCGTGCATGTAAATCGCCACGCTTACCTAGTGTAATCATTTTGTCGACAGTAGTGCGCAGTTCCTTCGCTTTTACTTCTGTTGTTTCTACTTTTCCATATAAAATGACATCTGCAGTTAAATTACGTAATAATGCCATTCTTGTATCCGATGTACGTCCTAGCTTTCTTGCCATGAGTATCCCTCCTTTAACTACGTAACACTCATTTTAGAGAATTCAATTAGTCATCACTTCGTAAACTTAAATCGAGCTCTCCTAATTTTTTCTTCACTTCATCTAATGATTTACGACCTAGATTCCGTACTTTCATCATGTCTTCCTCTGTTTTAGCCGTTAATTCCTGCACCGTGTTAATACCGGCACGTTTTAAACAGTTATACGACCGAACAGATAAATCTAGTTCCTCAATCGTCATTTCTAGTACTTTTTCTTTTTGGTCTTCTTCTTTTTCTACCAACATTTCAACATTTTTTACTTCCTCTGTTAAACCAACAAAAATATTTAGGTGCTCTGTGAATATTTTTGCTCCAATGGACACCGCTTCTTCTGGACGTACACTTCCATTAGTCCAAATATCGAGTGTTAATTTATCAAAATTTGTAATTTGTCCAATTCGTGTATTTTCTACTTGGTAGGATACACGGGATACAGGTGTAAAAGTTGAATCTACTGGGATAACCCCAATTGGTTGGCTTTCATGCTTATTTTCATCTGCTGTACGATAACCACGACCTTTTTCGGCTGTGATTTTCATATATAATTTAGCGTTTTTATTCATCGTTGCAATATGCAAATCTGGATTTAATACTTCAACATCACTGTCAAAAGTCAAATCAGCTGCCGTAACAACTTTTTCTCCCTGTACGTCTAATTCTAATACTTTTTCTTCTTCTGAGTAAATTTTTAATGCTAACTTTTTCAAGTTTAATATGATTGTTGTTACATCTTCCACGACGCCGTCAATGGTTGAAAACTCATGTAAAGCCCCGTCAATTTGTACGGATGTAACTGCAGCACCAGGAAGTGAGGATAATAGAATACGGCGTAACGAATTTCCTAATGTTGTTCCGTATCCTCGCTCTAGTGGTTCAACTACAAATTTTCCAAAAGTAGCGTCATCACTAATTTCAACCATTTCTATGTTTGGTTTTTCAATTTCGATCATCCTATCAAGCCCTCCTTTTAGTAACTTAACGTTTCAAATAAATATATGATTATCATCATTCGTATGGTTACAAACGAACAATCCGTGATTGTTTAACCACCAATGTCTTTATGTTAAATGATTTTAAGTCAATTGTCACTTTGAAACAATGTTTATACGATTACTATTTGTGTGATTCACATTGTGAGTATATCAACATTATAGTCAAATGACGCTTTTTTAAACTATCTATTCAACTTATACACGGCGTCTTTTTGGTGGGCGACAACCGTTATGTGGGACAGGTGTTACGTCACGGATAGCAGTGATTTCTAATCCTGCAGCTTGAAGTGATCGAATGGCTGCTTCACGTCCTGCTCCTGGGCCTTTAACAGATACTTCTAAAGTTTTCATGTTAGCTTCTAGTGCTGATTTTGCTACTGTTTCTGCTGCCATTTGAGCGGCATATGGAGTTGATTTACGGGAGCCTTTAAAACCAAGTGCTCCTGCTGAACTCCAGCCAATGACATTTCCTTGTAAATCCGTAATTGTTACAATCGTATTATTAAATGTAGAATGGATGTGTGCAACACCCGATTCTATATTCTTTTTAACTCGACGTTTTCTTGTCGTTGTTTTACGAGCCATAGTTATACTTTCCCTCCTCGACTATTTTTTCTTTCCTGCAATTGCTCTACTTGGGCCTTTACGTGTACGAGCATTGTTTTTTGTGTTTTGTCCACGAACTGGTAAACCTCTGCGATGTCTCATTCCTCTGTATGACCCAATCTCTGTCAGACGTTTAATATTTAATGAAACTTCTCGACGTAAGTCCCCTTCAATCGTATAACTATTAACAGCTTTTCGAATTTTACTTAATTCACTCTCTGTTAAATCACGAACTCTTGTATCTTCAGAAACGCCTGCTTCTTCTAATACCTTTTGAGCGGTTGTTTTTCCGATACCATAAATGGACGTTAAGGCAATTACAATTCGTTTTTCTCTTGGAACATCAATTCCAGCTATACGTGCCATAAATTATTTACACCTCCATATTATCCTTGTGTTTGCTTATGTTTTGGATTTTCGCAAATGACCATTACTTTTCCTTTACGTCTAATGATCTTGCATTTTTCACAAATTGGTTTTACTGATGCTCTTACTTTCATCTTATTACCTCCTTTTAAGTCGGAGATTACTTCTACTTGTAACGATATGTGATACGACCTTTAGTTAAATCGTATGGAGAAAGTTCTACCGTTACCTTATCTCCTGGTAAGATTCGAATGAAATGCATACGAATTTTTCCCGATACGTGGGCTAAAATCGTATGACCATTTTCAAGTTCTACGTTGAACATTGCATTTGGCAATGTCTCCGTTACTACTCCTTCTACTTCAATTACATCGTCTTTAGACATCGTTTGTGTCCCCCTTCTCTGATTCAGTCACAACTTCACTTCGATACTTTGCGATAGCAAATCGTAACTTCCCATTGGAGACACGATGCGTCTCCAAAAGACTTTTACTTACCTCTTGAGAAATATAAGGTATTAAATTGACATGTTTAACATTCTTTTTTTTAGGGCGATCATACTTCCGTTTTTCCCCATCAGCTAATAATACATATCGGTCATCAATAATGCGAATAACAATTGCTACTTGCCCTATTTCCCGACCTTTTAATACTTGAACCATTTGCCCAAGTTGCGGTATCGTATAGTCTTCTGTCAACAACGATCACCTACATTTTCAATATAATATAACTAGCTTTTTTGATGTCAATCAAATCGTACTACATAAAGTCTTCTCATTCAAAAACAATGATAAACCTTTATTGATCATTTTGCTCATTTAGTTACCATATGTTTTTATTTTATTAGTTTTCAATAGATATTTTAATGTCTGAAAAGACCTTTTCGATATCTTGATCTCCATTGACTGAAATTAATATTCCTTTATTTTTGTAAAAGTCTAGCAAAGGTTGTGTTTGTTCTTGGTAAATCTTTAAACGTTTTTGAACAGTTTCATCTGTGTCATCATCTCGTTGGATAAGCTCTCCACCATCACGATCACAAATACCTGGTTTTTTAGGTGGATTGTTTTCTACATGGTATGTAGCCCCACATGTTGCACATACTCTTCTACCTGTTAAACGGACAAGTAATTTTTCCTCGGGTACATCAATGTGAATGACATAATCCATTTTTCGATTTAACGTAGCTGTTATTTCCTCCAATGCCTCTGCTTGTGCAATTGTTCTTGGAAATCCATCTAACAGATAACCATCTTCACAGTCATCTTTGCTTAATCGTTCTTCGACAATACCATTTGTTACTTCATCAGGTACGAGAGCCCCTTCATCTAAAAACGCTTTAGCCTTTTGACCAAGTTCTGTTCCTTCTTTAATTGCTAAACGGAACATATCTCCAGTTGAAATGTGTGGAATATTATATTGTTCTTTAATTTTATCTGCTTGCGTTCCTTTACCGGCTCCTGGTAAGCCCATAACATTTAAATACAATATTCTTCCCTCACTCTCTTGGACATAACAATTGTTATGACTTGATAAAGCCTTTATAATGTCGTTTAACTAATTGACCTTCTAATTGCTTCATCGTTTGTAAGGCAACCCCTACAACAATGAGTAAACTAGTTCCACCTATTTGTACTGCTTGTGGTAAATTTCCAATTACCCCCAATAAAATAGGAAGTACGGAAACACCGGCTAAAAAGATTGAACCGACAAATGTTAAACGATACATGACTCGGGTTAAATACGTTTCTGTATTTTTCCCCGGTCTAATGCCAGGAATGTATCCACCTTGTTTTTGTAAATTTTCTGCCATTTGTTCTGGATTAACTTGAACAAATGTATAAAAATACGTAAAGGCGATAATTAAGATTACATATAGTACCATACCTGCTGGTTGTGTGTAATCAAAGGTTGATTCTATAATTCCAGCGATTCGATTGCCTTCAAAAAAACTCGCTACCGTTCTAGGTGCAACGATAAATGCGATAGCAAATATAACTGGAATAACACCCGCCGCATTTACTTTTAGTGGCAAATGGGTTGAATGTCCACCTACTGGAGAACGATTAACTAGCTTTTTAGCATATTGAATTGGGATTTTTCGTTCTGCTTGTTGAATGTATACAACCCCGACTGTTACAGCTAGAACAACTAATATAATTAAGGCGACGATGATGATATTTATAAACAATTCATCACCTGCATCCATTAAATATTTACCATAAAGTTGCTTTACACCATTTGGAACTGCTGCAACAATCCCTGCGAAAATGATAATAGAAATACCATTGCCGACACCGTTAGCTGTAATTTGTTCACCTAACCACATTAGAAATGCAGTTCCGCTCGTTAAAACAATGGCGATAACCAAAATGGTAAGAAAATTCGTGTTCACAATCAATTGCCCACCGGCCATGGCGTTAAATCCTACTGACATCGCAATTGCTTGAATAAAGGCTAACACTATTGTCCCGTAACGGGTCACTTGGGCAATTTTCTTTCTTCCCATTTCACCTTGCTTTTTCCACTCAGTAAACTTCGGAACGACGTCCATCTGCAATAATTGCATAATGATAGATGCCGTGATGTATGGCATGATCCCCATTGCTAAAATGGAAAAATTCTGTAACGCACCACCACCGAACGTATTCAGAAAGCCAAATACATTTTGTTGGTTCATGAAGTCAATGGCCTCTTTATTCGTGTATGGTACAGGGATAAACGTCCCAATTCGAAAGATGACTAGCATTAATAAGGTAAAAACAATTTTACTTCTAATATCTTTTATTTTCCAAAAGTTAGAAATTGTGCGAAACATTAAATCACCTCTATTGTTCCGCCTGCTGCCTCAATTGCCTCTTTCGCTGCAGAAGAAAATTTATGAGCCTTTACAGTTAATTTTTTATCAACTGATCCATTGCCTAAAACTTTCACATTCACTTTTGACTTTTTAACGATTCCTTTATCTAATAATGTTTGTGGTGTAATTTCTGTACCTTCTTCAAATTGATTTAAAGTTTCTAAATTTACAATTTGGTATTCTTTACGGTTGATATTGGTAAATCCACGCTTTGGCAACCGTTGAAATAATGGTGTTTGGCCACCTTCAAATCCGGGACGAACACCGCCACCTGAACGGGCTTTTTGCCCTTTATGACCTTTACCAGATGTTTTACCATGCCCAGATGCCATACCACGACCTAATCTTTTCTTACTTTTATGGCTTCCTTCAGCTGGTTTTATATCATGAAGCTTCATCGTTTGCGCCTCCTTTTATCAAAAACGATATTACAGTTCCTCGACACTCACTAAATGTGATACTGTTCGTACCATTCCTCTTATTGCGGGTGTGTCGTTATGAGTCACTGTATCATTTATTTTCTTTAAACCCAATGCTTTAACAGTTTTTACTTGGTTTTCCTTCCGCCCAATAACACTTCTTTTGAGGGTTATTTCTAATTGTTTAGACATGAACATTCCCTCCTTATCCTAATAACTCTTCAACGGTTTTTCCGCGTAATTTCGCAACTTCTTCTGCTTTTTTCAGATTTTCTAATCCGTTAATTGTTGCTCTAATCATATTGATTGGGTTATTTGACCCAAGTGATTTTGTTAAAATATCCCCAACACCGGCTAACTCTAATACAGCCCGTACAGGTCCACCTGAAATCACCCCTGTACCTTCTGCTGCTGGTTTCATCAATACGTTACCTGATCCAAATCGTCCGTTAATTTCATGGGGAATCGTTGTGCCAACAATTGGTACTTGAATAAGGTTCTTTTTAGCATTATCGATTGCTTTTTTAATCGCTTCTGGTACTTCTAGGGCTTTACCAGTTCCGAAACCAACTTGACCATTTTTGTCACCAACGACAACAACAGCTGCAAATCGGAAACGTCGACCACCTTTTACTACTTTAGCGACACGATTCACTGTAACGACACGTTCTTCTAATTCCATTTTATCTGAATCGAATTTCTTACTCAACGTCATCATTCCCTCCTCTTTTATTAGAATTGTAATCCAGCTTCACGAGCTGCATCTGCTAATGCTTTCACTCGGCCGTGATATATATAACCTCCACGGTCAAAAACGACGTCTTTAAATCCTTTGTCAATGGCACGTTCAGCAATTAAAGTCCCTACTTTTCCAGCAGCTTCTTTATTGCTTTTTGAAGCTAGTGCCCAGTCTTTTTCATTGGAACTTGCACTTGCAATTGTATGTCCTTTTTGATCATCGATAAGTTGTGCATATATATGGTTATTAGAACGAAAAACATTTAAACGTGGCTTTGTTTCTGTTCCACTTATTTTCCTACGAACCCGGGCATGCACTCTTTTTCGCACATGATTTTTACTAGGTTTTGTGATCATTATTACGCCACTCCTTTCAAACCTATCAGTTAAAATTTTTACTTAGCTGTTTTACCTTCTTTACGGCGGACCATTTCACCTTTGTAGCGGATCCCTTTGCCTTTATAAGGTTCTGGCGGACGTGTCGCTCTAATGTCTGCCGCGATTGCTCCAACCCGTTCTTTGTCAATCCCTTTAATAATAATTTCCGTGTTTTTTGGTACGTCAAATTCGATATTATCTTCTTGTTCGAATTCTACTGGATGTGAAAATCCTGCACCAACAATCAGTTTATTGCCTTGTTTTTGTGCACGATAACCGACACCGATAATTTCCAGTTCCTTTTGAAATCCTTTTGAAACACCATCTACCATGTTTTGAATTAAGCTACGTGTTGTGCCATGTAATGAACGGTGCTCTTTTCCATCTGTAGGACGTTCAACAATAATTTCATTATCTTCTTGTTTAATGACCATTTCAGGATGTAGTGTTCTTGACAGTTCACCTTTAGGTCCTTTAACTTTAACGTTATTTCCATCTAATGTAACTTCTACACCAGCAGGAACTTCAATCGTTTTAAATCCAATTCGGGACATTTAATCCACCTCCTCTGTCTCTCGTTTGTTACCAAACATATGCTAATACTTCTCCACCAATTGCTTGTGAGCGTGCTTCTTTATCAGATAGTACACCATTAGGTGTCGATACGATGGCAGTACCTAGTCCGTTCAATACTTTAGGTACCTCGTGTGCCTTGGCATAGACACGCAAACCTGGTTTACTAATTCTTTTTAGTCCGGTGATAACACGTTCATCATCTGAACCATATTTCATAAACAGTTTAAGTATACCTTGTTTATTATCTTCAATGACTTCATAATCACGGATATAACCTTCTCTTTTTAAAATTTTAGCTATTTCCGTCTTCATTTTTGATGCTGGCATTTCCAATTTTTCATGACGTACAACATTTGCATTACGGATTCTTGTTAACATATCTGCAATAGGATCTGTCATTACCATTCATCATTACCTCCTTCCCAATTTTACCGATTACCAACTAGCTTTTTTAACGCCTGGTATTTGCCCTTTATGTGCTAATTCACGGAAACAAATACGGCATAGTTTAAATTTGCGAATAACTGAGTGTGGGCGTCCACAACGTTCGCATCTTGTATATTCACGAACTTTATACTTTTGTGGTCGTTTTTGTTTTGCGATCATTGATTTTTTAGCCACAAATTCTCCTCCTTCTTATTTCCGAGCTTATTTTTGGAATGGCATACCAAATTGTGATAATAATTCGTGTGATTCCTCATCTGTATTAGATGTTGTGACAATGACAATGTCCATTCCACGTATTTTACTTACTTTATCATATTCGATTTCTGGAAATATAAGTTGTTCCTTGACACCGAGTGTATAATTTCCCCTTCCGTCAAAGGCTTTTTTGGAAATTCCACGAAAATCCCTAACTCTAGGTAATGCAACACGAATTAACTTTTGTAAAAATTCATACATTCTTTCTCCACGTAACGTTACTTTTGTTCCAATTGCCATTCCTTCACGAAGTCTAAATCCAGCAATGGAGTTTTTCGCACGTGTAATAACAGGCTTCTGACCTGAAATTAATGTTAATTCCTCTACTGCATTATCTAACAGTTTTGAATTTTGAACAGCATCTCCTACACCCATGTTAATGATAATTTTTTCAACTTTTGGCACTTGCATGACTGATTTATATTCAAACTTCTCCATCATTGATGGGATTATTTTCTCTTGATATATTTGTTTCATTTCATTCATCTTGTCACCCTCCTTCCGCTTACTTGTCTAAAGGTTCACCAGATTTTTTGGCGATGCGGACTTTCTTTCCATCTCTCACTTCATAGCCTACCCGTGTTGGTTCTCCTGATTTTGGGTCGATTGGCAATACATTTGACACATGAATTGGTGCTTCCTGATTTAAAATTCCACCTTGTGGATTATCTTGTGACGGTTTGGCATGAATTTTCACCATGTTAATCCCTTCCACAAGAACACGCTCATTTTTAGGATAGGCTTCTAAAATAACGCCTTGTTTTCCTTTGTCTTTACCTGAAAGAACTTTTACTTTATCTCCCTTTTTAACATGCATATAGTCGCACCTCCCGAAATAATTGCATTATTGGGTATTTCCCTATCTTTTTGCCGTGCGTTTTATTATTTACTTTATATTCATTATTGTTCATTATTTATAAAACTTCCGGAGCCAATGAAACGATTTTCATAAATTTGGCATCACGTAGTTCACGCGCTACTGGTCCGAAAATACGTGTTCCTCTCGGGCTTTTGTCATCCCTAATAATAACAGCTGCATTTTCGTCAAAACGAATGTATGAACCATCTTTACGACGAGCCCCTGTTTTACTTCGGACAATAACTGCTTTTACAATTTCGCCCTTCTTAACAACGCCCCCTGGTGTTGCTTGTTTGACTGTACAAACAATGACATCACCAATATTAGCGACCTTCTTTCCAGTTCCACCTAATACTTTTATCGTTAATACTTCACGAGCTCCAGAATTATCTGCTACTTTCAAACGACTCTCTTGTTGAATCATTTGATCTTACCTCCTCTCGGAACCACAACATTTTTTCGATTAAATGATGACTGCTTCTTCCACTATTTCTACTAAACGAAAACGTTTTGTTTTAGATAATGGGCGAGTTTCCATTATTTTTACAATATCACCTGTTTTTGCTTGATTGTTTTCATCGTGTACCGTCATTTTTTTAGAATACTTTACTCGTTTCCCGTACAAGCGGTGTATTTTATAAGTTTCTACAAGTACTTTAATCGTCTTGTCAGCCTTATCTGATACAACACGTCCAGTATAAACTTTACGATCATTTCTTTCACTCATTTAGAGGGTACCTCCTCACTGTATTAGTTGTTAACACTTAATTCCCGTTCACGTTCGACTGTCTTTAATCTTGCAATAGTTTTCTTTACTTCTTTGATTCGTGCAGTATTTTCTAATTGCCCTGTTGCAAGTTGAAATCTTAAATTAAAAAGCTCTTCTTTCATTGATTTTACGTTTTGTTCAATTTCGGCAGTGGTAAGTTCTCTTATTTCATTAGCCTTCATTGATTTCACCACCAATTTCTTCACGTCTCACAAATTTAGTTTTGATCGGCAACTTGTGTGCTGCTAAACGAAGGGCTTCACGGGCTACTTCTTCTTCTACACCAGCAATTTCAAACATTATCTTTCCTGGCTTTACTACTGCTACCCAACCTTCTAAAGCACCTTTACCTGATCCCATACGTACTTCAAGGGGCTTAGCTGTATAAGGTTTATCTGGAAATATTTTAATCCACACTTTCCCACCACGTTTCATGTAACGTGTCATGGCGATACGAGCTGCTTCAATTTGTCTACTTGTAATCCAAGAGGCTTCTATTGCTTGCAAGCCATAATCTCCAAATGTAACTTCTACGCCACCTTTTGCTTTACCTTTCATTCTTCCACGGTGTTGTCTACGATATTTAACACGTTTTGGCATTAACATAAGTATTGCCCCCTTCCTTATTTTTTAGGTTTTTCCGGAAGGACTTCACCACGATAAATCCACACTTTGACACCTAATTTACCATACGTTGTGTCTGCTTCTACGTTACCGTAACTAATGTCGGCACGAAGTGTGTGTAATGGTACTGTTCCTTCACTATAATGTTCTGCCCTTGCGATATCTGCCCCACCAAGACGACCAGATACTTGTGTTTTAATTCCAAGTGCTCCTGAACGCATTGTACGTTGAATCGCTTGTTTTTGAGCCCGGCGGAAAGAAATACGACTTTCAAGTTGACGAGCGATATTTTCCGCAACTAATTTTGCGTCGAGGTCGACTTTTTTAATTTCAACAATATTAATATGGATTCTTTTTCCTGTTAATTTACTTAATTCTTTACGTAAGTTTTCTACTTCCGTTCCACCTTTACCAATGACCATCCCTGGCTTTCCAGTGTGGATAGTAACGTTCACACGATTTGCAGCGCGTTCGATTTCAATCGTAGATACTGCTGCCGTTTTTAGGCGGTTCTCTAAGTATTCACGTATTTTAATGTCTTCATGAAGTAATGTTGCATAATCCTTTTCTGCATACCATTTAGATTCCCAGTCTTTTATAATGCCTACTCGAAGACCGATTGGATTTATTTTTTGACCCACTGATTATCCCTCCTCTTTCTCAGATACAATAACGGTTATATGACTCGTTCTCTTATTAATTCGACTAGCGCTACCTTGTGCACGTGGTCTAAATCTTTTTAATGTGACACCTTCATCAACATATGCTTCTTTAATAACTAAGTTGTCTGGGTCCATTTCATAGTTATGTTCCGCATTCGCAATGGCTGATTTTACTACCTTTTCAACCGCTTGTGAAGCTCCTCGCTTTGTGTGACGTAAGATTGCTATTGCCTCTGTGGCTTCTTTACCACGAATGAGGTCGACAACTAAACGTGCCTTTCGAGGAGCGATTCTAATTTGTTTCGCTACTGCTTTTGCTTGTTGCATGTAGTTTGCCTCCCCTCATTACCTTTGAGTTTTCTTATCGTCTCCGGAATGTCCTTTAAATGTTCTTGTCGGAGCAAATTCTCCTAATTTATGTCCAACCATATCCTCTGTCACATAGACAGGAACATGTTTTCTTCCATCATGAACGGCGAATGTGTGTCCTACAAATGTCGGAAAAATAGTTGAACGTCTTGACCAAGTTCTAATCACTTGTTTTTTATTATCTTCATTTAATTTATCAACTTTTTTAATTAAATGCTCATCTGCAAAAGGTCCTTTTTTTAGGCTACGACCCATCGATAAACCTCCTTTAAAAATTCATTATCTTTACTTTTTACCTTTTCGCTTACGTATGATATATTTATTCGTTTGTTTGCTTGGTTTACGTGTTTTCTTACCTAATGTTGGTTTACCCCATGGTGAGACCGGTGATAGGCGTCCTATTGGTGTACGTCCTTCTCCCCCTCCATGTGGGTGATCAACCGGATTCATAGCTGAACCACGTACGGTTGGTCTAATTCCTTTCCAACGTGATCTTCCTGCTTTACCTACCCGTACCAATTCGTGTTCGATGTTACCAACCTGACCAATTGTTGCTCGGCAGGTTGTTAAAATTAATCTAACTTCACCTGAACCTAAACGGACAAGGGTATACTTTCCTTCTCGACCGAGTATTTGAGCCTCAGAACCTGCTGAACGAACTAATTGTCCACCATATCCTGGTTTTAATTCGACATTATGAACTACTGTACCAATTGGAATATTACCTAATGGTAATGCATTTCCCACTTTAATATCTGCTTTTTCTCCAGACTCAACATTTTGGCCAACCTGTAACCCTTTTGGTGCTAAAATATATCTTTTTTCACCATCTGCATAATGAATTAATGCGATGTTAGCTGTTCGATTTGGATCATATTCGATCGTGGCAACGCGTCCTGGTATGCCATCTTTGTTTCTTTTGAAATCGATTAGACGATATTGACGCTTATGGCCGCCACCTTTATGACGTGTCGTGATTCTACCTTTGTTGTTACGTCCAGCACGTTTTGATAATGAACGTAAAAGTGATTTTTCCGGTGTATCTGTTGTAATATCAGCATAGTCTAATCGGGACATGTTTCTTGTTCCGTTAGATGTTGGTTTCACTTTTTTAATAGACACGTTTTTCCCCTCCTTTTAACATTTTATCCTTCAAAAAACTCAAGTTCCTTACTATCCTCTGATAATTGTACAATTGCTTTTTTACGATCGGATCTAAATCCACCATATTGACCCATTCGTTTAAATTTACCTTTCAAATTCATCGTGTTTACTTTTTCTACTTTCACATTAAAGGCAGTTTCTACTGCTTGTTTTATTTCGGTTTTATTTGCTTTGGGGTCTACTTCGAATGTGTATTTTTTATCAGCCATTAAGTCTGCTGAATGTTCTGTAATGACAGGGCGTTTTATAATGTCACGTAAATCTTTCATTATGCAAACACCTCCCCTGCTTTTTCAACTGCTGCTTTTGTGAAAATTACTTTATCATATGCGACTAGATCTAGCACATTAATTTGGTTAACATTTGTTACTTTTACTGATTTCAAATTATTTGATGAAAGAATAATATTTTCATTTTTCTCAGCTGTTACAATTAACACTTTTTCATTAACGTTTATCGCATTTAATATGGAAACAAAATCTTTCGTTTTCGGTGCGTCTAATTCAATATTTGTTAATACTACTAAATCTTCACTTAGTACTTTAGAAGAAAGTGCAGATTTCAAAGCAAGCCTACGGACTTTCTTAGGTAGCCTTTGAGTATAGTCCTTCTTTGTCGTTGGACCAAAAACTACTCCGCCCCCAACCCATTGTGGTGACCTGATTGATCCTTGACGGGCTCTACCTGTCCCTTTTTGTTTCCAAGGTTTACGTCCTCCGCCACGTACATCGGATCTATTCTTAACAGCGTGTGTCCCTTGTCGTTTAGCCGCTTGTTGCATGACTACTGCTTGATGGATGACATGGTTGTTAGGCTCTATCCCAAAGACAGCTTCATTTAATTGTACGTCTCCTGCTGTTGTACCATCTTGATTTAACATTGCTACTTTAGGCACATCATTTCCTCCTTTCACTATTCCAATTAGTTGCCTTTAACGGCAGTCGTTATTTTTATGAGTGATTTTTTTGGACCAGGAATATTTCCTTTAATGAGGATGAGATTCTTTTCTCCATCTACTTTAACAACTTCTAGATTTTGAACAGTTACTTGTTCTGCCCCCATTTGTCCAGGTAATGCTTTCCCTTTAAAAACACGTTTCGCATCTACAGCACCCATTGACCCACCAGCCCGGTGAAATCTCGATCCGTGTGTCATTGGTCCTCTAGAATAATTATGGCGTTTAATGGAACCTTGAAATCCTTTCCCTTTCGATGTTCCTGTGACATCGATTTTATCGCCTATTTCAAATACTTCCACACTAATTTCTTGACCTACTTCATAGTCGTCAATTTTAGCGTTACGGAATTCACGAACGTAGCGCTTAGGGGTTGTGTTTGCTTTTTCAGCATGCCCTTTTTCAGCTTTATTCGAACGTGATTCTTTTTTATCATAAAATCCGACCTGAATTGCCTCGTATCCGTCTGTTTCTACTGATTTCTTTTGTAGTACGATGTTTGGTTCTGCTTGAACAACTGTTACGGGAATTAATTCGCCGTTATCCAAGAAAATTTGTGTCATGCCGACTTTACGTCCTAAGATTCCTTTCGTCATCCGTTACACCTCCTGTAATTTTACAAATTATAATTTGATTTCTATGTCAACACCAGATGGTAAGTCAAGTCTCATTAATGAATCAACTGTTTTTGGTGTTGGGCTAAGTATATCGATTAATCGTTTATGTGTTCTCATTTCAAATTGTTCGCGTGAATCTTTGTATTTATGAACAGCACGTAATACAGTAAAAATATTACGTTCTGTTGGTAATGGTATTGGTCCAGACACATTTGAGCCTGCACGTTTTGCCGTTTCCACAATTTTTTCCGCTGATTGATCTAAAATGCGATGATCATATGCTTTTAACCGAATTCTTATCTTTTCATTTGCCATTTCTTTCCCTCCTTCTCGTCCATTTTATAATAGACATACTCCGTGAAAATTACTTGATGCTTAACATGGCAAATATGCTAAGGATCAACAACCTCTCACATCATCGATACTATTTGTGACTCATATAATAACGGTAATTTTCAATGTTTTTCATTTCTATTTTAGCAACTTTTATATGAGAGCACGATTATATATTATACATATATTTCTATTAGTTTGCAAGTAAATAAAGAGGTTTTTATGTAGTTTTTTGCATTTTTTCAGTTAAATTGAGTGTTTTTTTATTAAGGAGAGCGTTTTTTCGTATATCCGCTATTTTGGACTGGGTTCTGACCCTTTTTTGTTATGTACTCATGACTAGTTTGGTTGGCTATCTTTCGCCACAGGTGCCCAAATTTTTTTATCAACAATAAGAGGTAACGTGGCTAATAAAAGATAAAACTATTCAATAAAAAATCAGCGAAAGGAGTCTTCCCCCCCCGCTGATTCTATCTTTATTTATTTAACAATAGAAGAAACGACACCTGATCCTACTGTTCTTCCACCTTCACGGATTGAAAAACGAGTTCCTTCTTCAATCGCTATTGGTGAAATTAATTCTACTACCATTTCAATGTTGTCTCCTGGCATCACCATTTCAACACCTTCTGGTAATTGAATGACACCAGTTACGTCCGTTGTACGGAAATAAAATTGTGGGCGATAGTTTGCAAAGAATGGAGTGTGACGTCCACCTTCTTCTTTAGATAATACATAAACTTCAGATTTGAAAGTTGTATGTGGTGTAATTGAACCAGGTTTTGCTAATACTTGACCACGGCTAATTTCTTCACGTGTCACACCACGTAGCAATGCTCCAATGTTATCTCCAGCTTCAGCATAATCTAATAACTTACGGAACATTTCCACTCCTGTTACAGTTGTTTTCTTAGCTTGTTCTGCTAAACCGATGATTTCAACTTCATCACCAACATTTACTTTTCCTCTTTCTACACGACCTGTTGCTACTGTTCCACGACCTGTAATAGAGAACACATCCTCTACAGGCATCATGAATGGTTTGTCAGTATCACGTTCTGGTTGTGGGATATACTCATCTACTGCTTGCATTAATTCAACAATTTTTTGTTCGTATTCTTCAACACCCTCAAGTGCTTTAAGAGCAGATCCTGCGATAACTGGAATGTCATCTCCTGGGAAATCATATTCTGATAGGAGTTCACGAACTTCCATTTCAACTAATTCTAATAATTCTTCGTCGTCTACCATATCCACTTTGTTTAAGAATACTACGAATGCTGGTACTCCAACGTTACGTGATAATAGAATATGTTCACGAGTTTGTGGCATTGGACCGTCAGCAGATGATACTACTAGAATCGCCCCATCCATTTGAGCTGCACCCGTAATCATGTTTTTAACATAGTCTGCGTGTCCTGGACAGTCAACGTGGGCATAGTGACGGTTTTCCGTTTCATACTCAACGTGTGATGTTGCAATTGTAATTCCACGTTCTTTCTCCTCAGGTGCATTATCAATTTGGTCATAAGCCATTTGCCCTTCAGTACCTTGAACTTTGTGCATTACAGTAGTAATTGCAGCTGTTAGTGTTGTTTTCCCATGGTCTACGTGTCCTAAAGTTCCAATATTAACGTGTGGTTTTGAACGATCAAATTTTTCTTTTGCCATTGTAAAATTCCTCCTTAAAAGTTTAAAGTAATTTATCTTAACTAAGTTTCATCTTAGTACTTAATAATTGTTATACTGTAAAACAATTGAAAAATCAATTATTCACCGGCATTTTTAGCAATAATCTCTTCCGAGATACTTTTTGGTACTTCTTCGTAATGGTCAAAGAACATGGAATAAGTTCCACGACCTTGTGTGTTGGAACGAAGTGCAGTTGCATAGCCAAACATCTCAGCCAACGGAACATAAGCCTTAACGAGCTGTGCATTTCCACGGGCCTCCATGCCATCTACACGTCCTCTTCTTGATGTAACATCACCCATAACATCCCCCATATATTCTTCTGGAATGACGATTTCAACCTTCATCATTGGCTCCAGTAATACTGGGTCACATTTACTTTTAGCTGCTCTAAGTGACATGGAAGCAGCTATTTTAAATGCCATTTCGTTTGAGTCAACATCATGGTAACTACCATCGTATAAAGATGCCTTAACATCGATCACAGGATAACCAGCTAACACTCCATTTTCTAGTGCTTCTCTAATTCCCTGTTCAACCGATGGAATATATTCACGGGGAACTACGCCACCGACAATTTTATTTTCAAACTCGAATCCAGCGCCTTCCTCATTTGGTTCGTATTTTACCCATACGTGACCATACTGTCCACGTCCACCAGATTGACGAATGAATTTACCCTCTACTTCAGCTGAACCACGGAATGTTTCTCGGTACGCCACTTGTGGTGCACCTACATTGGCTTCCACTTTAAATTCACGTTTCAGACGGTCAACAATGACATCTAAGTGTAATTCACCCATGCCTGCGATTAACGTTTGACCTGTTTCAGGATTGGATTCTGTTGTAAATGTTGGGTCCTCTTCCGCAAGTTTACCTAGTGCAATCCCCATTTTATCCTGGTCAGCTTTCGTTTTAGGTTCAATTGCTACTTGGATAACCGGTTCCGGAAATTCCATTGATTCTAGTATAACTGGATTTTTCTCATCACACAGTGTATCGCCAGTTGAGGTGTCCTTCAAACCTACAGCGGCTGCAATTTCACCTGCATGAATTTCTGTAATTTCTTCACGTGAATTTGCATGCATTTGTAGAATACGACCAATTCTTTCCTTTTTGCCTTTCACTGTGTTCAAAACATATGAACCGGCATTTAACGTTCCAGAATAAACCCGGAAGAATGTCAATTTCCCAACGAAAGGGTCTGTCATAACTTTAAAGGCAAGGGCAGAAAAAGGTTCATTATCGCTCGCTTTTCTCTCAACTTCTTCCTCACTGTCTGGCAGAATACCTTGGATTGCTGCTATGTCCGTCGGTGCTGGTAAATAATCAATAACCCCATCTAAAAGCAACTGAACTCCTCTATTTTTAAATGCTGACCCACAAAATACTGGGTATAAATCAACATTTAATGTTGCTAATCGGATAGCATTTTTCAATTCATCGACGGAGATTTCTTCACCTTCAAGGTATTTCATCATAATATCTTCATCAAAGTCAGCAACACCTTCAATTAATTCACCACGAAGTTCCTCGGCTTTTGCTTTGTATTCCTCCGGAATTTCCCTTGGTTCTGATGTTGTTCCAAGGTCATCTAAATAATAGTGTGCTTCCATATGGATAAGGTCAATTATTCCCTCAAAATGATCCTCTGCTCCGATTGGATATTGAACAGGTAAAGCATTCGCACCTAAACGATCTTTCAATGTTCCAGTCGAATATAAAAAGTCTGCTCCTATTTTATCCATCTTATTAATAAATACTACTCTCGGAACGCCATATGTTGTAGCTTGTCGCCAAACAGTTTCTGTTTGTGGTTCTACACCTGATTGGGCATCAAGTACAGTGATTGCCCCATCTAATACTCGAAGTGAACGTTCAACTTCAACTGTAAAATCGACGTGACCTGGTGTATCAATGATATTGATCCGGTGGCCTTTCCATTGGGCTGTTGTAGCAGCAGAAGTGATCGTGATTCCACGTTCTTGCTCCTGTTCCATCCAGTCCATTTGTGAAGCACCTTCATGTGTTTCTCCAAGTTTATGAATACGTCCTGTGTAGAAAAGAATACGTTCGGTAGTTGTGGTTTTACCAGCATCGATATGTGCCATAACCCCTATATTACGTGTCTTTTCCAAGGAGAACTCTCTAGCCATGTATTCTTCTCCTTCCTTTCAAACTAAAATTTATTTTACCATCTATAATGTGCAAATGCTTTGTTGGCCTCTGCCATTTTATGCAATTCCTCACGTTTACGAACGGAGGCACCTGTATTATTAGAAGCATCTAATATTTCATTTGCTAATCTTTCTTCCATCGTTTTTTCACCGCGTAAGCGAGAATAATTGACGATATATCTCAGACCTAGAGCTTGACGTCTTTCTGGACGAACCTCCATTGGAACCTGATAGTTCGAGCCACCTACTCTTCTCGCTCTTACTTCTAAAACTGGCATGACATTTTTCATTGCTTGTTCAAATACATCCATGGCATTTTGCCCACTTTTTTCTTGGACTGTTTCAAATGCTTTATATAAAATTCGTTGTGCTTTACCTCGTTTTCCATCAATCATAATTTGATTAATTAGTCTTGTTACGAGTTTTGAATTATATATCGGATCCGGTAATACATCTCGTTTTGGTACTGGACCTTTTCTTGGCATCCCGTCATCCTCCTTTCATCCTGTTTCAACCACATTTTTCACATACAATTTATTTTTCTTTAGGTTTTTTCGCTCCATATTTTGAACGACCTTGTTGACGTCCTTCTACACCTGCTGTGTCTAATGCACCGCGAACAATATGGTAACGTACCCCAGGCAAGTCTTTTACACGTCCACCCCGTAATAGTACGACACTATGTTCTTGTAAATTATGGCCAATTCCCGGAATGTAAGCTGTTACTTCCATATTATTTGATAAACGAACACGAGCATATTTACGTAATGCCGAGTTTGGTTTTTTAGGGGTTAAAGTACCTACCCTTGTACAAACTCCACGTTTTTGAGGTGAATCAACGTTAGTAAATTTCTTTTTAAAAGTATTATAACCCCTATTCAAAGCAGGTGAGTCTGATTTCTTTAATTTACTTGTACGTCCTTTTCGAACTAGCTGATTAATTGTTGGCATGTTTTTTCCTCCCTCCATATCTGTCATAATAAGTATTCTTCATTTTAGAAAACATATAAATAAATGATTGTTTTTTGCTAGATCAATAAAGGCAATAAAAGTGTGATAGAAATTACACTTGTTAAGCATTATTTCTTATCCCACATATCCTGGTGGTTCATTTTTGGCAAAAAATATATATTGCTTTTTCATCATGATTTATGATGTTTAATCGCGATTGCCGTTGCCCCAACTTCTATATTACATGCTTTGCCCAATTTCTTCTTAGAATCGACAAAAGTATGTGGTATATTATGTTTTTTCACACTGTCTAACACTTTATTTATTATATGTTGTTCTGCATCCTTAGCTATGACAACTTCACTTACCTCACTGTTTGTAATAGCCTTAGTTACTTGCTTTGTTCCGATTACTAAATAGGCACGAAGTTGATTTATTCTTTCATACTTCATCAACATTTCCTCCATTATCATCATCATACTCGGAAACACCTTGAATATATTAACACCTATTTTACTTAAAGTCAACTATCAGTCAAACCACGAAAATGAGAAGCTATTTTATTGATATTTAGCACTGTAGGGATCACAATCCCTACAGTGCTGATAACATCCTATTTTAATTAGTTATTTCAACATCCTCTGGTTCAATGATAGGTTCATCGAGCTCTAATTCCATTTTCCGGTATCGTTGCATTCCAGTCCCAGCTGGAATTAACTTCCCAATAATAACATTTTCTTTTAAGCCTAGTAATTTATCAACTTTACCTTTTATGGCCGCATCAGTTAACACACGAGTCGTCTCCTGGAATGATGCAGCAGATAAAAATGAATCCGTTTCTAAAGATGCCTTTGTAATTCCAAGTAATACCGGTTCACCTACACAAGGCTCTAGCCCTTCGCGTAATACTTTATTGTTAATTTCCTTAAACTGATGTAGTTCTAATAAAGTACCTGGGATAACGTCTGTATCACCGGATTCAATGACTTGAACTTTTCTTAACATTTGACGCACCATCACTTCAACGTGTTTATCACCAATTTCTACCCCTTGCATACGATAAACCCGTTGAACTTCTCTTAATAAATAGGATTGTACGCCTTCTACACCTTTTACCCTTAGTAGTTCCTTTGGATCGATGGATCCTTCTGTTAATTCTTGACCCGGCGCTACCTCATCTCCAATCACAACTTTTAATCTGGCATTATATGGTACAGGGTATGCAACGGTTTCTATGTCACTTTTAACAACAACTTCCCGTTTATCTTTAGATTCATTAATTTCTTCTACAGTACCTTCAATTTCACTAATGATCGCTTGACCCTTTGGATTTCTCGCCTCAAAGAGCTCTTGAATCCTCGGTAACCCCTGGGTAATATCATCCCCAGCAACACCACCTGTATGGAATGTACGCATGGTTAATTGTGTACCTGGTTCTCCAATAGATTGTGCTGCAATAATGCCTACTGCTTCTCCAACTTCAACGTCTGCACCAGTTGCTAAGTTTCTTCCATAACATTGTTTACATACACCATGCTTTGTTTGACATGTAAATACTGAACGTATCACTACTTCTGCAATTCCGGCTTTAACTACTTTTTGTGCCTGATCTTCAGATATTATTTCATTTTCTTCGACAATGATTTCATCAGTTTCCGGATGAATAACTTTTTCAAAAGCTACTCTGCCTACTAAACGATCTATTAATGGTTCAATTAATTCGCCACCAACAGATAATTCGGAAACATTTAATCCAACGTCCGTACCACAATCTGTTTCTCTTACAATTACATCTTGGGCAACGTCCACTAGTCTTCTTGTTAAATAACCTGAGTCAGCAGTTTTCAGTGCTGTATCTGCTAATCCTTTTCGGGCACCGTGGGTAGAGATGAAGTACTCTAATACAGACAGTCCTTCTCTAAAGCTCGAACGAATTGGTAATTCAATGATTCTACCGGCTGGGTTTGCCATTAATCCACGCATTCCCGCTAATTGTGTAAAATTAGATGGATTTCCTCGGGCTCCTGAGTCACTCATCATATAGATTGGATTTGTTTTGTTTAGTGATGCCAAGAGTTTTTCTTGAATTACTTCTTTAACATCATTCCAAATGGTAATGACCCGGTTATATCTTTCTTCTTCAGTTATCAATCCACGCTGAAATGCTCGTAGTACATTATCAACTTCCGATTGTGCTGCCTCTAATAATTCAGGTTTTTCGGTAAGGGTGACAATATCAGATACACCAACAGTCATTCCCGCTTTAGTTGAATATTCAAACCCTAAATCTTTTAGTCTGTCTAACATTTTAGATGTTTCGCTAATTTTGTATTGCTTAAATACCTCAGCAATGATGTCACCTAGAATTCCTTTCTTAAAAGGATTGACTAAGTCCCGTTTAGCAATTTCTTCTTTCACATTAATCCCTTTAGCTAGAAAATACTTATCTGGAGTTTTTTCTTCCAAATTCGACCTTGTCGGTTCGTTTATATAAGGGAATGTGTTTGGGATTATTTCATTAAAAATAATTTTACCAATTGTCGTCACTAATAATTGATTATTTTGTTCTTCAGTAAAAGTTGGATTATTTAAGCTCCCCGCTTGCAATGCTACTCTAGAATGCAAATGCACATAACCATTATGATAAGCGGTTAAGGCCTCATTAGCGTCCTTAAAGACCATACCTTCACCGACTAGGCCTTCTCTTTCCATCGTTAAATAATAGTTACCTAATACCATGTCCTGGGATGGGGTAACGACTGGCTTACCGTCCTTCGGGTTTAAAATATTTTGTGCTGCAAGCATCAAAATTCGTGCTTCTGCTTGTGCTTCAGCAGATAATGGCACGTGTACTGCCATTTGGTCACCATCAAAGTCGGCATTGTACGCTGTACAAACTAATGGGTGAAGACGAATTGCTCTACCTTCAACTAATGTAGGTTCAAAAGCTTGAATTCCTAGTCTGTGTAAAGTTGGTGCTCTGTTAAGTAATACAGGATGTTCCTTAATTACCTTTTCTAGCACATCCCACACTTCCGGATGAACCCGCTCAATTTTACCTTTGGCAGATTTAATATTATGGGCAATGTTTTGACTGACTAGCTCCTTCATAATAAATGGCTTAAATAATTCTAATGCCATTTCCTTCGGTAAACCACATTGGTACATTTTCAAGCTTGGGCCTACAATAATAACAGAACGACCAGAATAGTCGACACGTTTTCCGAGTAGATTCTGACGGAAACGACCTTGTTTCCCTTTTAACATATGTGATAATGATTTCAATGGACGATTTCCCGGTCCTGTTACTGGTCGACCACGACGTCCATTATCAATTAATGCGTCTACCGCTTCTTGTAGCATTCTTTTTTCATTTTGCACAATGATACTTGGTGCACCTAAATCTAATAATCTTTTTAAGCGATTATTACGATTGATGACCCGGCGGTATAAGTCGTTTAGATCTGATGTAGCAAAACGTCCCCCATCTAATTGAACCATTGGACGAATTTCTGGCGGAATAACGGGTAAAACATCAAGTACCATCCAGCTTGGATCATTACCAGAATAACGAAATGCTTCGATTACTTCTAGTCGACGAATGGCACGGGTTCTTCTTTGTCCTTGGACAGTTTTTAATTCTTCTTTCAGCTCAGCTGCCTCTTTATCTAAATCGATATCTAATAGTAATTTACGAACAGCTTCAGCACCCATCTCTGCTTTAAATGCAGTGCCATACTTTTCATAAAAACTTCTAAATTCTTTTTCGGAAAGTAATTGTTTCTTTTCTAATGGGGTATCTCCGGAATCTGTCACAACATAGGCAGCAAAATATAAAATTTCTTCTAATGCCCGTGGTGACATATCTAGCATCAATCCCATTCGACTTGGAATGCCTTTAAAATACCAAATATGTGAAACAGGTGCTGCTAATTCTATATGTGCCATTCTTTCGCGTCGAACCTTTTGTTTCGTTACTTCTACCCCACACCGATCACATACGACACCTTTGTAACGAACACGTTTATATTTCCCACAATGACATTCCCAGTCTTTTTGTGGGCCAAAAATTCGCTCACAAAAAAGTCCGTCTTTTTCTGGTTTCAAAGTTCGATAGTTAATCGTTTCCGGTTTTTTCACTTCTCCATAAGACCAAGAGCGAATTTTCTCTGATGAGGCCAAACCAATTTTCATATACTCAAAGTTATTTACATCTAGCAAGGGCTCTACCTCCCGTTTTATTGGATCAAGATAACTTACCTTTTTAAATAAACATTGTGTAACCAATGTGATATCGTTTCAAATCACTTACAAATTGGACATTAATATGGTGTAGTGCGCTCGCCTAGCACCCGTCTATATATTGAACCAAACTACAGTGATACATAAACGAACGCACCCTAATTAATGATGGTTTACTTCTAAATTAAATGGACTATCTGATTGCGAATCGTCTTCTTCTAATACCCTTAAATCAATTTCGCTTTCATCACTTGACAACATTTTGACATCCATTCCTAAGCTTTGTAATTCTTTAATAAGTACCTTAAACGATTCTGGTACTCCCGCTTCTGGTACATTGTGTCCTTTAACAATTGATTCATAAGTTTTAACTCTTCCAACAATATCATCAGATTTCACTGTCAAAATTTCTTGTAATGTATAGGCAGCACCATAAGCCTCTAATGCCCACACTTCCATTTCACCAAATCGTTGACCACCGAATTGTGCTTTACCCCCAAGCGGTTGTTGGGTAACTAGCGAGTATGGACCGGTTGATCGAGCATGTAGCTTATCATCAACCATATGGGATAACTTAATCATATAAGAGATTCCCACCGACACCCGTGTATCGAACGGTTCTCCTGTACGACCATCATAGAGTACTGTTTTAGCATCGTCAGCCATTCCAGCTTCTTTTAATGTTTCCCAAACATCGTCTTCGTTAGCACCGTCAAAAACTGGTGAAGCAACGTGGATTCCTAAATTCTTAGCTGCCATCCCTAAATGTAATTCAAATACTTGACCAATATTCATTCGCGAAGGAACACCAAGTGGATTCAACATAATGTCAATCGGAGTACCATCTGGTAGAAATGGCATATCTTCTTCTGGGAGGAGTTTAGAAATAACCCCTTTATTCCCATGTCGACCAGCCATTTTATCACCCTCGGAAATTTTACGCTTTTGGACAATATATACTCTTATTAACTGATTAACACCTGGCTTTAATTCATCACCATCTTCACGATTAAATACTTTTACATCATGAATAATTCCACCGGCCCCATGCGGTACCTTAAGTGATGTATCACGGACCTCCCTAGCTTTCTCACCAAATATAGCGTGTAAAAGTCTTTCTTCAGCAGACAGTTCCGTCATTCCTTTTGGTGTTACTTTACCAACTAGAATGTCGCCATCCTTCACTTCTGCCCCTATGCGAATAACACCATTTTCATCGAGGTTTTTAAGTGCCTCATCAGAAATGTTAGGGATATCACGTGTGATTTCTTCTGGACCTAGCTTCGTATCTCTTGCTTCTGCTTCATATTCTTCGATATGAATCGATGTGTAGACATCTTCTTTGACAAGATTTTCACTCATGATAATCGCATCTTCATAGTTATAACCTTCCCATGTCATAAATGCGACAAGGACGTTTCGACCGAGAGCGAGTTCGCCACTCTCCATTGATGGACCATCTGCTAATACTTCCCCTCGGGTTACCCTATCACCTTTTTTTACAATTGGGCGTTGATTATAACAAGTTCCTTGGTTAGAACGAATAAACTTCCTTAAACGATACGTATCAACATCTTCTTTAGTTTCCTCGCCATCCACGATATTCGTTCTTCTCACCTTAATTTTTCGTGATTCAACTTCTTCTACGATACCATCATGTCGGGAGATAATCGCTGCACCGGAATCTTTACCTGTAACGTATTCCATACCTGTCCCAACAATTGGCGCCTCTGGTTGCAATAATGGCACGGCTTGACGTTGCATATTCGCACCCATTAGCGCACGGTTAGAATCATCATTTTCTAAAAATGGTATACATGCCGTTGCTGCTGAAACAACTTGCTTTGGTGATACGTCCATGTAGTCTAGTTGTTCCCTAGGAACAATGGTATTCTCCCCGCGAAAACGAGCAATAACCTCATCATCGATAAAGTTTCCGTCTTCATCTAATCGTGCGTTAGCTTGTGCAACAACGTAATTATCTTCTTCATCGGCTGTTAAAAAGTCAATTTCATCGGTGACTTTTCCTTCGGATTGGTTTACTTTTCGATACGGTGTTTCAATAAAACCAAATTTATTTACTCTAGCATAGCTCGACATCGTATTGATCAGCCCTATGTTTGGACCTTCCGGTGTTTCAATTGGACACATTCTTCCATAGTGAGAATAGTGAACATCTCGAACTTCCATACCGGCTCGGTCTCTCGTCAATCCTCCTGGTCCCAATGCTGATAGACGTCTTTTATGTGTTAGTTCAGCTAATGGATTCGTTTGATCCATAAATTGTGATAATTGCGAGCTCCCGAAAAACTCTTTCACAGATGCTATCACAGGCCGAATGTTAATAAGCTGTTGTGGCGTAATACTTGCTGTATCTTGAGTAGACATTCTTTCACGAACAACCCGTTCCATTCTTGATAAACCGATTCTGAATTGATTTTGTAATAACTCACCAACAGAACGAAGTCGTCTATTTCCTAGGTGGTCAATATCATCTGTATTTCCGACTTCATGCAATAGATTAAAGAAATAACTAATAGATGATAAAATATCCGCCTGTGTAATATGTTTGATAGATTCGTCTACATTTGCGTTACCAACAACATGTAACTCATTTTCACCTTCAGGATCTGTTGGATCAATAATTTTAATCATTTGAATTTGTACTTCTTCATTCACTACCCCACCCTCAAGTGAAATAGTGTGTAAATTTAACATTTCTTCTTTATTCTCTAAATAAGGAATTAATTTGTTTAATAGCCTTCGATCTATTTTATCGCCTTTTTCTGCGAGTACTTCGCCTGTATCTTGGTCTGCAATCGTTTCCGCCAAAATTTGACCGAATAAACGGTTTTTAATATTAAGCTTTTTATTCATCTTATAGCGACCAACATGAGCCAAATCATATCTCTTTGGATCAAAAAATCGTGAAACTAATAAACTTTTAGCATTCTCAACAGTAGGTGGTTCTCCGGGACGTAACCGCTCATAAATTTCAAGTAATGCCTTCTCAGTAGTTTCTATATTGTCTTTATTAAGTGTATTTAGTACATATTCGTTTTCACCTAATAAATCTATTATTTCTTGATCACTACTAAAACCTAGCGCTCTTAACAGCACTGTAATTGGGAGTTTCCTCGTTCTATCGATACGTACGTATACGACATCACGGGCATCCGTTTCAAACTCTAACCATGCGCCACGATTTGGAATAACAGTTGCAGTTAAACCACGTTTTCCATTTTTGTCAATTTTATCATTGAAATAGACACTAGGAGAACGTACAAGTTGAGATACAATGACACGTTCTGCGCCATTAATGATAAAGGTACCTGTATCTGTCATTAAAGGGAAATCTCCCATAAAAACTTCTTGTTCCTTTACTTCGCGTGTTTGATTATTAATGAGTTGTACTTTCACTCTTAGAGGTGCACTATAAGTTACATCTCTCTCTTTTGATTCTTCTACAGGATACTTGCAATCCCCTAAACTATAATCGATAAATTTCAGCGATAGGTTTCCAGAAAAGTCCTCAATAGGTGAGATATCGGCAAACATCTCTTTTAAACCTTCTTCCAAAAACCATTCGTATGACTTCGTCTGAATTTCGATTAGATTTGGTAAATCTAAAACCTCACTGATACGTGCATAACTTCGACGTTGGCGATAACGTCCATACTGAACTAGTTGACTTGTCAACAACTTCACCCCTATGATCAAACTTATTTTATAAAAATGATGTACAAAAACATCAAATACTTGTGAAATAAAATAAATTAAGTTATTATTTCCTTAAACTAATTGAATTCACTTTTTATCAATAGCATTCGATTTTTCGCAATAAAAAAGTAAGTTTTTTCGAAAATTGACTGATAAACAATATATGGTAAAAATAGAAAAAAGGTTTTTGAATAAAAACCTTCATTATTTTATAATCAAACATGTCGTGTGATATTTTCATGAAAATACCTCATGAACACGATTATTTCCATTATTACCTAATCATTTAACAATATACATTGATTTTATTAAGAAATCCGTGCCTTGTATCAGTATTTTACAAGTATTTATAAAACAAATGGATACTGTTTATTATTTTTTACTTGACACGAAAACTGATTAGTAGCAATTAACTATTTTATCATGGACAAGGTTGTCCGTCAATTATTTTGACTTTAGGATTACATACCCTTTTTTACGATTAACGATTTGAACTTCCCCAAATAATGTAGATAAGAATTTTTCAGCAGATGGAGCACCTTGTTTTTTTTGAATAACTATCCAAAATTCACCAGAAGGCTTTAATGCTGATTGGCATTGTTTAAATAAATCATATACCTTCGCCTTACCAACACGGATCGGCGGATTCATGACAATCGCGGCAAATTTCTCCTTCATGGGTAAACTTGATAATCCATCACTTTGAAATGCGGAAGCATTACTTATTTCATTTTGCTGAATGTTTCTATTTGATAGTTCAATCGCCCTTTCGTTGATGTCTATCATCGTTATATGACGTTTTGTATATGCCCGGGCTAGGGTTATACCGATAATTCCATAACCACAACCAACATCTAAAATTTCCCCATCTATCTCAGGTTCTTGAAATGATTGAATTAATAACTGTGAACCGAAATCTATCTTCCCTTTTGAGAAAATCCCTGAACCACTTGTAAATGTCAAAGGATGTCCGTTATAAATATATTCCCAAGTTTCGGTCGTAAATTTCGATTGGGGGTTTTTAGAGTAATAGTGTTCCATTCAAATCGGCACCTACCAATCATTTAGATGACTTTTGTTTTAAAGAGGGATAGCTTAATATTAAGTGAATTGAAATAAACTAGTATATTTCAATATTGATGAAAGGATTTTATTCTTTATTGAACCATTACTTAATAAGAAGGCTCGTCAGCTAAACGACGAGCCTTATGATATTTATTTTAATTCGACAGAAGCACCAGCTTCTTCAAGTTTTGCTTTCATTTCTTCTGCTTCTTCCTTTGCAACGCCTTCTTTAATTGCTTTAGGAGCAGCATCTGTTAAATCTTTTGCATCTTTTAAACCTAAACCAGTAATTTCACGAACTGCCTTAACTACTTTAATTTTCGAAGCACCTGCATCTGTTAAAACAACATCAAAATCAGTTTTCTCTTCAGCAGCTTCACCACCAGCGGCAGCTCCACCAGCTACTGCAACCGGTGCGGCAGCTGTTACGCCAAATTCTTCCTCAATCGCTTTTACTAAATCATTTAATTCCAATACTGACATTTCTTTTACTGCTTCAATAATTTGTTCTTTCGTCATGGTATTTCCTCCTAATATATAATAACTTTCGATTAATTTGCTTCTTCCTTCTGCTCAGATACTGCTTTTGTTACGTAAGCAAGGTTTCTCATTGGTGCTTGTAACACACTTAACAACATCGAGACAAGTCCATTGTAATCAGGTAATGTAGACAATTCCTTAATTTGGTCAAGCGTTGCTACTTCCCCTTCTATTGCCCCACCTTTTATCGTGAGTGCTTCATGTTTTTTCGAGAACTCATGTAAAATTTTCGCCGGTGCCACAACATCCTCTTCACTAAATGCCACAGCTGTTGGGCCAACTAAATGTTCTGATAATCCATCTAAATCGGTATCTGCGACCGCTCTTCTTGTCATTGTATTTTTGTATACTTTATATTCAATGTTATTATCGCGTAGTTCTTTTCTTAATGCTGTAATTTCAGCAACATTTAATCCTCGGTAATCAACTAAAATAGTTGACTGACTATTAGAGAACTTCTCCTTTAATTGTTTTACGAGTTGTTCTTTTTCCTCTAAAGTTGACATTCATCCCACCTCCTAAGATTACGACAATTACTTTCATGAGTCATGTAGTTTGATCATGACCTAATATAATCTCAAATTGTACCATATATTTGTCCGGCCTTTCCACAATAGAAAATGCCCTCACAATAGACATGAGGGCATAATAATTTATTTTCTTAAAATAAATATCATCGTCACCTCGGTAGGCTATTAAGCCTTCAAGCCCCTACTGTCTACGGTAAAAAATATTATAAAATTTTAACACAAGCATCATTATATTAGACATTTTTGTTTATGTCAATAAAATATAATTATATTTTACTTAATGTATGACGAATAATCCACTTTTATTCCGGGACCCATTGTTGATGTAATCACTAAATTTCTAATATATTTCCCTTTTGACGATTGTGGCTTTACCTTTACAATTGTATCAACAATTGTTTCAAAGTTATCAAAAAGTTGACTATTATCAAAAGAAACTTTCCCGATTGGAACGTGTAAGTTAGATGATTTATCTACACGGTATTCAACTTTACCAGCCTTAATATCACTAACCGCTTTTTCCACTTCAAACGTCACTGTCCCTGTTTTCGGATTTGGCATTAATCCTTTCGGTCCAAGTACTCGTCCTAATTTTCCTACTTCAGCCATCATATCCGGAGTTGAAACAATCACATCAAAATCAAACCAGCCTTCATTGATTTTAGCAATAATATCTGCATCCCCAATGAAGTCAGCTCCAGCGGCTTCTGCTTCCTTAACTTTGTCGCCTTTAGCGAAAACTAGTACCCGTTGCGTCTTACCTGTTCCATGTGGAAGTACTACCGCCCCACGAATATTTTCGTCTGCTTTTTTAGGATCGACTCCTAAACGAAATGACACTTCGACTGTTTCATCAAAATTTGCCTTAGATACTTCTTTTAACAATGCAATTGCTTCTTTAGCACCATACGACTTTGTTCGATCAATAGTTTTAACTGCTTCTTGGTATTTCTTACCTCGTTTTTTCAATTCTTATCCTCCTTCATTGTGGTATTAACGGAATTTCCTCCCACGTTGAATGTACAACAGCAATGAAATGAAGTTAATCTTCTACTGTAATTCCCATGCTACGGGCTGTACCTTCAACTAAGCGCATAGCTGCTTCAATATCAGCAGCATTTAAATCTTGCATTTTTGTTTCTGCAATTTCTTTTACTTGTGCACGTTTAACTGTACCGACCTTTTTAACGTTTGGTTCACCAGATGCTTTATCAATGCCGGCAGCTTTTTTAAGTAAAATCGCTGCTGGTGGTGTTTTTGTAATAAATGTAAATGAACGATCTTCAAACACCGATATTTCAACCGGAATAATCATCCCAGCCTGATCTTGTGTTTGTGCATTAAATTCTTTACAAAATCCCATAATGTTAATACCAGCTTGACCTAAAGCAGGACCTACCGGTGGAGCAGGATTTGCTTTACCCGCAGGGATTTGTAATTTTACAATATTGATTACTTTTTTAGCCACGAAACACACCTCCTCACTAGTTCGTGATGTGGTAAATGGGTTCTTGTTCCAAGTTCCCTCCCACTCAAATTCTACACACGTAAGCATGTAGCATCATACATGACAAAATTAATTTAGCAATATTTTGTCAGTCTGACAAAAGAATTCTAGCATAAACTATTTTGAAATACAAGAAATTAACTAGCCAATTTAGTTTTATCCGGCTAGATATTAATTAAAGTTTTACACCCTGGGTGATAAAAAACATGTTACTCTTTATCAATTTGTGAAAACTCTAGTTCTACCGGGGTATCCCGACCAAATAAATTAACATGTACTTTTACTTTTTGCTTTTCAGCATCTATATGTTCTATAGTACCAAGATGATTGGCAAATGGACCATCGATCACTCTTACGTTTTCTTTTAGTGAAAAATCTACTTTTACCTTAGATTCTTTCATGCCAATTCTCTTTAATAACGTATCTACTTCATGTTGAAATAGAGGCGTTGGTTTGGTACCTTGACCACTTGAACCTACAAATCCAGTGACACCAGGTGTATTCCTTACAACATACCAGGAATCATCAGTCATGATCATTTCCGCTAAAACATATCCAGGGAAAAATTTCTTTTTAGAAACTTTCTTTTTACCATCTTTATATTCTGTTTCTTCTTCTTCAGGTACAATAACACGAAAAATTTTATCTTCCATTCCCATCGTTTCTACCCGTTTTTCAAGATTCATTTTTACTTTATTTTCGTATCCCGAATACGTATGGATTACATACCAGTTTTTCTCCATCATATTCACTCCTTATCTTTTAATCTTTCAACACTCTGACCTAATAAGTGTTCACTGAATAATTATTAATCATGACAACATTAAAAAACCCGTTCCAGCGGGTTTTCTACTGAAATGATATCATATTTACTATACCATAAAAAGCCATTAGTTATTCAAAAAAGACAAATTACTTAATACCTGTGAAATACCTAAATCTATGACTGCAAAAAATAACGCAACAAATGCAACGGTGACAACGACTGTTACTGTATAACTGAAAAGTTCACGTCCCCTTGGCCATGAAACTTTTTTCATTTCTCGTGTAACGTCTTTAAAAAAGTTAACAATTTTCACAATGCTTCCTCCAACTTATTCTATCTACTTTGTTTCTTTATGAATTGTATGAATTTTACAACTTTTACAATATTTTTTAACGGTTAATCTTTCGGGGCTAGATGACTGATTTTTATTAGTCGTATAGTTACGGCTTGCACAAACCGAACAAGATAAAATAATTTTATTTCCCATCTCTTCACCATTCTACCATTTTTCTCATTACAATGTACCATGCTTCTATTTTTGTGTCAATCATAACTTGTCATGTGATTTTAATTTTGTCACAGGGAATTTTCACTTATTATGATTAAGCGCTTTCATTGAGAATTATATAATTTCCTTTTTTTCAATCATTTGATTAACTTTACGTTTAATTCTTTGTAGGGCATTGTCAATCGACTTTTCTCTACGTTGTAATTTTGAAGCAATTTCTTCATACGAGTATCCTTGTATGTAAAAATCCAATACACTATGCTCCAATCTAGTTAATGTTTTCAGTAATTGTGTTTGGATATATGCGCGTTCTTCTTGTTTTAAAAGTGTATTTAATGGGTCTTGTGAAAAGTGATTGTTAATCGTGTCTAATAGGGTTCTTTCGGAATATTCATCATGGACTGGTTTGTATAGTGAAATATAAGAATTGAGAGGTGTATGTTTAAGTCTAGTAGCAGATTTAATAGAAGTAATAATTTGTCTAGTAATACACATTTCGGCAAATGAGCGAAATGCTGTTTGTTTGCCTTTGTCAAAATCACATATTGCTTTGTATAAGCCGATATAACCTTCTTGCACAACATCCTCTCTGTCGCTTCCTATTAAAAAATATGTTCTTACCTTGTGGCGGACAATGTTTTCGTATTTTTTAATTAAAATATCAAAAGCCTGTACATTTCCACCGTGAATTTCTAAGACAATTTCTTCATCTGACAGTTCATCTAAGACAAGAGTTTCTCGTATAGGATTACTTAGCACTCGTATTCTACCCCATTTCTATTTTTATAGTGTAATGAACAGTATACAGTGAAGTCTTTTAAATAGTCAATAGGAAATACCAATATATTACTTTTGCGTTTTAAAATAACAAATATTTAGTTCCCACGTCGCCATCTTTCCATTTTGTTCAATATCTTTTTATTCATTGTAATTCTAGTTTTTGGTTTTTCACTATATGTTTTTTTAAGCTGAATCGCAATAGTTGTACTCATCCCCTGCATTTCTATTTGTAATTCTCTAGCTGATAGCCTTAGTGCTCCTCTACTAAAAATTGTCCTTTGTTCCATGTAATCAGAAGTGGCGACATATACCTTGTTTTTTACATTAATTAAAGAACCTACTAACTTTTCAATATATTCATCAGCTGTCTCATCTTCACGTGTATAAATTATTTCTACATTATTCTGCTTTTTTCGACTTTCTATTCCTTTTACATACATGGCGTCAAAAACGATGATAACTTTATTACCTGTATATGCTTGGTATTCTATGAGCATTTCTATTAATCGGTTTCTTGCATGGTTAATATCAACCCGTTTAAGCCGTCTTAATTCTTCCCAATCTCCAATGATATTATAGCCATCTACTACTAGTATCTCCATTATTGATCACCTATTGAATGCCTTTTTCTATATACTTCATACATTAACAACCCTCCTGCTACTGAAGCATTTAATGAGGAAATTTTACCTTTCATCGGAATATGGATTAACCAATCACATTGTTCTTTCACTAGACGACTAATTCCTTTACCTTCATTCCCGATGACGATGGCTATTGGTAATTTTGACTCAATTGTTCGATAATCTTTTGGGGCTTGTCCATCTGTACCAATTACCCAGATATGTTCTTTCTTCAGTTGTTTAATTGTTTGGGTCATGTTTGTCACCCTAGCTACCGGCACATGTTCAATTGCACCCACTGATGCCTTTGCAACGGTGCTTGTCAGGCCTACTGATCGATGTTTTGAAATAATCACTCCGTGAACACCTGTTGCATCAGCTGTTCGTAGAATTGCCCCTAAATTATGGGGGTCTTCAAGTTCATCTAATAAGATGAGAAAAGGTAATTCATTTTTCTGTTGTGCCTTTTTTAAGATGTGGGGAATGGAGACAAATTCATATGATTGAACGAAGGCAATTATTCCTTGGTGTTTTCCATTTGCTAATTTATCCAACTTGGCCCGTGTTACTTTCTGAATAGGAACATTTTTCCTCCCTGCCTCTTTCATAAGATCAGTTTCAACCTTTTTGTTTAATTGATCCGATAAAAGGATTTTATAGACAGTTCTTTTGGATTGTAACGACTCTAATACAGGATTTTTTCCTATAATCATTTCTTCACTCATTCTTTTCCCCACTCCATGTATCTTCTAAATTCAATATGACAATTTATTTAGTTTTTCATCATTTTTTGACATTCTTCGCAAACTAAAAATGCCCCACTACTTTTGCCCATTAACAAAATTTATCGCTTTATTTATTATTTCTTGTAATCGTTCATCATTGCCTTTTAAGTAATGATAACCCAATAGTGCCTCTAATGCTGTTGATTCCCGATATGCTTGAATTGATGTGTTTTTAGGAATTGTTTTTGATCTTGCATTTCTACCACGTCTGATAATGCTCATTTCTTCCTTCAAAATAAATTGCTGTTCTTGGAAATGATGCAATATTGCCGATTGTGCATTCGCTGAAACAAATTTGACTGCCCGGTGTTGTAGCTCACGTGGATTCACTTTCCCTGACTCAATTAAATGTTCCCGAACATGTAATTCAAATATGGCGTCACCCATATAGGCTAATACTAAACTATTTAACTGTTCTACATCTACCGTCATATCTCACCTCAACAGTTGATCATTTATTGCCTACGCCAGCGGATGCCCTGTGCTGTATCTTCCAAAACAATATTTTCCTGTTTTAATTTGTCTCTGATGGCGTCGGCTTTCTCATAGTCTTTATTTTTTCTAGCTAATTCTCTCGCTTCAATCAATGTATTGATGTCTTCATCTAGTAATTGTTCTTCTTCCAATGTAATGCCTAATAGTTGTAGTAACGTGACCATTTGTTCACGGAAATGTTGCAATACCTTTTTGGAAGTTTGATTTTGTTCTAAATAAACGTTAGCTTCTCTAGCAAGTTCAAATAAAACCGTAATCGCATTAGCTGTATTAAAATCATCATCCATCGCTTTTTCGAAGTCTGACCGATAAGCATCGATTTTTTGTAACCAATTTTTTTCATTATTACCAATGTTGGCACTCATTTTTTCACGATGACCAAGATTGAGGTAAGCTAATTTAATTCTTTCAAAACTATTTTTTGCACCATTAAGCAATTCCTCAGTAAAATTAATAGGATTACGGTAGTGGACGCTTAGCATAAAAAACCGTAATACCATCGGATCATGCTCTGCCAATAAGTCTTTTGTTAAAATAAAATTATTTAATGACTTAGACATTTTCTCATCATCAATATTCATATATCCGTTATGAAGCCAATAATTGGCAAATGGCTGTTCATTTAACGCCTCCGATTGGGCAATTTCATTTTCATGGTGTGGAAAAGTTAAGTCCTGACCACCCGCATGGATATCTATTGTATCCGCTAAATACTTTTTGGCCATTGCTGAACATTCAATATGCCAACCAGGTCGACCTTTTCCCCATGGGGAATCCCAAGCAATTTCACCTTCTTTTGCTTGTTTCCATAGTGCAAAATCAAGTGGATCATGTTTCTTTTCCCCAATCTTAATCCGAGCGCCTGCCCGTAATTCGTCAACTGATTGATCAGATAGCTTCCCATATTGTTCAAACTCTCTTGGTTTAAAATAGACATCACCTTCCTCTTCATATGCAAAGCCTTTTGCGATCAATTGTTCAATAAATGAAATTATCTCATCCATCGTTTCTGTAACACGTGGGTGATGTGTCGCCTCTTTTACACCTAATTGTTGAACATCTTTTAAATAGGCATCAATATATCGGTTCGTAATGTCTTGCACTTTCTCATTTTGCTTTTTTGCAGCATCAATAATTTTATCGTCCACATCTGTAAAATTAAGGACGTAATTTACATCATAGCCTTTATACTCTAAATAACGACGAACTGTATCAAAGACGATGGCAGGTCGTGCATTGCCTATATGAATATAATTATATACTGTTGGACCACAAACGTACATCATCACTTTTTTCGGTATGATTGGTTTAAAAACTTCCTTTTTTCTCGTTAATGTATTATACATGGTGATGGTCATATTCATTTCCCTCTTTCATTTTGTTTAATCCTTTTTTTAATTCATCTACTTCCTTTTGTAACTCTTGTAAACGGTCCAGTACTGGATCTGGGAGCATATGATGGTCTAACTTTTGACTAATTCGTTTTCCATTTTGTTTGACAATACGACCAGGTATTCCTACAACAGTTGCACCTTCAGGTACCTCTTTTAATACAACGGAACCCGCACCTACTTTAGAATTTTTATGGATTGTTATGTTACCTAACACCTTTGCACCTGCTGCTATAAGGACGTTATCCTTAATGGTTGGGTGACGTTTTCCTTTTTCGTGACCCGTACCACCAAGTGTTACGCCTTGATAGATGGTAACATTGTCACCAATTTCACATGTTTCACCAATGACAACGCCCATTCCATGGTCAATAAAAAATCTTCGACCAATTATTGCGCCCGGATGGATTTCTATCCCTGTAAAAAAACGGCTTATTTGTGATACCATTCTTGCAATAAAATATAATTTCCATTTAAAAAATCGATGAGCAATTCGATGGGCAATAATCGCATGTAAACCCGAATAGGTCAGAATCACTTCTAAATACGTACGTGCCGCCGGGTCTTGTTCAAAAACAACATCTATATCTTCTCGCATTCGTTTGAATGCACCCATGATTCATACCTCCTACTTTTAGAAACAATAAAAAACGTCCCTATGTAATTAAATACACAGAGACGCTTGTAATATGCGCGGTTCCACTCTGTTTAAGGACTTAAAACGATTCCTTCAACTTTTGCGTTGTTAACGGTACGTCACCGCCATTATATACTCGATTCCATAATGGACTCAGAGGGGCATTTTCAAAAGAAATGCTCAAAGTCACTTTCAGCCTAAGATGACTTTCTCTTAATAAGCATGTTTCTATCTACTTTTCCTCTTCAAAATTTTCATTTTATTAAATTACCTTTAGCTAACTTCTGTTTGTATTCTTACTATATTATACAAGAAAGAAAATGTGAACTATTTAAGCTCCAATTTCATTTAATATTCGGTCCAAACGATTTAATACCATTTCCTTGCCTATTAATTCAATGGCTTTAGGCAATTCCGGCCCATGTGTCTGACCAGTTGTTGCTACCCGGATTGGCATGAATAATTTTTTTCCACGATGTTTTGTTTCCTTTTGTGTCGCCTTAATTTGATCTTTAATTTGCTCATCAGTAAATTCATCCAAATGAATTAATTTATCCGTAAAAACTTGCAACACCTCAATAGCCTGGTCTTCTTTTAAAATTTTTAATGATTCTTCATCAAGTAGAATGTCATCTTTAAAAAACAATTCGGTTAATGTGACAATTTCCGCACCGTAACGAAGCTGTTCTTGGTATAATAAAATGACTTCCTTCACCCAATTTAATTCCTTTTCAGCTGGCGTTTGTGATAATTTTCCTGCCTTTTCTAAATGCGGAAGAGAGAGTTGAATTACTTTTTCTGCTGATGTTTGCTTAATATATTCACCATTCATCCACTCTAATTTTTGTTGATCAAATATAGCCGCTGATGTAGACAATCGTTCGGGATCAAAAATTTCAATTAAAGTTTCTTGGCTAAATATTTCTTCTTCACCAACAGGAGACCAACCAAGTAGTGAAATAAAATTAAATAATGCTTCTGGTAAAAAGCCTAAGTTTTTGTACTGCTCAATAAACTGAACTATATGTTGATCACGTTTGCTTAATTTTTTTCTGTCTTCATTTAAGATCAGAGTCATATGCCCAAACTTAGGGGCCTCCCAACCAAGTGCATCATATATCATCATTTGGCGTGGAGTATTTGAAATATGCTCTTCCCCTCTTAATACATGGGAGATTTCCATTAAATAATCATCGATAACGGCTGCAAAATTATACGTTGGCATGCCATCTTTTTTCACGATGACCCAGTCACCAAAATCGCTTGAGTGAAATGAAATTTCCCCCCGGACAATATCTTCAAATGTGAACATTTTATCTTCCGGAACACGAACACGAATAGAGGGTGACCGGCCTTCTTTGCGAAAGGCTTCTTTTTGTTCTTCTGTTAAACGGCTATGTGCTCCCGAATACTTTGGCACTTGTCCTTTGGCACGTTGTTTTTCTCTTTCGGTTTCTAGTTCCTCTTCTGTCATAAAACATTCATATGCTAAATCTTTTTCTATTAAGATGTCAATATATTTTTTATAAATTGATAATCTTTCTGATTGACGATAAGGGCCATAATCTCCACCAATATCAGCAGCCTCATCCCAATCAAGTCCTAACCATTTCAAAAAGGTTAATTGACTTTCTTCGCCACCTTCGACATTTCGTTTAGCATCAGTATCTTCTGTTCGAATAATAAATTTTCCATTAAAATGTCTCGCATATAAATAGTTAAATAATGCTGTACGGGCATTCCCTATATGGAGATCTCCTGTTGGACTTGGTGCATAACGCACACGTACTTGCTTTGACATGTATTCTTCCCCTTCCATTTGCGACAGCTAATGTAATATTTTACACCTTATGTTTTTCTATTTAGCTCACACCAATAAAAAGTGATAACATAAGGTGTTATCACTCATGACATCTATTTTACTACGATTATTGTGCTTTTTCTAATGCTTTTGGTTTTGCAAAGATCATTCTGCCGGCCGAAGTCTGTAACACACTCGTTATAATGACCTCGATTGTCTTCCCAATGTAATCTTGACCACTTTCTACAACAATCATTGTACCATCATCTAAATAAGCAATTCCTTGTTTTTGTTCTTTCCCATCCTTAATCACTTGAATAACAATTTCTTCTCCCGGTAAAACAACTGGTTTCACCGCATTTGCTAAATCATTAATATTTAGCACGGGTACTCCCTGAAAATCACATACTTTATTTAAATTAAA
>DKGO01000203.1 GCA_002453315.1 Caryophanales bacterium UBA6768 | reverse complement strand
AACACACCTATTCTTATCATTAACCATTTCATTAAAGGATTATTAAATAATTCAGCTTTTCCCATAAATCGAACAACACGTGGAAATGCTACACCTAAAACTGGAGGGTCATAATTGCTAGTATGATTAGAGCACAAAAGCACACCAGTTTCCTTAGGAACGTTTTCTTTTCCAATAACAGTTAAACGGAAAACGATTTTAAAATATATAAAAAGTAAAGCTTTTCCAATATGATAAAGATACACACTAATTCCTCTCTTTCACGAGAGTTAATATTTCTTCCACAACTTCATCAATTGATAAAGAAGTTGAATCGATTTCTAAAGCATCAGGTGCTTTTTTTAATGGAGCAATCTCCCTTTCTGTATCCCGGTAGTCTCGCTCTTCTATTTCCCGTTGTAGTTGCTTTAAATCAGTTTGGACTCCGCTTGAGACTAATTCATCGTACCGACGCTTTGCCCGCTCTTCTGCAGATGCTGTAAGAAAAACTTTTAAAGAAGCATCTTGTAAGACACACGTTCCGATGTCACGACCATCCATGACAACTCCACCTGCCTGCGCCATCTCTTGTTGTCGGATTAACATTTCTTCGCGGACTTCTTTGTGGGTGGCAACGAGCGAAACAGTTTGTGTTACTTCTTGAGATCGAATTTCATTCGTAACCTCATCATCATTAACAAACACTAATTGTTCATCATCGTGTTGAATAAAGTTAATATTTATTTTTTCTAAAAGTTCACGTAATTGGTTGCCGCTTTGTAAATTCACGCCAGCTTTTAACGCTTCGTATGTTAAGGCGCGAAACATAGCACCTGTATCTATGTACAAATAGTGGAGCGAATTTGCAACTTTTTTGGCAACAGTACTTTTCCCTGCGCCAGCAGGTCCATCTATGGCAATTTGAATTTTTGTCATAATGCCTCCTACATATGTAATTGAAACATAGATCGAACCTGCGGACGTATTGACATGATTTAAACAGGTTATCGATTCTACGGTTTTATATAAAGCATAACATATTTTCAAATGTCGTTATAACCTTTTTTCCTTAAAGCTAGCTGCTGCTCAAAACAGAAGCGAACGAGATATTGACGGTCTGCTTCGCTCATTTCTTCAAATTCTAATGATGCATACTGGTTTGTCTCATTATTTGTTACTCGAACGACCTTACAAGGTTGTTGTATATATACATTATCCTCCGAGCGGATAGATAAAACAAATGAACAGAGGACAACTTGATCTTTTTCTAAAGTATGCTCAGATGGAAAAACAAGGCTTAATCCTCCAGCACTAATATTTGTTGTGTATGTATCAAACGGTAGAAAATCATTGTTTAAAGAGAAAACTTTGACTTTTAGCTGGCTTTCAACTCGAATAAATGATCGTCTTTGGATGTTAATAAATTCTTCTTGATGAGGGAGATCTAGTTCAAACATTGTTATATTATCGATCTGCTTACTCAAGACTTTAGTCTTGAATCGATACACCTTTTTATCTTTAGCGACAAATTGGACGTCAAAAGATGTGTTTTCAAGTAAAATTGGTTCCGTCCTATTCGTTTTTTCTTTAATAGGCGGTCCAATAAATATCGAACTTTCTTTTATATCAATTACTTTGGAGCGATATAGCTCCTTTTCGTTTTGATTATCAAGTGATTCTAAAATAATTGTATCACCAATTGAAATCATCATAATCCCCCCTATGACAATTTTAGCTTATTTTGCCAAAAATGGAAACACAAAATCCTCTTAAGGTACTAGGTCCTTAAGAGGATTAGGGGAATCACGAATATAGTGGTTCAGCTTCTTTTAACTTTTCTACTTTTTCTTCTTCACCATTTTCGGCATTAATGTACATTCTATAAGTTTCATCACCTAGCGTACCAATGAATTCATAAGTAAGCACTTCTTTATCAAATTCATTCTCAATTATCGCTAGTTGTTCTTCATGTATTTCAACGTTAGGGTTAATTTGTTTTCTCGCTTCTTCGATTGAAATTCTCTTAGCCGAATAGGTCCGGTCTTTATGAGAGACTAAATAGTTGATGCCTTCATAACCAAGTATCGCTCCATCATCTAACGCTACTTTTACTGTCACGGAATCAGGATAGATGGCAATCCCTTTTTCATGATGTACGAACGTAAAAATCCCAACGTGATCGAATTGATTACTGTCTGCAAGGGCCATATTTTTAAATCCTTGTTTATTTAAAAACTTTTCGGCACGTTGTGACGCATCATTTAAACTAATTTTACTCTCTTTTACATCCCGATGATTTAGCATCCAAATGGGATGTCCGCCTTTCTTGGATATATCCATAACAGTGGATTGACCATTTGGTTGTTCTACTTTTACATTATAAGCTGCATATTTAGTATCTTGATTCGTTTCATTCACTTCTATATTATCTTGTTTTATGTCTAAAAATTTTTTAGCAATTTTTTTTGCTTCATTTGCTGATATGTTTTTACCAGTTAAATTTTTTGCTAAATTATTCTTTTCTTCAAGATTATTTTGGCCTTGTGGAGACCAATCGACTTCTGAATAACCGTCAATATTTTTTTCCACTGTTTCAAACCCGTCAATGATTGTATTATCCACTGGTTCTTCTTCCGAGGCGAGCGCAAGTTCTACATCCATCCAGCGCAAATTGTTTTTTAAAGCTAGGGATTGAACTTTCCTTAATTCTTTTTTCACTTCACCGGATTTGCTGTAAAGCTTTTTTAATGTGCTCACTTCTTTATCTGTGAGCGGTTCTTTGTCAAGATCACGAACCGCAACACGATAGGAAAAATCACCAATATTAGTTAGAAACTCTTCTGTTTTATTGAATGGCATCAGGGCAAGAGGCAATTGGCCAACATCACCGCGAGCGGCAGATGTAATCCTCCACACCTCTGCTAGCGAAGGTGATAAACTTTTTCTTGAGTTCATAGCAAGTGTTGTTCCTATTTCATCGTTAAGTTGATCAATGCGATACGTAAGTTGATGAAAGGCTCGTTGATAATTGTTTTCAGCTTTTATTAAAATCGCATTCTTTTCCTGATGCTCTGTATAACCCCAATAACCAGTTGCGACAACTGCAACTGTCAGTAGTCCCATTAACACAGAACGTATCAAAGTAACACCTCCTAATTAGTGTGCAAATATGTGCTTGCCTATTTTAGTTACTTGTGGTCGTGTCCAGATCCAGCCGGATGTTGCAGTATCGGGATTAAAATAGTATGTCGTTCCGCCGGTCGGATCCCATCCA
>DKGO01000202.1 GCA_002453315.1 Caryophanales bacterium UBA6768 | reverse complement strand
AATTCAGTTTGCAATTAATAGATACTTAATAACTGATTGTTTATTTCAGTAAGGAAGTGGCTATTCGTGAATAATATAGTTAAAGGTATTATGTTAATGTTAATTTCTTCGATTGGTTTTTCAGTGATGACATTATTTGTTAAGCTATCGGGTGATCTCCCGGCAATTCAAAAAACATTTTTCCGAAATTTTGTATCTGCGATGATTGCTTTGGTTTTTGTCGTCTATAATAAAGAGAGTTTATTTGGTAAAAAAGAAAATCAACTCGTTTTATTGGGTAGATCAATTTTTGGGACAATTGGAATTATCTTTCTTTTTTATGCTATTGATCATTTAGTTATGTCTGATGCGGACATGTTAAATAAAATGAGTCCGTTTTTAGTGATTATTTTGTCGGGGATTTTTTTAAGGGAAAAAATATTACCTTTTCAAATGGTGACAATTATAGTTGCATTTATTGGGATGCTATTTATTGTAAAACCTACTTTTTCCATTGATGTTACCCCTTATGCAATTGGAGTTTTATCGGCAATCTTCGCCGCAGCGGCATATACGTTACTAAGAGTGTTAGGTAATCGGGAAAAATATTATACAGTTGTTTTTTATTTTTCATTCTTTTCAACTGTTGTTTTATTACCGTTTTTAATTTTCTTTTATGAACCGATGACAGGTAAACAATTAGCATATTTATTGTTAGCGGGATTTTTTGCAACGATTGGTCAATTTGGAATTACGTTAGCCTATAAATATGCCCCAGCACGAGATATATCAATTTTCACCTATTCAACTGTAATTTTTACAACGATTTTAAGCTTTATGATTTTCAGTGAGGGTCCTGATTTATTTAGTTTGATTGGTTACATATTTATTTTAGGTGCCATGATTTACATGTTCTTTAAGGGAAGAAAGGCAGTCGATTAATAGAGACACGAATTGCCGCACGCTTTGGATAGGGAATTAATTAATATAAATGATTGCAACTCGATCAAGTACGGATGATTTTTTAATATCATTTGGCAATAAAAGTCGGTTCATTTTTTTAACGATTGAAATACCTGCACCATGGTAATAAGCCTGTGTAACAAATTTATAGCAGTAGCTTTTGGCTAAATTATTTATGTCATAGTTAATAAGGTTATATGTCTTAAAAGATTTAATGTTTCCAGTAATCCATGAAGCGGCCTCTTTAGCCCCCATCTTAGAACGAAGAATTGTTACTTTATCCCCGGGATGATGTCTATTCCAATGTTGTTTAAGTGTCAATATTTGCCATCCCGGTATACTTGGAATGACCTCTTTGATTGTAAAATCTGTACCAATGATGACTGAATGACCAACAAAATAAGTCGATCTAGCAATTGATGAATATATAATATCACCCGGCAAAGCTTCTATCGTTGTATTTGGATAATAACGTGTTAATGACATAGTTTTAGTTCCTTTTAAAAATTAAATTGAAGTCCTTTTTCTTAATCTACCAGTCTATTGTATTCATTTCAATCATCTGAATCGATTATAATATAGCATTTTTTGGGTATTTTATTAAAAATTTCGTCAAAGAAATATGATTACTATTGTTCTTAAAGATAAGAAATGCATAAGCTGAATATTTTACTATACACTTATCGTTTTACCCAAAATAATGGAGAATAATCCCATTAATTGAACTTATCATCATTTCCACTAGTAATTTTGGCTTATTAATAGTATGATAAAATAAAGTATTTAGAATGTTATGTATATATTGACCGAAATTTACTAAATAAAAAAAATTGCAAAATAATTGTGTTATAATTAGGGGGAAAATAAAATGAATGTTGATAAATTAATGGTTAAATTATTCAAATTAATTAACCAAACCCGAAATCCTCGTGCATATGATTTAAATATAACAATAGATGAATTTAATAAAATTGTTGATGAGGCTGTGGAAAAGGACTTCATTTCGAATGCAATTTGGAAAGCGCATTTAAACAAATATGTTATTCACGAAAAAACGTATGTAACAGAAAAGGGACAACAGTTCATTTTGGAAAACAAACGTTTTAAAACTACATTTACATCATTTTTCAAGTCATCTTTTTTTACTTCATAGTCATTAATGAATAGCAACTAATCCATCAAAAGCAGTTACATAGCCTGATGATGATGATCTTGACAAATAGATCAATTTCATTTACATTTACCTCCAATACAGCAATATAAGTTTAAATTTTTTCAATAATAAATTTTGATTGAAAGGTAAAAATGAAGGTGATCGACCGTGCTTGAATTACTTACCATTGAAGCTAGACAGTTTTTAAGGGAACATTTTGATACTTTATTATCGATTCCAATCGTACGTAACAATCGACTTCGTTCTACAATGGGTCGTTATGTATATGAAAGAACAAACAAACCAGTCCGGATTGAATTGGCTGGTTTTCTCTTAGATCATGGTGATCATTCGGTTATTATAGATGTATTAAAACATGAATGTATTCATTATGCATTACATGTAAAAGAGATGCCCAGTCGCGATGGACATCCTTATTTTGAAGCACAATTAAAAAAACATGGCGTGAGTAGTACGAATGAAAAATTAGTTGGTAAATTTTATGTATATCGATGTTCAGCTTGTTTTAAAGAAAGTGTGACAAGGAAAAAACATGTTATAAAATACCCATCCCGTTACAGGACAGGCTGTTGTCAATCCCCATTACAAGTGATTGGGGAAAAAGTATTTAATGGCGTATAGGAATCTTAATTTTTGCCGACGTTATCGTTGTGATTATCGGAAAATTAATCAATAAAAATTTTTCCTGGATTAAATATTTGTTTAGGGTCGATTAACTGTTTTATATCTTTCATTAGGTGATATGCTTCACCGTGTTCTTGATGTTGATATTTTGCTTTTCCAATACCTACACCATGTTCACCAGTACAAGTTCCCCCATTTATTAATGCAAATTCAACTACCTTTTCGTTAAATAAATTGGCTTTTTGAACTTCTGTTTCCTCATTCATATTGACCATGATGAGCGCATGGAAGTTCCCGTCACCGACATGTCCCACGATACCACCGGGAAGACCAATTTTATCAAGTGCCTCTCGTGCAACAGTAATACCTTTTCCAAGTTTCGATAAAGGTAGGCAAACGTCTGTCACCATTTGTTTTTTCCCCGGGTTTAGGTGGATATAACTGTAGGCTAAATGGTGTCTAGCTTCCCATAAAGCATTTCGTGATTTTGTATCTTTAACAAATGTAATATCTTTTACTTGATGACTTTCAAGTAATTCTTTCATCATTTCAATGTCTTTTTCAATTCCACGTTCATTGCCTTGTAATTCGATAAATAATGTTGGCTGTACCTCATAATCTGTCTCTTTATATAAATTTACTTGCCTAATCGATGGTGCATCAACTAATTCAACTCTAGCGATTTGAATGCCAGCACTTAATAATGTTGTGACAGATTGCACAGCGTCATCTACTGTTGGAAATGTAGCCCTTGCTGCCATAATATGTTCGGGAATACCGAATACCTTTACTGTTAGTTCCGTGAATATGCCTAACGTCCCTTCAGATCCGATAAACAATCCATTTAAATGATATCCGGATGATGATTTTGTAGCTAAATTACCTGTTTCAATCAATGTTCCATTAGGAAGAATAACTTGTAAATTTCTTACTTGGTCCCGCATAACGCCATATTTAACAGTTGTTGTTCCACTTGCATTAGTTGCCGCCATGCCACCGATTATTGCATCTGCGCCCGGATCAACGGAAAAAAATAAACCATGTTTTTTTAATGCCTCATTTAATTGAGTACGTGTAACACCAGGTTGAACCGTAACTAGAAAATTTTCAGGTTGGATGTCAATAATTCTATTCATTAGACTGAAATCCATTGATATTCCACCTTGTATCGGAATTGCATGACCTTCTAAACTAGATCCCACACCAAAAGGGACAATCGGTTTATTTAGTTCATTTGCAAGATGGACAATTTGTTGAATTTCCCTTGTTGTCTCTGGAAAAACAACGACATCAGGTAGTACTGGAGTATGGTAAGATTCGTCCCGACTATGCTGTTGCAATATTGTATCATTTGTGGAAATTCTAGTTACCCCTAAAATCTCTTGTAATTTATGTAGTAACAAAATAGTTCCTCCTAATTGTGTTTGACTATCTACATTTTATTATAGCATCGTATAAATTACCAACAGAAGTGGAACAGTGGAAATTCGCAGTTACTTTTATTAAAATATTAGTAATAACCTATGATGAAGGACAGATAGTGATGACAGAAAGTCAAATTGTACCACTTCCAAATTTGAAAGAAATATTATTTAAACAATTAAGGATGGCGTTAGCGGAAAATCGTGATAAGGATGTCATTTTGATTGTTGATGAAATAATATTACATGAATTTGGAAATCCGAATGTTTACGTAAATAAAATAGATGCGTTAATAAGATTGAACCGATGGGAAATGGCTAAGGATTTTTGTGAAAGGATAATGGGCTTATCAGATGAATCTTATCGTTTCTTTCTTGATCATTATTTGTTTGTATTGCATGAATCAGGGCTTTATACGGATTTAATTAAAACCTATGATTTAGGACTAGAAAATGGTTATATTTTGAAGTCCAACAATGCATTAGCAGCCCTATATGAATCAGCTAAATCTTTGCTAGAAGATGAAATTCAACTACTTATGGGAAAATTGGAAAAAGCCCGCCTTGAAGAAAATCACTTAGCACAAGCAGGGATAATGGCGAAAATGAAGTTAGTAAACTATTATGATGTGAATTTTTGGCATTCATTTTTAAATGATAAATTAGTGCATCCTGTAATTAAAACAGATATCTTAATGTGGGCAAAGGATAACAAAATCAATCAAAAAATTAAGTTGCAGAAGTTTGGTCAATCAATTAGTGTTGTTCCCACGGAATTAATAGATTGGAACAGGCAACCTACATATCTTCATATAGTTAAAAAGATGGAATCGATTCTACACCAAAACCCTGTTCAACATGGTTTATTATTACAAATGTTTAATCATTATAGTTATGTGCTATATCCTTTCTTGATATCAAAGGATGAAGAGGGAATTCTCGTTAAGGCACTAATTCACATGGGAGAAGTCCATTTTAATGAGGCTGATGATCATAATACTGTAAATCATAGGGTGCAAAAATATGTGTATGAAATTAATATGTGCCATGAAATGTTTTTACAAGTTTATGAAACATGATAAGTAATTAATTTTGACTGATAGAAAGTGTTCGGATTTTTTTCGTATTAGATCTAGGGTTTATTATACTTACTTGATGGGGATTGTAGACATATAAGGTCACTATTGTGTATTGATGATAAATTATAATCAGAATCAAAATTTTCAATAATGGTATGACATAAAATTAATTCAATTTATTTTTTAAGGATTAGTAGTGTGGATTATTAATTAAAAAAGTTGAAAGCATCATACATTATGTTATACTAAAATGGTTGTACATTTTATCGAATTTTAACTATATGAATATAATAAATTTTCATGATGAATTTTGGAGGGAGTAACATGTCGGTAACGGCCAGTTGGGAAAAGAAAGAAGGAAATGAAGGAGTTTTGACAATTAATGTTTCAGTAGATCAATTTGATGAGGCATTGGACCAAGCGTTTAAAAAGGTAGTTAAAGATGTAAATCTTCCTGGATTTCGTAAAGGGAAAATTCCACGAAAAATTTTTGAGAATCGTTTTGGTGTTGAATCACTTTACCAAGATGCCATTGATATAGTTTTACCTGGGGCTTATAGTGAAGCAGTAGAACAAACGGAAATTTTTCCAGTAGATCAACCTAAGATTGATATTGATGAGATTGAAAAAGGGAAAGAGCTTGTTTTTACTTGTGAAGTGACAGTAAAACCTGAGGTTTCATTAGGTGATTATAAAGGGTTGGAAGTTGAAGAGGAATCGGTTGAAGTAACTGATGAAGATGTGGAAAATGAAATTGAATCATTACGTCAAAGCCAAGCTGAATTGGTTCTAAAAGAAGAAGGGCACGTTGAAGAAGGTAATACGGTTGTCATCGATTATGAAGGTTTTAAAGATGGTGAACCTTTTGAGGGCGGAAAAGATGAAAACCATTCGTTGGAAATTGGTTCAGGTCAGTTTATTCCTGGATTTGAAGAACAACTTATCGGCAAGGAAGCAGGTTCTAATTCAGAAATAACAGTAACATTTCCGGAAGATTATCAAGCAGAAGATTTGGCAGGCCAAGAAGTAATTTTTAAAGTGACAATACATGAAATCAAGGAAAAAGAGATTCCGGAATTAGATGATGAATTTGCGAAAGATGTTGACGAGGAAGTAGACTCTCTTGAACAATTAAAAGAAAAGAAAAAAGATGAGTTAAAAAAGGAGAAAGAACAAGCAGCGGAGAATGCAAAGAGAGAAACATTAATAGAAAAAGTAACTGATAATGCGGAGGTCAATATTCCTGAGGCAATGGTTACTTCAGAGCTTGACCAAATGATGAATGAATTTAATCAACGTTTACAAATGCAAGGCATGTCATCAGAACAGTTTTTCCAGTTTTCGGGTCAAACAGAGGAACAGCTACGTGAGCAAATGAAAGAAGATGCTGAGAAACGTGTCAAAACGAATTTAACATTGGAAACAATCGTAAATACAGAAAAGCTTGAGGTGACTGAAGAAGATATTGACAAAGAAATCGATAAAATGGTTGAAATGTATAAGATGGAAAAGGATCAAATTATCGGTATGCTTGGTGGTAACAAAGATGTATTAAAAGAAGATTTAAAAATGCAAAAAGCAATTGATTATTTAGTTGAAAATAGTAAAACTGTTTAATAATTAAGATTTTATTTTCGTTGATAAGTATTAACTAATCAAAACAATTTTCAATGAAGAAAGCAAGGTCGGCTACATTATCGTGCACCTTGCTTTCATGTTATTATTTCATCAACATAATAACGATAAAACACAAATAGTAGGGGTTGTATTATTTTCTTTTTTAACAACTATTTGATATGATTATTGAAGAATCGTTCTAAATAATTTTGGTTAATTCAATTATTAAAAAAGTTAAGTTATTTTAGGGAAATAATAAATGCTTTAAAATTAATATAAATTAATTGTATATTGTAGTTGTTATTGTGAAAAATGATATTGTAAGTTATGAGTGAAAGAAATGAGTAGGGGTGAAAGCAAATGTTTAAATTTAATGAGGAAAAAGGCCAACTTAAATGTTCATTTTGTGGAAAAGATCAAGAAGCTGTACGTAAACTAGTTGCTGGTCCGGGCGTCTACATTTGTGATGAATGTATAGAACTATGTACAGAAATTGTTGAGGAAGAGATCGGAATGGATGATGAGGTTGAATTTGATGAAATTCCGAAACCACAAGAAATTTGCGATACACTCGATAGTTATGTCATTGGTCAGGAAAAAGCGAAGAAAAACTTATCTGTCGCTGTTTACAACCATTATAAACGAATAAACTCATCTAAGAAAACTGATGATGTTGAATTAGCAAAAAGTAATATCGCAATGATAGGACCTACGGGAAGTGGGAAAACATTACTTGCTCAAACGCTTGCAAGAATTTTGAATGTCCCATTTGCGATTGCAGATGCTACTTCACTGACTGAAGCAGGTTACGTTGGCGAAGATGTGGAAAACATTTTACTTAAATTGATTCAAGCAGCTGATTATGATATCGATAAGGCGGAAAAAGGGATTATTTATATCGATGAAATTGATAAAGTTGCTCGTAAATCGGAAAATCCATCAATCACAAGGGATGTATCAGGTGAAGGGGTACAACAAGCATTACTAAAAATTCTCGAAGGTACGGTAGCAAGTGTACCACCGCAAGGTGGTCGAAAACACCCACACCAAGAGTTTATTCAAATTGATACAGCTAATATATTATTTATCGTTGGTGGAGCATTTGATGGTATTGATCAAATCATTAAAAGACGTATAGGTAAAAAAGTAATTGGATTTGGCGATGCACATGCTGAAGAAGACCTTAATACTGGTGAATTGTTAAGTAAAGTTTTACCAGAGGACTTGTTAAGTTACGGGTTAATTCCTGAATTTATCGGGCGTTTACCAGTAATTGCTAGCCTACAACCATTAGATGAAGATGCATTAATGGAAATTTTAACAAAACCGAAAAATGCCTTAACGAAGCAATATGAAAAATTATTACAAATGGACAATGTTGAGCTTGAATTTGAAGAAGAAGCCCTGCAAGAAATTGCCAAAAGTGCCATGGAAAGAAAAACAGGTGCAAGGGGATTACGTTCCATTATTGAAACAATTATGTTAGATATTATGTTTGATTTACCATCTAGAGATGACATTGCTAAGTGCATTATTACAAAGGAAACAGTGACGGAAGAAAACCAAAACCCAACTATCGTCTATGTAGATGGGACAGTGGAAGAAAGTAAGAAACGAATTCCTAAGGAAAGTGCCTAATTTCCTTTCAATTTATCTTGATAGAAAATCTTTAGTATAGGTTAGAGCTAAGACTGACGTTGATTTTTTCACTTTGATATTATACAGTGAATAAATTTTACTGTCAGTCTTTCGTTTGCTTTATAATAATGTTATTCGAAAAACTTTATACCTAACGATAATGGATAATATTCCGTTATCAATATGATAAACTATAGAATATAATGTGGTTTTAGTAAATATGAAAGTATATGTTCATAATAAAATATCACTTTACAGTATTTTGAAAAAGTTGGAGGATTAAAGATGACTATTCAAATCAAGGATACCCCGTTATTACCACTTAGAGGTTTACTTGTTTTCCCTTCTATGGTAATGCATTTAGATGTTGGAAGGGAGAAATCGATTGCTTCATTGGAAAAAGCTATGGTAGACGAACAAATGATCTTTTTAGTTGCCCAAAAAGAGGTAGCAAACGAAAATCCCGAAGCAGAAGATATATATCGAGTCGGTACGATGGCAAAAATAAAACAAATGATAAAATTACCAAATGGAACAATTCGTGTGCTTGTAGAAGGGAAATTTAGGGCTGAAATCGTCCGTTTTAGTGAAACTGAAAAGGAATTTATGGTGTCTGTCAGTGAACTTGAAGACATACATGGTGATTCGTATGAGGAAGAGGCGCTGATGCGTCAACTCATCCGTCAATTTGGTCAATATGTGAAGGTATCAAAGAAAATAACAAAGGAAACTTTTGCTACTGTATCTGATATCGACGATACTAGTCGACTTTCGTTTATGATTTCTTCTCATTTATCCATTAAAGTGAAGGAAAAACAGGAATTACTTGAAATTGATGATGTTAGTGAGCGAATGAATTATTTATTAAAGATTATTACGAACGAAAAGAAAGTGCTAAATTTAGAAAGGAAAATTGGTAAACGTGTTCAGTCTTCTATGGAACAGACACAAAAAGAATATTACTTACGTGAACAATTAAAGGCAATTCAAAAAGAATTAGATGATACAAATGGGACAGGCAGTGAGGTTGATCGTTTACGTGAGCAAATAGAACAAGCCGGTATGCCTGAACGGATAACAGAGGTCGCCTTAAAGGAATTAGTTCGTTATGAAAAGGTTCCTCAAACATCGGGTGAAAGCTCAGTCATCCGCAACTATTTGGATTGGTTAATTTCATTACCATGGTTAAAAGAAACAGATGATCAAATTGAAATAGATCAGGCGGAAAAAGTGTTAAACAAAGATCATTTTGGATTAGAAAAAGTAAAAGAACGAATTTTAGAATATTTAGCTGTGCAAAAATTAACGAATAAAATTAAAGGACCAATTTTATGTTTAGTTGGTCCACCCGGTGTGGGAAAAACATCATTAGCAAAATCAATTGCCCAATCAATTAATCGCAAATTCGTTCGTATTTCTTTGGGTGGGGTACGTGATGAAGCAGAAATTCGTGGCCATCGTCGAACATATATTGGGGCGATGCCCGGTCGGATTATCCAAGGGATGAAGCGGGCTGGAACGGTTAATCCTGTATTTTTATTGGACGAAATTGACAAAATGGCAAATGATTTTCGAGGCGATCCGGCCTCAGCAATGTTGGAAGTGTTAGACCCGGAGCAAAACCATCACTTTAGTGATCATTACATTGAAGAAACATATGATTTATCGAACGTTATGTTTATTGCTACCGCCAATTATGTGAACAATATATCAAGTCCATTATTAGACAGAATGGAAGTCATTTCAATCCCGGGCTATACTGAAGTCGAAAAATTACACATTGCAAAAGACCATTTATTACAAAAACAAATCGAAGAAAATGGTTTAAAAAGAGGTAACATCCAAATTCGAGAGGAAGCCCTATTAACGTTAATTAGGGAGTATACCCGTGAAGCGGGTGTCCGTGAATTAGAGAGAATGATTGCAACGTTATGTCGTAAAGCAGCAAAAATTATCGTATCAAATGAGAAAAAAAGGGTGATTATAACTAAAAAACAGCTTGAGGATTTTTTAGGGAAACCTATTTATCGCTATGGCCGTAAAGAAGAAGCTGATCAGGTAGGAACGGCAACCGGACTTGCTTATACAGCCGTTGGAGGGGATGTTTTATCGATTGAAGTATCTCATTATCCCGGAAAAGGGGAACTGAAGTTAACTGGAAAGCTTGGTGATGTCATGAAGGAATCCGCTCAAGCAGCCTTCAGTTACATCCGATCACGAGCTAAAGAATTAAAAATTGAAGAAGACTTTTATGAAAAATATGATATTCATATTCACGTTCCAGAAGGGGCCACCCCAAAAGATGGACCTTCAGCTGGAATAACAATGGCCACAGCGTTAGCCTCGGCATTAACAGGACGGGCAGTTAATCGTCATGTTAGTATGACAGGCGAAATTACGCTAAGGGGAAATGTTCTACCGATTGGTGGATTAAAGGAAAAGTCCCTAAGTGCTCACCGCGCAGGCATTACTACTGTCATTATTCCCGCAGACAATGAACGGGACATTGAAGATATTCCGGAAAGTGTTCGGAGGGATTTAACGTTTATTCCTGTAAAGCATCTTGATGATGTATTAAAATATGCTTTAGTAGGGGATTCAAAATGAATATTAATAAGGCTGAATTTATTATAAGTGCAGTTTCAAACGTACAATACCCAAACGATGATCTCCCTGAAATAGCTTTGGCAGGGAGGTCTAATGTTGGAAAGTCCTCATTTATCAATACATTAATAAATCGAAAAAATTTAGTCCGTACCTCATCCAAACCTGGAAAAACACGTACATTAAATTTTTATCATATTAATGATTTATTTTATTTTGTTGATCTTCCTGGTTACGGTTATGCAAAAGTATCACGATCAGAACGGAATAAATGGGGGGAAATGATTGAAGAATATATTGTAACACGAAAATCTTTGAAAGTAGTTGTGCTAATACTAGATATTCGCCATAACCCATCAAAAGAAGATATACAAATGATTAATTATTTACGGTATTATGAGATTCCTATTTTGATTATAGCAACAAAAATGGATAAAATTTCAAAGTCAAAGCAAGCGCAATACGTGAAAAAAATGAATGATTTTTTGCAAGATGAATTTATTGAAGTGATTCCATTTTCTTCTGTGACAAAGGCAAATAAAGAAAAAGTGTGGAGAAAGTTACTACAATATATGACATAGTGTAAACCTTGGCCTTCGAGAAGGATGACCAAGGTTTTTTAAAGTGTGATTTTATCGTCGATCCCAGTTTTTTTATAGACAGTCTATAGTTATTTTCTCCGTGCAACTAATAAATACACGCCAATACCAATTAATAATACTGGCCAAAAGGTTTCAAAAAAATCAATAATACGATAAATAAAGGAAACTTGTTCGGGTAGTTTCATAGATATAATCATAAATAGAGCAATGCTNNTACTAGGTAATAGGCCCTTTTTTGTTTTAAAATAGCGCAACATAAATCCAATTCCAACAATTAACGGGTAAATCGACCAATGGTCAAACCAGTTTGGATAATTTTGTAGTCCATGAAAATGCACTCCTAGTCCAAATAAAATAAATCCAGGCAACAAGTTATTATCCTCATGATGTGAGTAACTATGAATTAAAAATGCCACACCTATTATAATTAAAAAGGTCGGCCATCCGTAAAAGTTTTCGAAAATAGATAAATGTAATTGTTTGATTAAAAAATAAATACCAAAACCTATTAATATGTAAGCAATAAAAATATTTTGTTTTTTCATTCTATACCTCTTTCTAGCGTGAAAATAAAATTTATAAAATATGACGTTGTTATTATTATACATTGTTCTCATTCAGTTTAAAATAAGTTTCTCTTTTTAAAGGTTCTGATTGATAAAAACATTGACGTTCACCACTTCGAGTATGGGTGCAACACTGTTCAAATGTTACCTCATTAATATTTTATCGAAACATTGGGTTACCTGGTACTTTCCAAATGAATTTTTAATAAGGTCGGACTTGTGTGAAATTATTAGCGTCTTTAACATTAAATTTAAACATATCTTTTTTAAATGAAGAGGGCTTCTCCTACGTTTTTGTCATATGCTTGAAACTTTCACCATATAATGTCATAACCGATAACAAAAGTAGTGAAAGGAATGGTCATTAAATGTTTACTTATATGCCCGATAATCGTGGGTTAGCTTTTGATGTCAATGAAACATACTATTTAAACGCGGCACAGGGAATATCTGAAATGTTAACTATTTCATTGGATCCAGATATTTTAGTACAATCCCAAAGTGAATATGTACAGGTTAGAGGATTAATGATTCTAAAAGGAGAGTATAAAAAAAGTAAGAATTCTCAACATCAACAAATACACAACCAATCCAATCATTTGGAAAGAATTCAAGATGTTGATGATGATGTTGCCAAATTTTTTCATCGTATTCCAGTCGAAGTAGCCATCCCGATGTATCGAATTAATGACCTAAATGATATAAAGGCAGTAGTTGAATCGTTTGATTATGAATTACCGAATGAATATTCCTTAAAAATTAATGCTTCATTACATATATTAGGAATGAACAATTCGCAAGGAGAAAAGAAGGATGATCATAGTTACATCATACATAACAATGGAAATAAAAACCAAGATGGTCCCCAAAAGGAAATCAGGAAAATGCCAGATGATTTTAATCAGCAAGAAAAGATACAAGATGAACAAACAGATATTGCTAAGGAACCATTAAATGACATGACTGAAAAGGAAACTCATCACGATGTAGAGGTGGAAAAGGAAAAGTCATCTCCTGAGGATAATAAAATCGAAGTTCAATTAGTTGAAAGTGAACGGGATGAAGAGTCAACACCGGAAGATGAAAAAACTGATGTTTTATTTTTAACTGAATTTTTTTCAGAGGAGAGTTCTGTAAATTTAACTCAATTAAAAATTCATATTACACAAGAGGATGACACAATTGAATCAATTGCTTCTAGATACGACATTCCAACAACAAAACTTATTCAGGATAACAATTTAACAAATCAACAGCTTGAAGAGGGTAAACTGTTAGCAATAAATGAAATAAATAATGGATAGTGAGCTAAAAAGATCACTAAATCCATCGTAAGTAAAAAGCAATAAAAATAAAAATGAGTATTGTAAGTAACATCAATTCAATAAATGAAATAAATAAAAGTGTGCGAATAAGCTGGAATATTAATATTGGAATGATTGCCTGTTCTAAAACACAGATACACTTAAATAACCACGTTGGTAATCGATGTCGATAGTGTTGTGACATCATCATTCTCCTTTCAATAAATAGATGCTGGTCGCACATAAATATACCGCTCATAAATGGGATAGAATCGCTCATAAACTAATTTCAGCGCACATAAACTGATTTCATCGCTCTTAAACTGCAATATAAAATACATATTTCATCATTATCAAAAAAATTCACAATACAATTACTACATTGTATGTTTAAACAAGGTTAAAACGTGATACAATATTGTAAATAGTTGCAAAACAACACTATTTTGTTTAAACTAAAGGAAATTACATGATGAAAGTGATGAGAGGGAAGAGTATATCAAGTCCAATTTTTAGAGAGGAAAGTACCCGGTGAGAGCTTTCTACTTTGACCTGATAGAATGTCGCCCTTGATACTGTATCTCTGAACAAATGCTTCAACAATATAGTAAGAGTATACCGGTAAATCCGTTATCTTTTTGAGTGTATAAGTATTTACTTGTGAAATAAGGTGGCACCGCGGAAATTTAACTTTTCGTCCTTTACGAAGGATGGGAAGTTTTTTATTTTGCTTAAATAGTATAAGTTAATAATGGAGGAATGGATATGGAAAAAAATATGTTACCACCTAAATATGATCATAAACAAGTGGAAGAAAATCGTTATAAATATTGGATAGATGGAGGATTT
>DKGO01000034.1 GCA_002453315.1 Caryophanales bacterium UBA6768 | reverse complement strand
GCTACGCATCGTCGCCTTGGTGAGCTCTTACCCCACCAACTAGCTAATGCGACGCGGGCCCATCTGTAAGTGACTGCTTATAAAAGCCGCCTTTTAGTGTCCCTTCATGTGAAAAGACACCTTATCCAGTATTAGCTCACGTTTCCGTAAGTTATCCCGGGCTTACAGGCAGGTTGCCCACGTGTTACTCACCCATCCGCCGCTCGTTCCAATAGCTTCACCCCGAAGGGATCCACTAAATTCACGCGCTCGACTTGCATGTATTAGGCACGCCGCCAGCGTTCGTCCTGAGCCAAGATCAAACTCTCCATAAAAGACTAGCTTTTGTAAAACAAAAGCGTAGTCGCATTTGTGCAGATAAATGCACCAAGCATTTATACTGCCATAAAAGTGGCCACCAAGGCCATTAATAGATCATTTAATTTAGCTTCAAATTGAACAGAGTTAAATGCACATTGCTTTTAACTGCTGACATTCTTGCTTACCATCATTAGATAGTAAGACTTCGTTAAACATATAATAGTTGTTCTGTTCAGTTTTCAAGGAGCAAATAATAACGCCGCTTCGGAAAACAGCGACTTTATTAATATATCACTTGGAGTTTTTAATGTCAAGCCCCAAGCGAGGAATTTCATTATAGCACGTCCATTGTGTTTCTGTCAATAAGACGGATTATGTTAAAATTTCCAAATTTATATTACTTTAAATTAACGAATCCGTTACCTTTAAATCGCCGTGTATAACGATTGTCATTTTTACATATTATAACCTTAACTTACATCGGAGGAGAACTATGAAAAAATTTGTATTATATATTATTATGACCAGTTTCATATTTATATGCACTTTTCAATCAGCAAATGCAGCTGAAAATAAAAAACAAAGCCAAAATTATATAAATTCAATGGAAGAAGATGTTACCGGAGATGGTATAAGGGAGTACATAAAACTCCATGGGTATTTACTTTCCGACCAAAGCAACTATTATACAGATGTTTGGATTGACATTGACAGTTTATTTACACAACATTGGAAAATCTCCTTACATGGTGGCTACTCACCAAAACTAGAACTATATGATTTAACTCATAATAACACCATGGATCTATTTTATGAAAGCAAAATTGATGAAAAAAAGGAGAGATACCAATATCAGTTGTATTCTTTGGAAAATGGTAAAATTCAACAAATAAATCTACCAAAGATCACTTATTTTAATGGCGAATTCCAAAATGACTTTCAAATAAAACTTAAATTAAACCCTAACGAAAAAGCAGTGATTGAAAACTTATCAAATAAAAAGTCATTTTATATGAAACACCAATTATTTGACAAGAAAGGTAATTTATTAAAAAAACAATCACTAAAACTTTTACGTCCTATTAAAATGGAACCCAAATTAATTAGTCGCTCAAAAGGATATGGTTTAACAACAACGCAACAAGTAAGAGGAATCAACGAACATGATATTATTGGTCATATAGAAACATTATGGTATTACCGTCAAAACAATTGGATTAAGCTGAAATCAAAATGGATATTATCAGAATGAGTTTAAAGCGTTTAGCCCAAAGACTAAACGCTTTTTATACCATTAATTAGCGACAATGTTTACTAGTTTTCCAGGTACGACAATCACCTTACGTACTGTTTTATCTTTTATCCATTCCTTCACTCGCTCATCCTTTAGCGCAATTGCTTCCAACTCTTCCTTAGGGATATCTTTTGCAACTGTCATTTTAGAACGGACTTTACCCATTACCTGGATGACAATTTCAACTTCTTCCTCCACTAACTTTGTTTCATCATATGATGGCCAAGCTTCATAAGTGATTGTCTTATTATGTCCAAGACGATTCCATAGTTCCTCACCAAGATGTGGGGCTACAGGGTATAATAATTTTACAAATCCTTCAATATAATCAATAAAAACATGATCCGTTTTATATGCTTCATTAACAAATACCATCAACTGTGAAATAGCTGTATTAAAATGAAGATTCGCATAATCTTTCGACACCTTTTTAACTGTTTCATGATAAATTCTTTCTAAAGAAGGATTAGGATCATGAACAATTTTAGATGAAATATCCCCATCTTCATTCACAATTAACCTCCATGCCCGATCCAAAAATCTCCGAGCACCATCTAAACCTGTCGTTGACCAAGCCACGTCCGCATCTAAAGGACCCATAAACATTTCATATAAACGTAGGGTGTCGGCACCGTGAGAATGAACGATGTCATCGGGATTAACCACATTTCCTTTTGACTTACTCATTTTCTCGTTATTACCACCGAGAATCATTCCTTGGTTAAAAAGTTTTTGAAAAGGCTCCTTCGTATGAACAACACCTATATCATATAAAAACTTATGCCAAAACCTTGCATACAATAAATGCAACACGGCATGTTCCGCCCCACCAATATATAAATCAACTGGTAACCATTTTTTTAAAAGTTCTGGATCAGCTAATTGCTCTTCATTATGTGGATCGATATAGCGTAAGTAATACCAACAGCTACCTGCCCACTGTGGCATTGTATTTGTTTCCCTACGACCCTTCATTCCAGTTTCAGGATTCACAACATTGATCCATTCTTCACTGTTAGCAAGTGGTGATTCACCAGTTCCTGAAGGCTTTATTTCTTTTAATTTTGGTAATTCAAGTGGTAATTCCTCCTCAGGAACAGTAGTCATTGTTCCATCTTCCCAATGGATGATTGGGATTGGTTCACCCCAATAGCGTTGTCTAGCAAACAACCAATCACGAAGGCGATATGTTATTTCCCTTTTTCCTTTACCTTCTTTCACTAACCAATCTATCATCGTAGTAATAGCTGTTTCTTTATCCATACCATCTAGAAAACCTGAATTCACATGTGGTCCATCATCAATATATGGTTCTTTGGAAATATCACCGCCGGATACAACTTCAACAATAGGTAAGTTAAATGTTGTTGCAAAATCATAGTCACGTTCATCGTGCGCAGGAACAGCCATAATCGCTCCAGTCCCATATGAAACTAACACATAGTCAGCAATCCAAATCGGGATTTTCTCCCCATTTGCTGGATTAATTGCAAAGGCACCAGTAAAGACCCCAGTTTTTTCCTTTGCTAAATCAGTTCTTTCTAGATCCGTTTTTGATTGAACTTTTTTTAAATAAGCATCAACCATTTCTTTTTGTTCAACAGAAGTAATTTTTTCAACTAATGAATGCTCTGGAGCTAACACAGCATATGTTGCCCCAAATAATGTATCAGGTCTAGTAGTAAATACGTTAAAGGATTCATCAAACCCATCGATAGAAAAGCTGACCTCTGCCCCTTCAGATCTGCCAATCCAATTTCGTTGCATGTCCTTTAGGCTCTCTGGCCAATCAAGCTCTTCTAAGTCCTCTAATAAACGATCAGCATAGGCGGTAATCCTAAGGATCCATTGACGCATCGGTTTCTTTATTACGGGATGTCCACCACGTTCACTTTTTCCATCAATAACTTCTTCATTCGCTAGGACAGTACCAAGTGCTGGACACCAGTTAACCGCTACCTCATCCATATAAGCCAAACCACGTTCATACAGTTTGATAAAAATCCATTGGGTCCATTTATAATAATTCGGATCCATCGTACTTATTTCACGATCCCAATCATATGAAAATCCAAGCTCTTGAATCTGTCGTTTGAAAATGTCGATATTTTTCTCTGTAAACTTTGCTGGACTGTTGCCTGTATCAATGGCATATTGTTCTGCTGGTAAACCAAATGCATCCCACCCCATTGGATGAAGTACTTCATACCCTTGCATTCTTTTCATTCTTGAAACAATATCAGTAGCCGTATACCCTTCGGGATGCCCAACATGAAGACCCGAGCCAGATGGATAAGGAAACATATCTAAAGCATATAACTTCTTTTTATCAGAATATGTATCTGTTTTAAACGTTTTATGATTTAACCAATATTGTTGCCATTTACGTTCAATTTCTTGATGGTCATAACTCACCAAACTGAACCCCCTTCAAATGTTTTGTAAATTGTGTTTAAAAATTATTGAATTTAACATTTCAATCTATTACTCCATACTTAACATGAAAATTTATTGTTATTCCAAAAAAACATTTAAAATTATAAAGAAAAAACATCAATAATACTTTTTCACTAACTAACCGAATTGTAGAGAATAGCGCCTTATTTGTCAAGATTACTGATATATGTACTGAAGTAATTCCTGACACATTGTTTCAATATCATTTCTTAAAAAATTAAATTAAATAAACGGGGCACTTTTAAAGCAAAAACACTCGCTTTTACTCATCTATCACAATCTTATCATCTATTAGTCATACATGATATGATAAAAGTAAAACCAAATCTCATTTAAGAAAGTAGGCAACATTAAATGAAAACTGTTATTCCATTTGCCCACCAGTTATTAAAGGAAAACATTAACGAAGGCGATATTGTAATTGACGCAACATGTGGGAATGGTAATGATACATTATTTCTGGCTAAAATCGTAAGCAACTTAGGTTTCGTTTATGCATTCGATGTCCAAAAGCAAGCCATTCTGTCGACAAAGAAATTGCTTGATAAGCACCAGTTTTATTCCATTAACTATATTCAAGATAGTCATGCCCATATGGATAAGTGGATTCCAGCACATCTAAAGGGAAAAATAAGTGGCGTTATTTTTAATCTAGGTTATTTACCAAAAAGTGATAAAAAAATTATTACTAAAGGAATATCGACAATCCAAGCGATAGAATTATCATTGCAATATTTAAAAAAAGACGGTGTGGTCATTCTAGTCATTTATCACGGCCATAAAGGTGGGAAAGAAGAAAAAGAACTTGTGCTCCAATATGTTCAAAATTTAAAACAAGATCAATATCATGTGTTAAAATATGAATATATCAACCAAATAAACAATCCCCCTTTTGTAATTGCCATTCAAAAGAGATAATATTTAAATCACATAAAAGTTATAGGAGGCTTTCAGATGATTCATCGTTATCAAGGAAAAACACCGATTATTCATCCTACTGTTTTTGTTGCAAAAAATGCCACCATTATTGGTGATGTGGAGATAGATGAGGAAGCAAGTATTTGGTTCCAAACAGTTATCAGGGGTGACTTAAATTATACTTATATAGGTAAACGTTCCAATGTTCAGGACTTATCACTCATCCATCAAAGCCCTACTTTACCAGTCATTATCAAAGATGACGTAACCATTGGTCATCAGGTTACCATTCATGCTTGTACAATTGGAAATAACGCATTAGTCGGAATGGGTTCACTCGTTTTAGATGGGGCGGAAGTAGGGGAAAATGCCTTTATTGGGGCTGGTAGTTTAGTTTCTCCTAACACAAAAATCCCCCCATTTACATTAGCATTCGGAAGTCCAGCAAAAGTCATTCGTGAACTTACGGAGGCAGATATAAAAGAAATGACCCGAATAAAAGAATCTTATTCCGAAAAAGGAACCTATTATTTGAATCACACTGATACTGGATTACAGTGGGAGTAGGCCGTTACTTAATTCTCTCATCAAAAATAAATAGAAACAGCATGAATGACACATTTTAAGTATCTACTCATGCTGCTTTTTATATTTTCAATAAATTAACACGCCTTAATTTTTTTCTGCATTCTCCATGACAGCATTTCTTAAATCAATAATTTTATCTGTTCTTTCCCATGGTAATGACAAATCATGACGCCCAAAATGGCCATAAGCTGCAATTTCTCTATATAATGGCTTTTTTAATTCTAATGTTTTAATCATACTTGCAGGCCTTAAATCAAATGTTTTTAAAATTGCTTCTTCTAAAATTTCCTCAGCTACTTTACCAGTGCCAAACGTGTCTACCGCAATTGAAACTGGTTCAGCAACACCGATTGCATAAGCAATCTGTACTTCACAAGTTGTTGCCAAATCAGCAGCAACTATATTTTTAGCTACATAACGGGCAGCATAAGCTCCTGAACGGTCAACCTTTGTCGCATCTTTACCACTAAAGGCTCCACCGCCATGTTTAGCATAGCCTCCATATGTATCGACAATAATTTTTCTACCAGTTAGTCCTGTATCACCTTGTGGGCCACCAATGACAAATCGACCCGAGGGATTATAAAAGTATTTTGTCTCCTCGTCTAATAAAAAACTAGGGACAATTGGATCGACAACATGCTTTTGTAAATCCGTCTCAATTTGTTTTAGAGTAACATCCTCACGATGCTGAGTAGAAATAACTATCGTATCCACCCGAACTGGACGACCTCTTTCATCGTATTCAATCGTTACCTGGGTTTTACCATCAGGTCTTAAATAAGGAATTGTACCGTCCTTCCTTACAGTGGCTAGCCTCCGAGCCAGCCTGTGGGCTAAAAATATTGGTAATGGCAGTAATTCCTCAGTTTCATCACAGGCAAACCCAAACATTAATCCTTGATCCCCTGCTCCAAGCTCACTATTTTCATCCAAATTTTCCCGTACTTCTAAGGCTCGTTCTACCCCTCCGGCAATGTCTGATGATTGTTCATCAATCGATGTTAATACAGCACAAGTCTCTGCGTCAAAACCATATTTTGCCCTCGTATAGCCGATTTCCTTAATTGTTTTTCTAACAATAGCTGGTATATCAACATAAACATCTGTTGTAATTTCACCCGCCACAAGAACTAACCCTGTCGTCACCATCGCTTCACAAGCAACCCGAGCGTCAGGATCCTTTTTTAAAATTTCATCTAAAATTGCATCTGATATTTGATCACATATTTTATCCGGATGCCCTTCTGTTACTGATTCAGACGTAAATAAACGTCGATGTTTCTTCACCATTTTTTCCTTACCTCCTTCGAATATTGAACGGACTACTATAGGGTAAGAGATAACTGAAATAATTTCGCATTTCAATCTGAATTTAAATTAAAAAAGCCTTTCCCGTTCATCATGAGGAAAGGAAATCGCCTTTCACTCTTATTGTCCAAGGATAAACCTTGCTTCAGGTGAGCACCTTTTCACAATACGTGATGGTTGCCGGGCTTCATCGGGGCTGTCCCTCCGCCAACTCTGAATAAGAGTCCGTTTTAAGGAAATTTTAACGAATTTAATGTTCATTGTCAATCAGAAGTGATTTCATTGTACTAGGTGAAAGCAATCACCTAGTTAACAATATTGTAACAATTTTTAAAAATTCTTGAAAAGTTTTATAATAGTATGGAATAATAACTTTAATGTGTTATACTATTAAATGTGTTTAGAAAAGAAAATAAAGGGTGGTAATAATTAATGAGTATGTCAGCAAATTCGGCAGGTTCACGCCCAGAGTTCGTACATAGCAATGTACATAGAAATTTATCCGTGGCTCGTCTTATTGAAAAAATCTTATCTCGTAAAGAAGCTAAATTAAGTTCAACTGGTGCGGTCAGTTCTGTAACAGGAAAATATACTGGTCGTTCCCCAAAAGATCGTTTTATCGTTAAAGATGATGTGTCTGAAAACATCGTTGATTGGGGAGCGGTTAACCAACCAATTGATGAGGTATCATTTGACAATCTATATAATAAGGTAATAAATCACCTTCAAAGTAAAAATGAAGTTTTTTCATTTAAAGGCTTTGCAGGGGCAGACGAAAAATATCGTTTACCAGTAGAAGTTATTAATGAATATGCTTGGCATAATTTATTTGCCCATCAGCTATTTATTACACCTACTGAAGAGGAATTGGCTAACCATATCCCAGGATTTACTGTTTTATCGGCGCCTGGTTGTGAAGCCAATCCTGAAAAAGATGGGACAAAATCAGAAACATTTATCGTCATTTCCTTTAAAAAACGAATCATTTTAATTGGCGGCACAGAGTACGCCGGTGAAATTAAAAAATCTATCTTTTCTATTATGAATTATTTATTACCAGAACAAAATGTATTACCGATGCATTGTTCATCTAACGTTGGTAAAGAAGGCGATGTTGCATTGTTTTTTGGTCTTTCGGGTACTGGAAAAACGACCTTGTCAGCTGACCCTTACCGACAATTAATTGGTGATGATGAACACGGTTGGAGTAAAGATGGTGTTTTTAACATTGAAGGTGGTTGCTACGCAAAATGTGTTGATTTATCAGCCGAAAAAGAACCACAAATTTATAATGCTATCCGCTATGGTGCCGTATTAGAAAATGTTGTTTTAGATGAAGCATCACGTGTTGCTGATTATGATGATACCTCTTTAACAGAAAACACACGGGCAGCATATCCTTTAGAATTTATCGATAATGCCTTACAGCCTAGCATTGGCGGACATCCTAATACAATTATCTTTTTAACAGCTGATGCATCCGGAACATTACCACCAATTAGTCGCTTAACTAAAGAACAAGCAATGTATCATTTCTTAAGTGGATTTACGAGTAAATTAGCCGGCACAGAGCGTGGCATTACTAACCCTGAAGCAACGTTTTCAACATGCTTTGGTTCTCCATTTTTACCTTTAGCGCCAGATGTTTATGCAACCATGCTCGGTGAAAAAATAGATGAATTTAACGCAAATGTCTTTTTAGTAAATACAGGTTGGACTGGTGGTCCTTATGGTACTGGCGAAAGAATGAAGTTATCCTATACAAGAGCAATGATTCACTCAGCCCTAGAAGGTGAATTAAATACAATAGAAACGACTAAAGATGATATTTTCGGTTTAGAAATTCCTGCCCATGTACCAGGTGTACCAGACGAGGTATTAATTCCACGGAACACTTGGCGTGATAAGGAATCTTATGATGAGAGTGCAAAAGATTTGGCACTTAAATTCCACGAAAACTTCAAAAAGTTTTCCAATGTTAGCCCTGAAATTCAGGCTGCTGGACCAACATATAAATAGTCTTATGAAAAACAAAGTCAACTCCAAGCTTACCCTATTCGTTATAAACGAGTAGGGTTTTTCATTTGGGCATATCCCTTAAAATTTAATTCACAACAAACTTTCTATCTGCATAGTCTATGTTGACATATCAAATTAAAGGAGATGGAAAAATGAAGTTCTTTAGGTGGGGATGTTTTCTTATGATCCCAATGCTAATAATTTTATCCGCCTGTGCTTCTAATGATTCAACGAAAATACAATTAGCAGAAGTTACCCGGTCCATTTTTTATACCCCCCAATATGTAGCCATTGAAAAAGGCTTTTTTGCTGATGAGGGCCTGGATGTAGAATTAACGACAACATGGGGCGGGGATAAAACGATGACCGCTTTATTAGCAGACCATGCTGACATTGCATTAGTCGGGTCAGAAACATCGATTTATGTTTATGCTCAGGATGCATCAGATATTGTCATTAATTTTGCACAACTTACCCAAACTGATGGAACATTTTTAGTGGCTAAATCAGAACAACCAAATTTTTCATGGGAAAATACAAGAGACAGTAACTTCTTAGGACAACGTGAAGGTGGTATGCCACAAATGGTCGGTGAATTTGTCCTAAAAAAACATGGTATCGACCCGCATGCAGACCTAGATTTAACACAAAGTATTGATTTTGCTAATATCCCTGGTGCCTTTGCCTCAGGTGACTATGAGTTTGTTCAATTATTCGAACCTACAGCAAGCATGTTTGAAAAAGAAGGTAAGGGACACGTTGTTGCATCATTTGGTGAAGAAGCAGGAAATATCCCATACACCGTATTTATGGCAAAAGACAGTTTCATTAACGAAAATGGAGACATTGTAAAAAAGTTCACCAAAGCAATCTACAAGGCACAACAATGGGTTGCTGAAAGTGATGCCGAGGAAATTGCTAAAGTAATTCAACCCTATTTCGACGATACAGAATTAGACATAATCATTGCATCAGTTGAACGATATCAAGCACAAGACTCATTTGCTACTGAACCATTACTAACTGAAGAAACATGGAATAATTTACAAGATATTATGGATGAAGCGGGAGAATTACCAAAAGAGGCACCATATGAAGACCTAGTGAATACGGATATAGCAAAAGAGGTTATGAATAACTAGGGGGAAAAATCATGTCTCTGTTAACTTTTGAGCAGGTATCCCATTATTACTTTTCAAAAAGCGATTTTACTAAGGCGATTGAAGATATCACCTTCTCAGTCGATGAAGGTGAATTTGTCACTGTTATCGGCCCAAGTGGATGTGGTAAATCTACTATACTATCCATCATCGCAAAATTAATGGAACCTACAGATGGAAAAATTTTTTTAAAAAATAAACCGTACCATCAAACATCACTCAAGGTCGGTTATATGCTACAGCAAGATTATTTATTCCCATGGAAAACAATTATCGAAAACGTTTTAATTGGTCCAAAAATAAACGGGACGTATACTGAAGAAACGAAAAACCGTGCAAAACAACTATTAGCTGAAGTAGGTTTGGAAGGAAGTGAAGAAGCATATCCAAACGAATTATCGGGAGGCATGCGTCAAAGAGTCGCCTTAGTTAGAACATTAATTATTGATCCAGAAGTATTATTATTCGATGAACCATTTTCGGCTTTAGATTATGTGACACAATTACGCCTTGAGAACCTCGTGGCTAAATTAATGAAATCCTATCACAAAACAGTCATATTAGTTACTCATGATTTAGGTGAAGCAATTTCTATGAGTGATCGGATATTTCTCATGCATTCAAAACCGGGTAAAATTATCAAAACCTTTTCAATCCCAGAAGAAATTCGTGAGGAAACACCATTTTTTGTGCGTAGACATCCTGAATATCAACCACTATTTGATGACATTTGGTCACACTTAAATGTAGATGATTCAGTAGGGAAAAGGAAAGGAATGACGGCAGAATGAAGGAGGTAATTGATCATATATTTCACGATAGTTATGTTAAAGGGCTAAAAAGTGAAAAGAAAAAAGTACGAATATGGCAATTAATAATCTTGGTCACATTTGTTGCGATTTGGGAAATTACGAGTAAATATCATATCATTGACCCTTTATTATTTAGTTCCCCAAGTAAAGTATTTAACAATATTTATGTTAAAATTTTAGATGGTACGCTATTTTCTCATTTGCAAATCACGTTATTTGAAACAATACTCGGTTTTATTTTAGGAACTTTAGCCGGAATTTTAATCGCCTCTTCACTATGGTCGTCTGAACGACTGGCTAAAATTATGGATCCATATTTGGTCATCCTTAATGCAATGCCAAAAGTGGCATTAGGACCGATTATCATCGTTGCTCTTGGTCCCGGTTATATGTCAATTATTATGATGGGAGCTATCATTTCAGTAGTCATCACAACTATTGTTGTTTACACAGGTTTTAATGAAGTTGACCCTAATTATGATAAGGTATTAAAAAGCTTTGGAGCTACGAGATGGCAACGATTTAAAGAAGCAGTTTTTCCCGCTACTTTACCAACGATGATTTCAACCTTAAAAGTAAATGTCGGGTTAAGTTGGGTAGGTGTTATCGTAGGTGAATTCCTTGTTTCCAATGAGGGATTAGGATATTTGATCATTTACGGCTTTCAAGTGTTTGATTTCACTTTAGTAATGTCTAGTTTAGTCATCATCGCAATTTTCGCTGCTATTATGTTTATGCTCGTTGAAAAATTAGAAAATTGGCTCATGAAACATACGTGAATTAAGCATAAAACTAAAATGAATCCCTTTAGTAGTTAAAATGTACTAGGGGATTCAATCATTTAACTATAAATCTATCGGATAATGCGATTAGTAATCTACACCATTAGCCACCTTTTCATGGATTGACCTAAAAGTAAGAACAAGGTAATTCATCTTTCTAGGTATTTTTCACGTATGTAGGTCATGCATTGTGATAACACATCATCTTTCATCATAAAACTATATTGTTTATCCTCTTTAATTTGTTCAGGTAAATGATCAAGCAGTATAGGGCCTAACGTTTCAAAATAAGTCGGATGTTCTTCTAGATTTTTAATTTCCGCGTAATAAACATTTTTTGTCACATGACCTGCTTTTCCGTTAACATAGTATTGTCCAATATAATGGAGATAATCTACAATTCCCCCTGTTTCTTCATTGACCTCGCGAATTGCAGCTTCTTTTGCGGATTCACCTTCTTCAACTTTACCACCTGGAAATTCTAATCCCCTCGTACGATGGTGGGTTAACAGCCATTTGTTTCCATATCGACAAATGACCCACACATGTTTTGGGTTTTTTGAAAAAGGTTCATTTTTAAATGATAACTTGACCTTATTTCGATAATAATCAAAAAATGTATACTCCAAAAATAACAACAACCTTTAATTTATTTCTACAATTAAACGATAGTCTTTTTATTTCAGCCATTATGACGAAAATGTTTTCCTATTCAACTTAATGCAAACCGTTATCCAATATCCCACTTTCAGCGATAAATTGTCGCGAATCTTTATCTCCTAAATCATAAACCATTTGAAGGGCCTCCCGTAATTGTTCATCATAGGCCTGATTTCCTTTATCGTTATGATAAGGTAAAATGGGAATGTGTGCACGCCAATACGCCGCCATTTCGGCACCTTCAATATGATCTAATTTATTTCGTAACGATTGAATTTCAGCATCAGTTGCAAAAACGGTAAAATCATCGTTGTCCCCGACTTTCGTTTTAGATATTTCTCTCGTTTTTATACTAACATAATATTTTTTTCGTTCCATGATTATGCACCTCCTTTGTTTAATGTATCTCAACAAAGAAAATCCATACATTGAACAAATCAAAAAGTTATATCAAGTCTTTAACTAACTGATGACGCATAATCTTATTAGAAGCATTTCTAGGTAATTTATTTATAAATATAATTTTACTAGGCATTTTATAGGAAGCTATTTTCCCAATCAAATATTGTTGAATCAGTGACTTGTTCACTTTTTCATCACGGCGAACAACATAAGCTACCGGGACTTTGCCCCATGTTTCGTCATCCATACCGACAACAGCCACTTCTATAATCCCCTCTATTTCTTCCATGACATGTTCAATTTCCGATGGATAAATATTTTCCCCTCCGGAAATAATTAAATCTGATCTTCTTTCAACGACATATAAAAAGCCGTCCCCATCTAAATAGCCTAAATCTCCTGTTTTAAACCAACCATCGATAAAACTGTTTTCATTTGCTGACTTATTTTTATAATATTCTTTAAATACCATCGGGCCTTTGACATAAATTTCCCCCACCTTGTCATTGGCTACTTGCTTTATCTTTATTTGTGCTGGAAAAAGTGCTTTTCCTGATGACCCCTGTTTTAGTAAAGCAAATTCATGTGATAATGTAACAATTTGGGAGCACGTTTCGGTCATACCATAAGACTGGATGAGGGGTAGCCGTTTTTTCTTAACTTTTTTTAATAAATGTTCAGGCACTGCGCCCCCACCAAGTAAAATACACCTTAATGTTGAAGGGGAGCTATCTTTTCCTAATTGATGAATATAATGTTGAAGCATTAATGTCACAAAGGAAACGATGGTGACTTTTCTCTCTTTTATTAAGTTAAAAGCCCCTTCACTACTATATTTCTCCATTAAGACAGTTGTCATCCCGTAAATAACACCACGAATTAAAACGGACAACCCTCCAACATGAAAAATTGGTAATGGTAAGAGCCATTTATCTTTTTCCTCATGTCCCAAATTCAATAAAGAACCTATCGCACTCCACCAATAGTTTCCATAAGAATGGACAACTGCCTTTGCTACTCCTGTCGTACCTGATGTAAACATCATCGTAAAAGGGCTGTCCAATTGGAATTCAGTAATAAGCATTACCTCTTTTTCCGGTAAATTATTTATTTCGCTAAAAGTGGCTAAAGGAATAAATGATAGTTTTTTCTCATGTTTTATTTCATCCGACGTGATTACATAATGAACATCACTGCGATTTATTTGATCCATTAGTTCAACACTTGTTAATCGGGTATTTAACATAACAATAACGGCACCGACATAACTTAAGGCATGAATGGTTACAATTAAATCAACACTATTTGTCGATAATAACGCGACATGGTCTGAACGTTTAATACCTAACGTGGATAATTTACGTGCCACTTGCTTACTTTTTTCACACAACTGACCAAAAGTCATGGACGAATCATCTGTGGATTCTATTGCTATTTTATTTGGACATATGTCCGCTTGTTTTGATAACCAATGTGGAATGATTTGTACCATAATTTCTTACCCCTCTTACATGAAGTCACGAATATGTAATTTAAATATACCATGCACCCAGTCACATTCATAAGAAAAAGGATGCAACAGTTTGCACCCTCATTAATATCATAGTTAAAAAATTATTACTATTTAAATCATGGAAACCTAGGAAATTGGTCAAAATCCGGCTTTCGTTTTTCCCCAAATGCGTCGCGACCTTCTTTTGCTTCTTCCGTCGTGTAATATAATAATGTTGCATCTCCACCCAATTGCTGTAACCCAGCCAATCCATCTGTATCTGCATTAAACGATGCCTTTAAAAAGCGTAGTGCAGTCGGTGACTTTTCTAACATTTCTTCACACCATTGCAACGTTTCTTCTTCTAATTTCTCTTGGGGAACAACCGTATTCACCATCCCCATTTCATATGCTTCTTCTGCAGTATATTGACGGCATAAATACCATATTTCCCGCGCACGTTTATGGCCAACCATTCGTGCCAAATAACCAGCACCGTAACCAGCATCAAAGCTACCTACCTTTGGTCCTGTTTGACCAAATAAAGCATTATCTGAAGCAATTGTTAAATCACACACAACGTGTAATACATGTCCCCCACCAATGGCATAACCATTTACCATCGCAATCACCGGCTTAGGAATCGTACGAATAAGTCGTTGTAAATCTAGTACGTTTAAACGGGGAATTTCATCATCTCCTACATAACCACCATGACCCCTGACTGATTGGTCACCACCAGAACAAAACGCTTTATCTCCTGCACCGGTTAAAATAATGACACCGATTGATGAATCATCACGAGCATCAGCAAAAGCAGCTATCATTTCATTGACCGTTAACGGTGTAAATGCATTATGCTTTTCTGGCCGATTCATCGTTATTTTGGCAATATTATTCCCCTTTTCGTATATAATCTCCCGGAAATCCCTTGCCTTATTCCATTGAACTGTCATTTACGACAACCCCTTTTCTTTTTTTATAAAATCTAATACTATTTTAACAAACTTTTCAGTTTGTTCTAGATGAACTGTATGACCTGCTTCCTTTACAATAACTAACTGACTATGGGACAACTTTTCAGCCATTTCTTCATTTATTTGCACATACTTTTCATCCCATTCACCGACGATTAACAATGTTTTAACATGGAGTTGATTTAATAATGGCCACCATGAAGGTTGTGCTCCTGTTCCCATATATTTCAAAGAATTACTTAGACCCTTGGGATGTTGTGACAACCGTACCTGTCGAATATTTTGTTGTACGGAATGTGGCAGTAACTTTTGTGAAGCAAACAAAGGAATTCTTTCCCACTCAGTAACAAAACGCCCAATTCCCGACGCTAACAATTTATTTGCAAGGTTTTCGTCATTGTTACGTCGTGCCCGTCTTTCTTTTTCTGTTTTTAAACCTGGTGATGCACTTTCTATAATTAAAGTTTTTACCGCATAATCATATTTCATTGCAAATGATAGGGCCGCCCTTCCACCCATTGAATAACCAAGTAAATGGACACTTTCGCAGACTTCTTTCTTTAGTAATTCATCTAGGTGCCGAGAAAATTCTACCATCGAAATTGATGATTGAGTCTTTGTCTTACCATGCCCTGGTAGATCAATAGCAATAAGACGATAATGCTTTTCCCATTTCTTAATATGGGGAATCCATGTTTGTTTTGTTCCCGTAAATCCATGTAATAAAACGAGTGTTTCTAACTCTTTTTGCCCTGTATCAACATATGAATAAACTGCACCATCAATCATAAAAGTTTTTTCCATCATTATTGTAAATCCTTATGGATTTTTTCCCATAAATCACGATGCCAATGTACATTTTCTTCTCGATTTGTTCGCACTTCAATCACGTGCAATCCCGTCGAAGTGTAAGATGTTTTTAAGGCACTTCTAAATGTGTCATATGTATCGACTAAATAGTGTAGTCCTCCATAAGTTGTCACAATTGGAGAAAACTCAAGATTTAGTGGCGTCCCAAATAATGCTTCAAAATGAGTTTTATCTTTTGCTTGGGGTAGAAAAGAAAAGATGCCCCCACCCTCATTATTAATTAATACAACCGTCAGATTTAATCCGTATTTTTTGGCAACCAATAGACCGTTTAAGTCATGATAAAAACTTAAATCCCCAATCACTAATGTCACATGTTTATTGTTGTCAGCTGCAGCAATTCCTAAGGCAGTCGAATTTATCCCATCAATACCGCTAACTCCACGATTGCCGTAGACATCGATTTCTTTATCTGTTGTCATAAAAAATGTATCTAAATCCCTTACAGGCATACTATTGGCTACAAACATTGTACTATTGGATGGGATTTGTTGTAATAATTCCCTTACTACTTCCCCTTCCGTTAAACGGCTTGATTGTATATGTGAGATATTCCGTTTGATTATATCATTTTTACTTTGCCATAAATGAAGCCAACGATTATCAGGGGTTACAGGGACTTGATTTGCTAACTGTGTACAAAAAGTTGGTCCATGGGCCCAAACATAGTGGGTTGATTGATTTGTCGGCTCTCTAATTCCCGCTTCGTCTTCTACCACAATATGAATGATGTTTTTATGTTCTTGAACAAAATGTAAATAACTCTTCGAAATAGGCATTGCACCAAAACGAATGATATAGTCCGGTTTTAATTGCCCTCTCTGTGAGGCATCTTTTAATAATGCATCATATCCCTCAATAATGGTATCCTTAGAATGGTTTCCAGAACGAAGCTGTGATAATGGATCAGCTAAAATAGGAATTTGAAGTTTTCCACTTAATGAAACGATTGCATTGGATAATTGTCGATCAAAATGTGGTCCGCAAACGATAAGCCCATGTTGATGCTCACGTATTATTTCCTTAATTACTTTTAAATCAATCGAAGACAACTGTTGTGTTCCTTTTGTTAAAGAATAGTTTTCCTTATTCGCTTGGCGGATGTCATATCCCCAAATATCCTTTACACTTAAATTCGGCATGAGCGGTTCTCTGAAAGGAAAATTCAAATGAACCGGACCTGGATTCCCTGCCTTTTGTGCTTCAAAAACGGATCTTGCTGCACGGCTACGCACATAGTATAATATTTCCTGACGGTCATCAGGTAACGCCATTTCTTGAAACCACTTCACAAAATTCCCGTACAATTCAATTTGATTCATTGCTTGTGGAGCACCAACATCCCTTAATTCATGTGGACGATCAGCTGTTAAAACAATTAACGGTATTCTTTGACTATGGGCCTCAATAACTGCCGGATAATAATTGGCTGCTGCTGTTCCAGACGTACAAACTAATACGACTGGTTGATTCGTTTTTCGGGCAATACCTAGTGCGAAAAAAGCTGCAGAACGTTCATCAACCAAAATCCATTCTTCAAATTCTTTGTGTTCTAGAAAGAGCACAGCTAAAGGAGTTGATCTTGAGCCGGGTGAAATAACGACATGTCGAACACCTTGCTGGGATAATTCATCAACAAAATTTCCTACATATTTAGTTAGTGCATTTGTATCATTCATAAGAATCCTCCAATACACGGAGCATTGGCAAAAGTTTAATGTTTGTTTCCTCATATTCCATTTGGGGGTCGGAGTCACGCATGACACCACATCCGGCAAATAAAGAGACCTCGTTCCCCTTCATTAAACCAGATCGGATTGCGACGACAAATTCACTATTTTGGTTGCTATCAAGCCAGCCGATGGGGGCTCCATACCAACCACGGTCCAATTGCTCGTGTTCACGAATAAAGGCTAATGATTCCTCCCTTGGTACACCACCTAATGCTGGTGTAGGGTGAAGCGATTCAATAATATCAAACACTGAACCTCTCGAAGTTAATGTCGCCGAAACGGGAGTATATAAATGTTGTAAATTTTTTAATGGAAAAAGTACTGGATGCTTCGGTATTTCAATCTCATTACAATATGGTGCAATGCCTTTTCGAATCATCCTTACGACATAATCATGTTCTTCGAGATTTTTATCATCGTTTAATAATGCCTGTCCAATTTTATCGTCTTCTTCTTTCGTAAGACCCCTAGGCGCTGTTCCAGCCATACAGGTAGATAATAGTTTTTTCCCATTCAATTGAACTAACCGTTCTGGTGTCGCCCCGATAAAACAATCTGTACCATTTTCAAAAGCAAAAACATAACTGTTTTCCTGAGTTTGATTTAGTTTTTCCAATACTTTTGCAATATTTGCTTTACGATTTAACGTTAATTTCATTTCACGTGCCAAGACAATTTTACTTGCTTTATTTTGTTTAATTTGATTAACAGCAAGTTGAACCACTTCTTTCCAATATTCAGGTTCAACCTCCCGTTTTTGTAAAATCTTATGCGGTATTGAAGAGGGAACAGAATGTTCCCCAATTATCGTTTCCAATTGTTTCATTTCAGCTAAAATCGATGATAAACAACTTTTCGCAGAAATATATTTATTTCTAGTAATAAAAAATTCTTGATTTGAACGGACAATAAATAGTTCGGGTATAACAAGCTGACTTGCTGGGAAGTTCTCCCACAATCCTGTCGGTGCTTTTAATGGATCAAATGTCATTCCACCGATGGCTGTAAGCCCTGTTCCTGCTTGTTGAAATGGATCATGAATTACTGCATTATCAATTAGCTGTTGCCATTCCTTTTTTAATATATGATACATAACATCTTCAGCTACAATTGTATGAACTGAACCGATTCCAATAAACTCAAAAGTATTAGCACTATTTTTCCAGTACAATCGTTGCTTATTTGTTTGAATAGCATGATCAAAAATAGATAGCAAATTAACTGGCGCAGTCTTTTCTGTCCAGCTGATTAATGTTTGTTTTTTTTCCTTTTTATTTACATGTAATACTTTATTTATAAAGGATTCCAATGAAATATCCTTCGTGTCAATCATCTTCATACCCTCCAACTAAGTTGCAGCAAAAAATAGGCTACCTTTCTATTTTATGCTCTTTTTGATAGATTCTCAAGGAAAGGCTTATTATTTACAAATGTAGAGAGCGGAATCACGAAATATTACCTATTCCATTGAATATGTTCACTTAATATTCTGTTTGTGATGGATTCATAAACCCATTATGTTACTTAGGTTCTCCTTTTAAAATGGGATGATATTAAGGTTAAACTAATGATAGCTTTAAATACTGTGTGTGACTGAATGATTTGGGAGTCGCAAATTGACATAAAGGCAAAATTTACTTACGATAAAGATGATAAACTGATTATCCAAAATAGTTATCATGATTGTTATTTACATAAGTGGGACTTGTAAAAACCCTAGATGTCTAGCCCAAGTGATGATAGCCCCATTTTACTGATATTAAGGAGACTAAAATGACGCAAGATATAAAAAACCAATTAAATGAGCGAGATGGATGGCAAATATGGTGGCGTTTGTTACGTCCACACACATTAACGGCCTCCTTTATACCAGTTTTTATTGGGTCAATGTTCGCCTTTATTTCTGAAAATATTTTTCTCGTTGATTTATTTATTGCCATGATGCTCGCATCTATACTCATTCAAGCAGCAACAAACATGTTTAATGAATATTATGATTATGCCCGTGGTTTAGATAATGAAAAATCCGTCGGTATAGGGGGAACTATTGTACGTGATGGTATTGCCCCAAAAACAGTGTTAAATTTGGGTTTTATTTTCTTTATAGTTGCCATTTTATTAGGGATCTATATTTGTATATTTTCTAGTTGGTGGATTGCAGTAATTGGTGCTGTTAGCATGCTTATAGGCTATCTATACACTGGAGGGCCTATACCGATTGCATATACTCCTTTTGGTGAATTATTTGCGGGAGTATTAATGGGAACAGTCATTATCGGAATTAGCTATTATATTCAGACTGGACACATAACGACTGATGTGCTACTTATTTCCATTCCTATTGCTATATTCATCGCAGCCATATTACTTGCCAACAACATTCGTGATTTAGATGGGGATAAGGAAAATGGCCGAAAAACGATTGCGATATTAATTGGCAGAAAAAATGCCATTCGGTTTTTAGCTTGTTTATTTATCATGGCATATGTGTTAACAGCAATATTTATCATGACGAACATTTTACCTATTTGGGCACTCATTAGTTTTCTTTCCATCAAATTAGCTATTGATGTTATTCACGGTTTTAAAGGGAAAACAAAACCATTAGAAATGATGCCAGCCATGATATTAACGGGGAAAACAAATTCTATCTATGGAATTTTACTCGGAATTTCTTTTATTATTAGTAAATTTTTACAATTGGGGGATTAAGAATGTCGAAGAATTTAATGGAGTCATTAGGAATAGAAACAGTGAAAATGGAAAAAGACTGTGTTGTCATGACGATGCCTGTAGATGAACGAACACATCAACCGGCAGGTTATTTACATGGTGGGGCAAGCGTTCTATTAGCTGAAACAGTAGCAAGCATTGGTGGATTTTTAAATATTGATCAAGAAAATCAAGCTGTATTTGGCGTAGAAATAAATGCAAACCATTTAAGGAGTAAACAAAAGGGGGTCGTCAAGGCGACAGCTAAACCAATCCACATCGGACGTACAACGATGGTGTGGGAAATTCACATAACAGATGAAAATGAACGTTTAGTCTGTATTTCACGATGTACATTAGGTGTCGTTAATAAAAGAAAAGCCGACAACTAATTACTAGATTTATAAAAGTTTAAAAGGTGGAATAACAATGTGCTTACTAGGCTTTAATTTAAATAACCACCAAACATATAAATTTATCTTTGTGGCAAATCGGGATGAGGCTTATAAACGACCAACCAAAGCGGCTCACTTTTGGGAAGACTCCCCTTATTTATTAGGTGGCCGTGATTTAGAACAGATGGGGACGTGGTTAGGAATCACAACTTCAGGCCGTTTCGCTGCATTAACGAATTATCGGGAAATTCCCCTTCAATCTGAAGGGAAGATTTCCCGTGGAAATATCGTTACTTCATTTTTAAAAGGTCATCAATCGCCTGTTGACTATTTGAAAGAAATTAATAATAAGAAAAATCAATACAATGGATTTAATGTTATTGTCGGTTCCATTAATGAATTATATTACTATAATAATCGTCAACAACAAATAACCCCAATTAATCAAGGTACACACATGCTTAGTAATGCTTTTTTAAATACGGAATGGCCGAAGACGGTAAGATTGAAGAATAAATTGCTTCAGTATATCAATAGTGCTACACAACTTGATCCAAAAATACTTCTATCCATTATGGATGATCGAACTTTAGCTAAAGAGGATCAACTACCAAATACTGGGGTAGGATTAGCTTTGGAGAAAGTGCTCTCACCAATCTTTATCCAATCCAAAAACTATGGTACAAGATCAACTACCGTTATTCTTGTTTCCCACGATAATGAAGTAACTTTTACTGAAAGAACATATCATAGTGGCAAATTTAAAAATGATCATTCATACCAATTTACTATTCCCAATAGAACTTAGAATATGGTAATTAGGGGAAAATCTACTTAAAACCGTATGGACCAGTCTTGACATTGATTCCATACGGTTTTATTATTTTATGGCTTACGGTTCTTTTATCGTAAAAACTAACCAGCCATTTGAATATTTTTTTGTTCAATCCATTGCTTCAATTTTATAAATAATAAACTGAATAATAATCCAACAATAATTCCTTTGATGATATTAAACGGTATAATTCCTGTCACTACTGTTACTAATTTTATCGTTGGTGTCATTTCCAAATTAATTAATAATGCATAGGCTGGTAAAATGAAAAAGTAATTTAAAATACTCATAATTATCGTCATGGCAACTGTTCCAATAATTAAACCATAAATGACACTTTTCATTTTCTTATGACGATGATACAAGTATGCTACTGGAAAAATAAAGACAGAGCCCGCAATAAAATTGGCCAAAATTCCGACTGGATCCGTCACACCCGTTGCAATTAAATAAATGATATTTTTTAATCCGATGACAATAATTCCAGCTAGCGGCGAAAAGATAATCCCGGCAATTAGTGCAGGTACATCACTGAAGTCTACCTTTAAATATGGTGGTAGCATCGGCAACGGAAAACTAATAAAAAACAAGACAATGGACAATGCAGCAAGCAACGAAATAACGATCATTCTAACTAAACGATTTGATGACTTTTTCTTCATCATAACTCCTCCTTCATCTTCATATCGATCCATGTGCATGATGAAGGAATAAGCTATTTCATTTAATCATAAAGCCCCTAAAACGAATGTTCTAGGGGCGTAGTTATCATTAAATAAGCACATAAGATTGTACTTTTAGCTTCATCTTCTCCCATCCAGACTTTAACTGTCGGCTCTGGAATTACACCAGATCAGCCACTACATATGTAGTAGGTCACGGGCTTAAGTTATATAAACTATTTACCGTCGGTCGGGAATTACACCCTGCCCCGAAAATGGAATCGATATGTTATTGTACCTATATCTTATCTAAAACGTACTAGAAAGGCAATAGATAAGCTTTTTATATTTTGTCATTTGTTTATTTTTGTTTGTTTTATAATACTTTTGTTTGAATTTGGGCAACTGTTGGGAAACTAGTTGCCCTAGAAAAAACAAATAGGATAAAGGTCGCAGAGGGGGATAATTTAAACTTATCAAGGAATACTTATCTTTTTTTCACAAGTTATACGCTTAATTTCTAATTTTGTCGATAGTTTTAGAATTTTATTTGATTTTTAATAATATGTACCGATTTTCAAGAACATTTATTTAACCTTTCACCCAAAGTTTTGTAAACTGTAAGTAATATAATAAAGGGAGAGAGATTAATGAGTTTAAATGAATGGTATGAAAAGGGCATTACAACGGAAGAATACACGAAAGATTTAGACAAGCATCGTGAAGGGTTTTATGCCATTTACAATCAATTTAAAGTACCAGAAATAGATATTAAAAAACTCCAAGAAAAATCTCATTTACGAGTCATTGCACTAGCCGAAGTTTGGTGCGGTCATTGTATGATGGATATAGCGATTTTATTAAAAATGCTTGAAAAATCGAATATTCCCATCCGTTTCCTCAGACGAGACGAGCATCTTGAATTAATGGATCAATATTTAACAAATAATAAACGCTATATTCCCATTTTTATTTTTATTGATGAGGAAGGAAATGAAGTAGCTAAATGGGGACCAATGGCACCCGAGGTTGAAGAGTTTGTCAATGAATTAAAGCAGGGGGTTCCAGAAAAGGATTCACCAGAATATGAATCAGCATGGAAAAATTATATTGAGAAAACAGGCCATACGTTTAAAACCGATGCCATTACTTGGCAAGCAGTGTATGAAGATATTTTACAAACCTTAACAAATGATAAACACATAAATTAATATTAATAGGGATCTCGGGGGGAGGAAGTTGTGACTTATTTATCTTTAAATAATGAATTTACAAAACCAATTATAGACGATGATATGATACAAGCTTACCAAACGGATGTAAATAATGCCCACAATCAACTACACAATGGAACTGGGCTTGGCAATCAATATTTAGGTTGGCTACAATTACCACAAACTTATGACATTAATGAATTTTCACGTATAAAACAAGCTGCTGAAAAAATTCAAAATCAAAGTGATATTTTCATTGTTATTGGAATTGGTGGCTCATATTTAGGGTCACGCGCAGCGATTGACATGCTCACTCACCCTTTTCACCATCTATTACCCGAGAATAATAATCCCGAAGTTATTTTTGTCGGTCACCATATGAGTGGTACCTATATAAATAGTTTACTCAAAGCAATTGCAGAAAAAGATGTTTCAATCAATATTATTTCAAAGAGTGGTACAACTACCGAACCAGCCATTACATTCCGAATTTTTAAACAATTTTTAGAAAAAAAATATGGCAAAAATGAAGCAAGAAAAAGGATTCTTGTTACGACAGATAAGGTGAAGGGTACACTAAAAGAAATGGCTGACAAAGAAAAATACACAACGTTTACTATTCCCGATAATATCGGGGGTAGGTATTCTGTTCTAACGGCAGTTGGCCTTTTACCGATTGCCGTAAGTGGCATTAATATCGACCAAATCATGCAAGGTGCTAATCGAGCCATGAGTGAATTAAAAACCGCATCTATTCATAAAAATCCAGCATATCATTACGCTGTTTTGAGAAACTTATTTTATGAAAATAAAAAAATAATTGAAATACTCGTAAGTTATGAACCACAATTTCACTATTTCCAAGAATGGTGGAAGCAATTGTTTGGAGAAAGTGAAGGAAAAGACGGGAAAGGAATATTTCCTACAATAGCGACTTTTTCTACCGATTTACATTCACTTGGACAATATATCCAAGAAGGTGAGCGTCATCTTTTTCAAACAATATTAAATATTGAACACCCTTCTAAGGATATCGTAATAAAAGAGGATGTTACTAATGATGATCAGCTAAATTATTTAGTCGGAAAATCAGTCAATGAAGTTAATCATACAATATTACACGCTGCTGTGAAGGCACATCAAGATGGAAACGTGCCAAATATTATCATTAACATCCCTAAAATTGAAGCCTTTTCGTTTGGATATAGCGTCTATTTCTTTGAAATATCTTGTGCTATGAGCGGATATTTACTTGGCGTCAACCCATTTAATCAACCTGGGGTAGAGGCATATAAAAAAAATATGTTCCAACTATTAGGAAAGTTTTAGTGATAAAGAATTATAAATTTCCACTTTAGGAAATTTATCCATGTATAAAGATTCATCTTTTCGAAAATTACATGTTTTTTCGTTTATTTATTAAAAATAGGGGTATAATAGAGATTGTAAGACTTTCTCGTATTCCCCCTGTAGGCAAAGCGAAAAAACGCTTTGCTCTTTTTTTTGTAAAATTTATCTAAAGTAAATAAAAGTAAGGGAGGAAATTAAATGGGATTCCAACAAATTTATAATAGAAAAGGAACTAATTCTGTTAAATGGGATAATTTATCAACAGTCTTCAAAAAAGAAGATGTTCTGCCACTTTGGATTGCTGATATGGACTTTAAAGCACCGAATGCAGTAAATGAAGCAATTATTGAAAGAGCCCGGCATGGAATATATGGGTATACGATGGTGAATGAACATACGAAAAACATTGTCCAAAATTGGCTTCAGAAAAGACACCAATGGAAAATTGATCATCAATGGCTAACTTTTAGCCCAAACGTCATCATGGGTATACATACTGCTATTCAAACATTAACAAAAAAAGATGATAAGATTTTAATTCAAACACCTGTCTACACACCTTTTTTTAATTTGATTAACAATGGTGATAGAAAAATTGTTGAAAATCCTTTACTATACAAGAATGGAACGTATTCAATTGACTATGATCTTTTTGAAAAACAATTACAACAAGGTGTTAAAGCGTTTATCATGTGTTCACCCCATAATCCAGTTGGGCGTGTATGGAGTAGGTCAGAATTAATGAAAATCGGTGAGCTCTGTGTAAAATATAATGTTTTCATTTTTTCAGATGAAATCCATGCTGATTTAGTTTTTAAGGACAACAAGCATATTCCAATTGCATCGTTATCAGATGATATTGCCGAAAAAACCATTACTTTTATGTCACCCACTAAGACATTTAATTTAGCTGGTTTGCAGGCTTCTTTTATCATTTCCCGAGATAAAGGGAAACAACTTAAAATCCAAAATTCCCTTGCAAATGCTGGCGCGGGAATGCTAAATACAATGGGACAGATTGCAATGGAAGTAGCTTATCAACATGGGGAACAATGGTTAAGTGAATTATTGGAGGTCATTTCTAAAAACAAACTACTTGTTGAGCAGACTATTGACAAGGAAATCAAAGAAAAAATCTCTATTGTTGCATCAGAAGGTACATATTTATTATGGCTGGATTGTCGAAACCTAAACATGAATGATGATCAACTTCAACAATTCATGGTAGAAAAGGCTAAAGTCGGTTTAAATCGTGGTATCGCCTATGGAAAAGATGGGAGTCAATTTATGCGGATGAACATCGCTTGTCCAACAAATATCGTCAAGAAAGCAATGAGCCAAATTGTTTCGGCCATACATCAAATGTGATAACAGTATTGGCATTACCGTCAACGGATATTCGGGAACAAAGGATAACTAGGGGCATAATGCTATGATAAACTTTCAATCGGCACTGCAATTTGCAGTGCCTTCATTTTATTCCCAGTTTCATTAGTTCAGAAATTTCCAAATCGCACTTAAACAATTCACCAAAGGCAAGAAAATCATAGACATTTTTAATCCGCTACGGTAACTTATATTGCCGCACCAATCCTTATGTCTCACCTTTAATCACACCACATGCAATTCGATTACCGGAATCACCACTTATTTGTGTAATGCCATCATCTTTTTCGTCATTAATAATTATTGCAGTACCATCTTTTTTAGTTAAGGATGATTTTCCTTCCAACAAAGTAACACCCTTAGCAATTATTTCTTCGGAGATTTCTCCCAACGGGTCTGCCTCTACATTTGGTAAATCACCCAAATGTGGACCCTTTGGATTCATTAGGCCATGCTTTTTATCCTCTGGATTAAAATGATTTTTGGCACTTTTAAAATCTGGTGCTTCACATTTTCCTTTATCGTGAATATGAATTCCATGCCAGCCTGGGGTTAATCCTTTTAACTTTAGTTTTAATTTTACACCTTCTGATTGTTCCATTAACGTGATTGTCCCTAATAAATCACCATTCGAATGATACATTTGTACCTCCCTTACAGTCTCCGGCTTTTCAAGCCAATGACAACTAGTAAGAAATATTAGTATCATAATAATATTCGTCAATCTCATGCCTTTAAACCTCTTTTTATTGAGACATATTTGGTATATTATGTGCAACTTTCGGCAAACTATCATACATATTTCCCAAATAAAAAAAGCATCGTTAAATGCTTTTTTAATCTATAAAGGCATGATTATTTTTTTTCAATATTTTCTTGTTGAAAATGGTTGTTGTTTTCATCTGTCATATTAAATTTTTCATCAAAGTATTGTTCATCTTTTTTCGATTTCTTATAAAACAAATACATTGTTGCAGTTGCCCCAACCATAAACACAACAAGCATAATAAAAGCCGGGATATATTCTGTTTTATCTTCAGGAAAATATAAAAATCCCATCAATATCATAAACACTAGTTATCACTTCCTTTAATCGCATTATAACAAACGTTTTTATGAAAAAAAACAAATCACATTTAGATTCATACAATTGTAAAAATTTCGCCACAATCTTTTGCTAAATTATTACTTTTTTAAAAGCTATAATAATTACTCATACTTTGTGGCTCGAAGCTATACAGCGTCTTTTCATTTAAAACGTTAATCATTTAGAAAATGGTAAACTAAGTGATACAATAGATGGGACTATTTCTTTGGACTACATTCTAACAATACACAATATACATTATTTTAAACGGGGAGGAATAGGAAATGAGGGATATAAAAGTAGGAGATATTGTCGAGGCAAGGTATAATTCTGGTACTTATGTTGGTAAAGTGTTAGAAGATCGACGTAATTTTTTTCTCGTAAAAGTATTAGCCGTTTTAATTCATCCTACACAAGGTGACCTACATAATCGTGGACAAATAGAGGGAGTGGCGTTCCATGAAAGGAAGGCCCTCGCTTTTCAGGAAAAAATGAATGCAACGAAGCGAAATACTCAATTATACGAAGGGGAAATTCCTGACTATACAACATCGTTGAAAACAGCCGTAGAACAAATCAAAAATAACTTAAAAAGTGAAGATACACCATTTAATCTTTTATCCTTACAAAAAATTGCTGATTTAGAAGAACATTTTTATGAAAAGTTGTTTAAGGAGCAAAAATAATGAGTGTACATATCGGAGCATATAAAGGAGATATTGCTGAAACCATATTATTACCTGGCGACCCATTACGGGCTAAATATATTGCAGAAACTTATTTGGACAAAGTAATTCAATACAATAATGTTCGTGGGATGCTAGGTTATACAGGAATTTATAAAGGGAATCGGATTTCTGTTCAAGGCAGTGGTATGGGAGTCCCATCGATTTCTATTTATGTAAATGAACTGATTCAAGATTATGATGTGAAACGATTGATTCGTGTTGGTACTTGTGGCGCCATGCAAGAAAATATTAATCTTCGGGATATTATTTTAGCTCAAGGGGCAACGACTGATTCCCAAGTAAACCGTCTCACATTTGGTGCCGTGGACTATGCACCATTAGCTGATTTTCAGCTTTTAAAAAATGCATTTGACATTGCACATTCACGGGATTTCACAACCCATGTCGGTAATGTCTTTACAAGCGATATTTTTTATCGTGACAATGCAAAGGCATTTAATGAACTTTTATCATCTTATCGTATACTTGCCGTTGAGATGGAGACGACTGCATTATATACTTTAGCAGCCAAGTTTAAACGTGAAGCATTGGCGATTTTAACAGTATCTGACCATGTCTTGACAGGAGAGCAAACAACGTCTGAAGAACGTCAAACATCTTTTCACGATATGATGCAGCTAGCCTTAGAAACCGCTATTTCCTAATGTCATAAACCTCTAGCCATTCAATGTTGTGGAGACAATCTATCCCGTGATATACTTGGGATATCACCAGAGAGGATCGGTAATATAGTATGGATGCATTTTTCTTTAATTTCCCTTTAATTGCAGCATTAGCCGCGATTGGATTCGCCCAAGTCGTTAAGGTGCCAATTCATCTGATTTTTGCTAGGGAGTTTGCACCCGGCCTTGTTTTTGGAACTGGCAGTATGCCTAGCAGTCATTCGGCTGCGGTATCTGCTCTGACAACGGCTATTGGATTAACAGAAGGGGTTAATTCCCCGATTTTTGCTGTTTCCTTTGTTTTCAGTATTATTATTATGTTTGATGCCACTGGAATTCGTCGTGAGGCTGGTGAACATGCGGTTATTTTAAACCAGTTAGTAAGCGACTTTAAAAAAATAATTGAAGAGGCAAGCGACTGGAGTCAAAAAGAGGAATATGAAAAAATTGCTGAGTTAAAAACATTACTAGGTCATAAACCTATTGAAGTGTTTGTTGGATCATTTACCGGTATCGGAATCGCTTTTATTTTGAGCTATTTTTTTTAGACTATTGCGACGTAAAAAGCCTTCTTACTTTTTAAGAAGGCTTATTTTCATCGAATTGAAAAACTTGTAAAGTATCTGATTGATTTAATTTTTCTAAATCCGAATTAGTTAACGTACCGTCCCCACGTTTTATTACAAAAACTTCAACCTCTTGTCTCCCCCACTCACGATAAACGTCTTCAACAGTATGAAAATATAAATCAATTTTATTTCCTTTAATAGCACCACCTATATCGGCAACCACTCCAAAGCCATAATTTGGAATATATAATACTGTCCCAAGGGGAAAGACATCTAAATCTGCAGCAATTGTTGAATAGACATCTCTTTGCACTGGTACACCTGAATATGTTACACCATATTGAGGATGGTCCTTTGTTTTCCCAGTTGATTCTATACCAGCCGTATACCCTGTGGCTATCACTTTTTTTCTTTCAAATTGTTGTAAATCTTCCATGATATCAATAGTTTTAGAGTTTTCAGACACTTTTTGTTCACGTTTGATGGCGTGTTTCAACACTTGCTCCCTTTCAGGGGGATTCTGGAAGGAAGGCATTTCATTCACTCCCACCACTTCACTTGCGAAACTATCTTTTAAATCTTGTAATGTTAAATTAGTAATTGAACTCCAAGTTGAATATACCGCCCCGATAAATAAAACAGTAAACATAAAATGATAAATCAATTTTTTGATAAACATGTAAAAAACACCTCTTGGCAAATCATTTTAACCAATCGAGGTGTATTCTATTCATTTTCACACTTTTTATGTACTAAAACATCTGATAGCCACTTTTACGTAAATACTTAATGACAAATCCACAAACGATAGTACCAAATAAACCAGAGGCTAAAATAATCCCATCCACAAAGGTAATCGCCAAAAAGTCATGATAAGTGTTCTGAGCCGTTTGGATAGGTTTAACAAAATAATCAATGATGGAACCCTTTCCTACAATTAAAATGACAATAATAGGATAAAAGAAAGCCATTAACCATGTAGTCCTTAACAACATATTTAAAATAAATGCAATTCCAAAAAAAATAACAAAGTATAAGATCAGTGATACAACTAGCTGAATCAATTTATTTTCTCCTTTCAATTCCACTTATATTTTATATTTAGTCTTACTAAATTGCAAAGAGATGTTCTTTTTACCCCCAATTAATTCCCCTTTATGAACAAACAATGAACGATATTGATATAAAGTCTGATTATTCCGTATGCAAAACAATTTATGTTAAGATGGGAATGGTGTACAATGTTCCGTATATAGGGAGGCAAGCTAATGAACGACAAAATATACGATATAACAGTCATTGGGGCAGGGCCAGCTGGTTTATTCACAGCCTTCTACGGTGGAATGCGACAAGCTAGTGTTAAGCTGATTGAAAGTTTACCCCATATTGGTGGTCAATTAAGTGCATTATATCCTGAGAAATATATATATGATGTGGCAGGTTTTCCAAAAATTCGCGCCCAAGAACTTATTAATAATTTAGAAAAGCAATTACAAATATTTGATGCCAACACTGTACTAAGCCAGTCGATAGAAACTGTAGAAAAAATGGAAAATGATATATTTAAATTAACATCACATACGGGTGATATTCACTATTCAAGAGTAATTATTATTACGGCGGGTAACGGTGCCTTTGAACCACGAAGACTTAATTTAAATCAGTCTGAGCAATATGAAAATAAAAATCTATTTTACTATGTAAAAGATATGAATCGTTTTAAGGATGAACATGTAGCAATTTTAGGTGGTGGTGATTCTGCCGTAGATTGGGCGTTGATGCTTGAATCCATTGCAAAAAGGGTAACATTAATCCACCGTCGTAATGAATTTCGTGCCCACGAGCATAGTACGGAATTGTTAAAAAACTCGTCCATAGAGCTAATTACACCATTTGTTGCTACCGATATCGAAGCGGATGAAAAAATAGAAACGATTATTTTACAAGAAACTCGTGGCGATAAAATGATGAAGCTTGACATTGACTCAATCATTTGTAATTATGGATTTATTTCTCGATTAGGTCCTATAGCTAATTGGGGATTAGACATTAATCGTAATAGTATTGTTGTCAATTCTAAAATGGAAACAAACATACCAGGTATTTACGCTGTTGGAGATATTAACACGTTTGATGGGAAAGTAAATTTGATTGCAACTGGCTTTGGAGAAGGACCGACGGCCGTGAACAATGCCATGCAATATATGGATCCTAAAGCTAGAATTCAACCTAGACACTCTACAAGTATGTTTTAACTTTTTTCTTACAAAATGAAAATGCCGGATCAAGAGTTAAACCCTTGAATACGGCATTTTATATTTACATTATTTCACAAGTAGTTAGCCTATTAAGTAAGATCTAATTACTAGCAATCCCCTGGGCTTCCCACTTTGTCCTTCGTACGAAAAGATGAGCCACACCCACAAGATATGATGGCATTTGGATTATTAATACTAAATCCCCCACCCATCATATTTTGTTTAAAGTCAATGACAGTATTTTCAATGATAGGTATATCTTGTTTAAAAATGACAACAGGGATGCCATTAATTGTATCAACAAAATCTAGTTCGTCATTTATTTCATTATCAAAGCTTAGAGAGTAGGACAAACCACTACAGCCGCCACCTTTTACACCAAAGCGTAATCGTGAATCGTCAGACTCGGCCTTTTTCATTTCTTCTATTTGTTGTCGAGCATTATCAGTAATGTCAATTACCATCCTATTACCTCCCCATCTTATTTTTATAAAGTTGATAAATGGATTGTCGCTTATCAACAAATAATTAATTGGACTCTATTTTTATTATAACAAAAAAATGATCCCTTTGTTAACTATTTATGAAAAATTTATAGGCTAGCTTTTTTTTCTAAACATTAAGTATGAAGCCGAAAATGCCCAATTGTGAACAAACCATCTTTCCTATCGATGCTGAAAAAATTGCATTTTACTTTAGTGGTACCCCCCGTTCATCCACTTCTTTAAAAATTTTCTTTAAATAAGGAATACCTTCAGCAACGATATCATCATCCATCATAACGAGTGGATAAAACATATCTTCTGCTTCCATTTGTTCAATCATCAATTGTTCCTTATCATTATGTCCTTGTTCATCCATGTCTACATATTTATAAGTAATATACTCAGCATCATATTTCCGATTAATGGCAGCCTGTAACCATTCATACGTATCTCTCGAACCAGGTGCCCCTACACAACTCGCACATATTTGATCTCTACCATAAATTGTAATTGTCATACCTTTATTAGCCACTCAACATAGCCTCCCTATCATAATCAAATGCCTTAGTTTAAGTTTACCAAAGCAAGCATATATTCTAAACTAAATCGCCTAGAAGAAATTTAAACATTTTACAAACGATGATAAACAGGATAAAATAATAGTAACAATATTTATATTATTAATTGATAAGCTTATTTTTTGTGAAGATTTTAGAAAGGGGAAGCTAGTTTATGAAGGAACAAGTGCAGGAAGTGTTAAATAAATTACGTCCATTTCTTCTTCGGGATGGTGGCGATGTTGAACTAATTGATGTTGATGAAGATGGCGTCGTCTTACTTCGTTTAATGGGGGCTTGTGGAAATTGCCCAAGTTCCGCGATCACTTTAAAGGCTGGTATTGAAAGAGCACTTACTACAGAAGTCCCTGGTGTCACTGAAATCGAGCAAGTTTTTTAATATAGAAAAATTAAATGGCAGACAAATATGTCTGCCGTTTTTATTGTTTAATAACAGGTGTCTTTGGTGATCTTCCGGCGAAAACTTCTGCAATATTTTCCAAACAAAGCGTAATCATCTTTTCCCTCGTTGCTATACTAGCAGACCCAATATGTGGCAATAGGACAGTATTTTTTAAAGAAACAAGTGGATGTCTGTTGTTAATCGGTTCATGTTTAAATACATCTAAACCAGCTGCTGCAATTTCATTTGCTACTAGGGCCTCATATAATGCCCCTTCATCCACAACACCTCCACGGGAAACGTTAATAAAAATAGCAGACGATTTCATTTTTTGGAAAGTCGAGCGATTAAAAAGATTTTCCGTTTCATTTGATAATGGAACTAATGACACGACAAAATCGGCCTCATTTAGTAGATCGTCAAATGATCGATATGCAACACCTAACTCATTTTCAATATCATATTTTCTATTACGGTTAACATATAAAGTGTTCATGTTAAAACCATTTGCACGCCTAACGACAGCCTCCCCTATACGGCCCATACCAACAATACCAAGGGTTTTTTCATATATATCTGTCCCGGCTAACATAAACGGTGACCAATCTCCCCATTCGTTATTTCGAATACTATCTGTCGCTTCGACAATTCTTCTTGCCGTTGCCATCAACAATGAAAATGTTAGATCTGCTGTTGTTTCAGTTAAAACGTCTGGGGTGTTGGTGACAATGATTTGTTTGTCATTTGCATAAGCAACATTGATATTATCATAACCAACAGCCATGTTGGCAATGATTTTTAAATGGGATGCCTCATTAATAAACTTTTCATCAATTTGTTCAGTTAATAAACATAACAACCCATCTGCCTTTTTTGCTTCCTGATATAATACATCGTTTGGAACAGGAACAGTTTCTTCATGCCACATTTGAAAATTGAACTGATTTTTATAAGGTTCTAGTAAATGATTAGGAATTTTTCTAGTAATGTAAATAGTCGGTTTGTACAAATTTATCACCTTTCTAAATTTGATTCACGATTTATGAAACATTATTTGATGATTAATAGCATTATGTTCTTTAACGGCTCTTTGTTATAATATCCATATCATCTTTATCTTTTTAAATGAGTATTGATACAATTTTTATAATATGAGAAAGTGGGGCTATGATTATGCTTGAAAAACGAAGTGAACTAGAAAAAATCGCAAGAAATTTGCTAAAAGAACGTGGCGTCATGATTAAAGACATTGCAGAAATTGTTTATTATTTACAAGCAGAATACTTTGATGATTTATCACTTGATGTTTGTATCGAGAATATTAATAGTGTTCTGAGAAAACGTGAAGTCCAGCACGCAATACTTACAGGCATTCAGTTAGATATTCTTTCTGAACAAAATAAATTACAAGAACCACTTCAAAATATTATTTATCGTGATGAAGGTTTGTACGGGATAGATGAAGTTATCGCCTTATCAATCGTCAATGTTTATGGATCAATCGGCTTAACGAGTTTTGGTTTTGTAGATAAATTTAAACCAGGTATTTTAAAGAAACTAAATAGTCATGAAAGTGGTGAAGTACATACTTTTTTAGATGACATTGTTGGTGCTATCGCTGCTGCCGCCTCTAGCCGTCTTGCCCACTCTCATGCTGGCGACGATTTTTTAGATACATGATCACTATAAGGATAGAAGTTCAAACGTTACTGTTTGAACTTTTTTAAATAATCTCCTTTTCGTTTTGATGTTTCGAAATTATCCAACCACAGTAATTGTCTCCCGAAACAATACATGAATGTGCGACAACCTCTCCCGTTTTAAAAATTTTTTTAATCATGCCATTTTCATTGTTACAAACTTGTCTATAGGAAGAGGCTAAATTGTATATCGGGCAATTATAATTAATGATTTCATAATTCCCTTCGGCTAATTGCTTATATTCCATCATATAGCCTTTTTCGTTTTGTAATTTTGTAAGTTTACTCACTTTCTCATCAAAATTAACATTTTCTAGGGAACTAATTAATTCTTTTTCTTCTCGTTCTTTACGTTTTAGAAGTAATTCATTCACTACTTCTTTTCCCCCGACCTCTTCTAAATCTAGTAGTAAATCTACGGGTAACTCATCTCTTTGACTTGGAAATGTTGCATGGCCTTTTTGAGTCAAGGAATATAAATGGTATGGTCGTCCAATTTCTTGCTTCACAATTCTCTCCTTAACAAATCCATTACTGATTAACTCTTGTAAATGTTTCCTAACAGCGGTTTCTGAGATTGTGAAAGCCACCATAATTTCCTTAATTGTGCTGTCAACAGTTTTAGACCTTTTTAATTGCTGTAAAACCTTTTCCTTAGTGGTCATGAATTTAGTCATTGCTAACACCCCTATTATTCATTTGAAAAAGTATGTGCAGAACCTAGTTCATTCGTTAAATATGATCTAATATGTGTACTAAATTGACTAAATGTCTGTTTATGTGCATTAAATACCTTATATATATGCAAGTGATCAATAGATGTATAATTTTTGACAAGCTGTTGTCTTAAATCAATCAACTGCTTATAAGCCATTTCGTCGGCCTTTGGAATAACACGTTCATCAACTAATATATCAATAATGTCATGATAACTACCTGGATCACGCATAATAAATCCATCAATCATTAAATTACCCACATCTAATATTGATTCAATCAACACATGTGCAAATCGTTCAAGACTTAATTGTTCTGTCAAGTTAGAAAAAGAGTCATTTATATTTGTTTGATTCAATATTTTATCTATATATGTAATTATTTTTTCGATATCACTTCGATTGACAAAATACATCTGTAAATCCCTCACTTCTCGTCTTAATTATACCACACTTCATTCTCCTAAGGTTAGTACATGATTAGTCTAATGATACTTGACACTCCCATGGCTATAACCACATGCTACGTTTCTCATAGTGGGATTCTCAGGTCCTGTAACGTTTTCAATCCATGTCTGTTTCAAACAAGGCCTAGGTTAAGGGGGTGTGTCATCACCCCATCCTGTTGTATTATCATATTTCTGAAGGAAACCTTTCATCGGAAAAATCTTTAAAAATCTTAGCAGTCAATTTTGATAAACTAGTTAAACCCAACAGCTAATTGGAGAACTCCGTATTTATTTTAGTCATTCCTTCATACATTGCTTGTTTTAATTTTCGTTGGGTTCAACAACTCCAATTTCAGGGAAATAATTGACATATTTCCACAGAGCTCCCCTTTGAGGAACAATTATTTGTAGGTTAATTATATCAAACACCTATTCGCTTGGAATTTTTCTAGCAAAAGGAATTTAAATATTTGTATATATACGCTTTCATCCTACACTTGAAGGAATGGGCTTTCTCGCTTATAAATCTGTAAACTGTTATACTTATAGTATGTCTTTATTTATTGAAAGGGTGATTTTTCCATGACAAATGAAATCGTATCAACGAAATTTGATTTACTGCATTTGGATGGTACAGAAATTGCTAAATTAATTCGTGAAAAGACATTATCCATTGAAGAAATAACGGCGACACATATAGAACATATAAAAACAATAAATAAACAATTAAATGCCGTTGTAGAAACAAGATTTAGCGAGGCTTTGGAAGAAGCGAGAATAAAGGATCAACAAATTGATGATATCGATTTTTCCAAACAACCTTTATTTGGCGTACCTATTAGCATAAAAGAATCTTTTCACATAAAAGGAATGAAAACAACTGGCGGAGTTCATCATCGAAAAGACATCATCATGAATAAAGATGCAGTTGTTGTTGACAAATTAAAAGCTGCCGGGGCTATCATATTATGTAAAACAAATACACCGACATTATGTTTCTGTCATGAAACAGATAATAAATTATATGGCCGAACGAATAATGCCTGGGATAAAACCCGAACAGCTGGTGGATCAAGTGGAGGAGAAGGAGCCCTTATTGCGGTTGGAGGGACTCCAATGGGCATGAGTTCTGACATCGGTGGTTCTATTCGTTTTCCAAGCCATTTTAACGGTGTTATCGGTTTTAAGCCTGGTATGGGGCAAGTATCATCTGAGGGCCATATTCCTGCTGATAACATTGCATTAAAATCAAGAATGTCTAGTATTGGCCCTATTGGAAAATCAGTAAATGACGTACAACTGATCTATAACTTAACAAAAAATTCGCACGATAATAGTAAAACATTGTTTGAAAAAATGAACATCGAAATATTACCCAATGACAATGGTTACCCCCTATCAGAGGAAACAGCTGAAAAATTAACTACCGTTTATCAATTCATTAAAGAAAATTACAATACAACGGAATCAATTCCACCATATTTTAATGAAAGTGCCCAATTGTGGCAGGAAATCATGTCTATCGATGGTGGAAAAGAAATAAAGGAATTGGCCTTTAACACGGACAGAGTTAATTTATGGAGGCAATATATTAGTGAAAAAATGACAGGTAAGACGAACACACATAATTATTTAACCTGGGCATTGATTGGGGCTAGTTTATTTAAACCTTCACAAAAAAGAAAAAACGAAATTAATTCTATTATTACAGATGGTGACATTATTTTAGATCGTTATTTAAAAAATAAGTTACTCATTTTTCCGGTATATTATGACAGTGCACCACTTCACGGTAATTTATACAAAGAAATATTCGCCATTAATAAAACTTATAAACAATACATGCCATATATTGCCTATGCGAACGTTTGGGGATTACCTTCCCTTACGATCCCCATCGGTTTTAATGCCAATCATTTACCTATTGGCATCCAAATAATGAGTAAAAATCATAATGAAGAATCTATCTTCACTTTAGGAAAGCAAATTGAAAAGGAATTTGGTGGTTATATTCGAAGCACAATATATGACTAAATTTACCTTTAAATAATATTCATCTATTTTAAATTTATGTTCATACTAACATTACGTATCATAAATTGACGACAAAAGGATGAAATTTATGGGATATATGAATAAAAATGATAAACTAAACAAAGAATTTTCAGATGTATCTAATGCCACCAAAATGCACGATATGCTCATTCCCGAGGAATTTCCCGAAGGGTCATATGGATCAACGAAAAA
>DKGO01000030.1 GCA_002453315.1 Caryophanales bacterium UBA6768 | reverse complement strand
AAGCATTAATCCTTACCTTCTCGATTGAAATTGCAGATAGAAGGGCACGAATAAGCATTAATCCTTACCTTCTAGATTGAAATTACAGATAGAAGGTCACGAATAAGCATTAATCCTTACCTTCTCGATTGATATAGCAGTCAGAAGGGCACGAATAAGTGATAGCCAGGAAGGTTCTACCCATAGCCCATGCTATTGACGCATGTAAAAAAGCAAGAATCATTTCAGTCAAAAATTGCTCCAAGAGCATCTTCTAAAGACTCATACCTAAATTGAAACTCATTATCCAATGCCTTTTGTGGTAAAACAAATTGGCCCTCAGTAATTAATATACTCATTTCCCCAAGGACTGTTTTCATTAAAATACTCGGGGTAGGAAAAAATGATGGACGTTTTTTCACATTAGCCAATGTTTCGATAAATTCCCGGTTTCTCATTGGATTTGGAGCAGTCACATTGACAGGTCCTTCCATTGACTTATTATGTAAACAATGAATGATTAATCGAACACAATCTTCAATATGAATCCATGACATCCATTGGTCACCCCGTCCAATTTTACCCCCGACAAAATATTGAACAGGCAAAGCCATCAGTGGTAAAGAACCACCATTTCCATCTAATACTAATCCAAATCGTGTATAGACAGTTCTTATTCCAAAATCCACTGCTCCACTTGCTGTCCTTTCCCATGTAGTTGTAACATGGGCTAGAAAGTCATTTCCCGATTCGACAGTATCCTCCGTGATAACTTTTTCTGTCGAAGTTCCATAATATCCAATAGCAGAAGCAGAGATAAAAACATGGGGCTTCTCTTCCATTTTTGTCATCATATTAATTAAGGCGCTAGTAGCCTCAACTCGGCTAGTAATAATTTTATCCTTTTTTACTTTAGTCCAATAACCAAATAATGATTCACCGGCTAAATTAATTATGGCATGAATAAAGGGTAAACGGCTGATGGGAAATTGATAGCTAATATAAGACACATTCGGGGTATCAGCATATTTTTTTGGATGACGTGTTAAGATGAATAGGTGATTATCTTCAGAAACTAATTGTTTAACAAGGGCTTTACCAATAAAACCAGTACCACCTGTCATTAAAATATTCATTCTTATCCTCCTAATTTTAATTTACTTGCACTAGCATTTTTCCGAAACGATGTCTTTTATTGATGATTACATTTTATGATAGAATATAGAGAGGAGTGAGTCAAATGCGAAAAATCACCAAAATTGAACGACAAAAAAAGTCAATTCATCGCTACAATATTTACATAGAGGATGAATTTGCATTTGGTGTTGATGAAGATGTATTATTAAAAAACAATTTACATAAAGGTTTAGCATTAACAACCGATGATATGGCTCAAATAATCGATGAGGAATCAACGAGAAACGCTTATTTGCTAGCCATTCGTTACTTAAGTTATCGGATACGTACAAAATTTGAAACAGAAAGGTATTTACGAGAAAAAGCGGTTGACGAATTGCTTATTAATGAAACAATTCAACGCCTTATAGATGAAAAATTAATTGACGACAACCAATTTGCTCAAATTTTTGTTCGTGATCGAATAAATCAAACTTCAAAAGGTCCACGGGTGATTGCAAGGGAATTAATGGAAAAAGGGATCCCTCAAAAATTAATTAAGGAAGCATTAACAACTTTTACATTTGAATCCCAACTCGATAAAGTAATAAAATTTGCCAAAAGTGAAATGAAAAAAGGGAGCAATAAATCCTTTAATCAACGACTACAACAAATTCAACAAAAAGTAATTAGAAAAGGATTTGACCAAGAAATTGCGAAAGAAATGATGCAACAGTTAAATATGACGGCTGATGTTGACGACGAAAAAAATGCCATGTATAGTCAAGCCGAGAAACTTACGAGAAAATTGCAAAAGAAATTTACTGGTTACGAATTTAACCAGCGATTAAAAAAAGGTTTATATGATAGGGGTTTTTCCATCGATTTAATTAATAAATATTTAGATGAATTAGAAATAAATCGTGATCATTAGTACTTACCAAACGGAGTTAATAATAATGAGTGATCAAAAAAAGGAGCAAATGGAAAAATGAAATTCAGATATAGTGATTATACAGTGGAGCAACTAAGAGAAGAATTAGGGGATTTAAAGGAGAAGTTACAAACGGCTGAACAATTAGGAGAGGTTCAAAAAGTATCAATCTACGAGAGAAAAATGCAAATCGTTGCATCATATATGATCAATCCCGATGATTTCAATCCCGGTGATATCCATACTTTAAATGGTGAACCTGGTTATACGTTTAAAATAAATTATATCAATGGGGTCATGGCGTGGGGCCATCGAATTAATTTATTAAATGAAATGAATGAGGTGGAGGAGGCTTTACCAATTTCCATGTTAAGTGAGAAAGTGCAGTAATTTAATAGAAGAAAAAATCCCTACTATATATTGGCAATATCAAATGATGCTAAGTTTAGTAGGGATTTGAAAGCCCAGTTTTAGCTATTAAATACACTTGGATTTAATTGGATTGTTAGTACGAACATTTCCAAAGTGGAGTCATTTAAATGAAAAAGTTATCAAAAACATTCACAATAAACTATGTCATACTATCTCCAAAAAAAAGTTTCTTTTGTAGTTTTCTTTCTGAATAAATCCAACCAGTATATGAATTCATTACTTTTTTGTTAATGTTTAATTGAGCGACAGCAACGAATGGATAATATCCTTTAGAGCGATATCGTAAGTCAACGAATCTGACCTCTGTATATCGTTCATTTTCAACGACTTGCCATCTGTAAACGGGTGAAAATGATAAAAATGCCGATATATTTTTGTCCTTCTTAGCGATGTTTATAATTTCGGTATCTGGTAGAGAAACTCGTTCAAATTCATCCATCAGTTGAATATGTCCATTTTCTACCGTACCAACATAAAATCGGTCTTTAGTAGTGACAGCAATTCGCCAATAATTTTGTTTCATCGTTGGTGAAGTAGCAACCTTTTCTGTTGTAGGAAAATATTCATAGACAGTATTAACAATTTCTTTTTTATCAAAATATCTTTTTACATAATACATGAAAATGACTATATAAATAATCAAAAATGTATGCCCAGGATTTGCTCCTAGCAACCAAGCAATAATTCCTCCGATATGAAGGAAGAAAATATATGGGTCAAATGTATTAATAAAGCCAAGGGCAATCCATCGATTTGAAAATGGCCGAAGAGCCTGTGTCCCATAGGCATTAAATATATCTACAAGCACATGGATAATGACAGCTAAAAATGTCCACATCCATAAGTGCAAAAAATTTACAGTTGGAACAAAGTAATAAATCATCGAAGCAATTAAAATACCCCAAAAAATAACCGCTGGGACCGAATGTGTAAGACCACGGTGATGACGAATGTAAATGGCATTATTTTTAAGTTTTAAAATAGTATCAAAATCTGGTGCTTGTGAACCAACAACTGTTCCTATTAATACGGCGTTAAGTAAAGTAGGATCACTGGAAACGACAGGATCGATTGTTGCCAATCCGCCCAATGCTACCCCCATAACGACATGGGTCCCTGTATCCATAAGTAAGGAATTAACCTCCTTTATAAAAACTTACCTAATTTAATTGTAACACAAAGGAGAATTTTTATGATGATAAAACAATTACAATTTTTTGACAAATATTTATTTAGAAAAAACCTTCTTACATGGTATAGAGCCTATAAGCGAAGCTTACCGTGGAGGGAAACGGACAACCCTTATTATATATGGGTATCCGAAATAATGCTCCAACAAACGAGGGTGGATACAGTAATTCCATATTATGAAAAATTTATCAAAAGATTCCCTACGGTTAATGTTTTGGCAGAAGCGGACGAGCAAGAAGTATTAAAAATGTGGGAAGGATTAGGTTATTATTCAAGGGCTAGAAATTTACATTCGGCCGTGAAAGAAATTGTGGCAACTTATGATAGTAAAGTGCCTGCAGATGAAGTTCAATTAGGGGAATTACCGGGAATCGGCCCATATACGAAAGGGGCAATACTCTCCATTGCCTTTAATCAAGCTATTCCGGCTGTAGACGGGAACGTAATGCGCGTCTTATCCCGTGTTTTATGTATTGAAGATAATGTATTAGAGCAAAAAACTAATCGGTTTATTGAAAAAATCGTCAAGGAAATCATTTGTGAAGAGGATCCTGCATCTTTTAATCAAGGCCTAATGGAAATTGGTGCAACTATTTGCACTCCACGGAAACCATCTTGTACAGAATGTCCTTTGCAACATCAATGTTGTGCCTTTCAGCGTAATGTGACGGAACAACTTCCAGTGCGAGTGAAAAAAACGAAACAAAAAAAGCTTGATTATTACGTAATAATTATCAAAGACCAACATGGAAATATTGCCATTGAACAACGTCCAAATGAAGGATTGCTAGCAAACCTGTGGCAATTTCCAATGGTGTTGAAGGAGAATATTTTAATAAATCATACTATTTTTTCATCCAAAGGAGTTCGAATTCGTTTAGGTACTAAATTGGGTGAGATAAAACATCTATTTAGTCATTTGATTTGGCATTTACATGTTTATGAAGGTATCGTTGAAAATATAGATGATCTAAAGACAAAATTTGTTTCAATAGAACAATTGGATAAATATCCTTTTTCAACGGCTCATATAAAGGTAATGGAACATATTATTTAATAAGGTATAACTTGGTAATTAAAACCTCCTATCAAAAATGGATAACTTTTAATTTGTTGGTTAAGTTATTAGTGCGGAGGTGATATACATGCCAAAAAACCCTAAGCAATCAAAAGCGGGTACAAATGTGCAAAAAGTAAGAAAACAAAATCAACAAGCAGCACAAGCAAAACCAGGTCAATATGGAACGGAGTTTGCTGAAGAAACTGATGCACAATCTGTAAAACAAAAAAATCAGAAGTCTCAACAAAATAAACAATAATGTAACATAATGAAAGAAGAAAGAGCTTTCCACTATTGGGGGCTCTTTTGTATTTGTTATAGAAAATATTTTATGATTAAAATATGCGGGAGTCCTAAGGATGGCTTTAATTAAAGGATCCACGTGATAAGGAAGATTACCTTACTATGTTAACTGGGGTCAAGTTAGTGGCCCTATTTTGGTTTCAGTTCAATTATTATCCATTCATATGAATAGCAATTATAATGAGTTAGTAGGATTGGAAAATATTGAACGAATAGGTTTGATGTAAATGAATTACCCACAAATAAACACAGTCGTTAAAATCGAAAGCCTTAAACATGACGGGTCTTTTCATCGCTCATGGAAGGAAAATATCATTCTCCATGCGGATAAGGATGTCATAATTGGTGCAAATCATAAGACAATAGTGAATGAACCTAATAAAAAACAATGGCGAACAGATGACTTAGCAATCGTTTATTTTTCTAAATATCATTGGTTTAATATCGTTATATTGTTTAAATCTGAATCAGACTATTCATTTTATTGTAATATGATTTCCCCATTTACGTATGACCAGGGAGTAATTCAATATATTGATTATGATATTGACGTCATCGTTCATAAAGATCATAGTCTCCAAGTAGTTGATGTCGATGAATTTGACCTAAATAAGCAGCAAATGGACTATTCATCTCTGATTATAAATAAAGTTAATTCGGAACTTCTCATATTAAAATCATGGATAAATAATTCACAAAACCCATTTAATGAACATTTTGTTGCGAATTGGTATGATAGATATGCTAATCAATAAATTTCATTCTGGCACTTATTAGTAGATAGTAAATGAAAAAGGAAGTTTTTTATGGAAAGTATTAAGCAATATTTAAAATTTGTAAAACCATATCGATGGCAAATTATTTGGACAATTTTAATAGGTATTCTGAAATTCGCAATACCATTATTAATTCCCCTAATTTTAAAATATGTCATTGATACGATTATCGAAGGGGATTTAACAACTACAGAAAAATATTCGCAATTATTTTGGTTGATGGGGATATCATTTACAGTATTCCTAATATTACGCCCACCAATCGAATATGTTCGCCAATATTTAGCACAATTAGTTGGTAGTAAAATTTTATACGACCTCCGTGATAAATTGTTTGAGCATATCCAGCGATTGAGCTTGAAATATTATTCAAATACAAAAACGGGTGAAATTATTTCCCGGGTCATACATGATGTGGAACAAACTAAAGTCTTTGTCATTACAGGGTTAATGAACGTATGGCTCGATTTAATTACGATATTGATTGCGATCATTATTATGGCAACAATGGATGTTGTATTAACCATTGTGGCCATCATATTATTCCCGTTCTTTTGGTTTGCAGTGAAATATTTTTATGCAAGATTAAGAAAATTAACCCGGGAGCGTTCACAAGCACTAGCAGAGGTACAAGGTCATTTACATGAACGGGTACAAGGAATATCAGTAACAAGAAGTTTTGCATTGGAGGAATATGAGCAAGATCAGTTTGATGAACGAAATGGTCATTTTTTATATAAAGCAATAGAACATACAAAATGGAATGCAAAAACTTTTGCTGTGACGAATACAATAACTGATTTGGCTCCTTTGCTTGTCATTGCTTATGCTGCCTATCAAGTAATTGGTGGCAATTTGACTGTCGGTACAATGGTGGCATTTGTCGCTTATATGGAACGGGTTTATAGCCCTTTACGTAGACTGATTAATGCATCGACGGCACTAACACAGTCAGTTGCTTCGATTGATCGTGTTTTTGAATTTATGAATGAAGATTATGATGTTTATGATAAGGAAGACGCAATGACATTACAACAAGTTCGTGGTGAAATCGAATTTGATCATATTTCATTTCAGTATGATAAGGAAGAAAACGATGTTATTTGCGATGTTAGTTTAAAAGTTGATGAAGGTGAAACGATTGCCCTTGTCGGTATGAGTGGGGGAGGAAAATCAACTTTGGTGAGCCTAATGTCACGATTTTATGATGTGACAGATGGATCGATAAAAGTGGACGGCATCGATATTCGCAATGTAACCCAACGGTCATTAAGAAATAATATTGGCATGGTGTTGCAAGATAATATTTTATTTAGTGAATCTATAGCTATGAATATAAGAATGGGAAATCCTTTTGCCACTGATGAAGAAGTGATAGCCGCTGCTAAGGCTGCAAATGCGCACGAATTTATTATGGAGTTGCCTTATCGATATGATACATTGGTAGGGGAACGTGGCGTCAAACTTTCAGGGGGACAACAACAACGAATTGCCATTGCAAGGGTGTTTTTGAAAAATCCACCTATTCTTATTTTCGATGAGGCAACTTCCGCCCTAGATTTGGAAAGTGAACATAGCATTCAAACAGCAATGAAAAAATTAGCCGCTGATCGGACGACATTTATCGTTGCTCACAGATTAGCAACGATTACACATGCTGATCGTATCGTCGTGATGGAACACGGTAAAATTACCGAAGTAGGTACACATGAACAATTATTAGCAAAACGTGGCAGTTATTATGATTTATATCAAGTACAAGATTTTGATCATGTTGTAAACTAAAGGATAAATATTTAATATAGGTCAAAAAAGTGTAATAGACTCCCTCGTACAATCGGAGTTTGTTACACTTTCTTTTTTGCATATTAACAAATTTCATACATAAAATGGAAACAAGCGTACAAACATTGGAAAAGAAAATACAACAATTTAATGAATTATTGCAATATATTACACAATATGTCACAATATTTGTAAGCGATTACTTTAAAATTGAAGAAAGGGGAAAAGATTGATGAGAGCTATCACTAATTTCTTTGATCGTATCGTTCAACGTTACTTACCTGATGCTTTCTTATTTGCAGTTATTTTAACCCTTGTTGTCTTTGTTTTAGGATTAATTATGACAGGTAGTTCGCCACTTAAAATGGTAGAATATTGGGGAACTGGTTTCTGGGATTTACTTGCATTTGCGATGCAGATGTCACTCATCGTTGTTACTGGTTACGTTTTAGCTAATACTCCAATTGTCAAAAAAGGTTTAGAAAATATAAGTAAATTAGCTAAATCGCCTGTACAAGCGATTGTTCTCGTAACTATCGTTGCTTCACTTGCTTCATTATTAAATTACGGGTTTGGTTTAGTTGTTGGGGCTTTGTTAGCGATACAATTGGCAAAACGAGTACCTTCAGTTGATTATCGTCTACTAGTGGCGAGTGCCTATAGTGGATTTTTATTATGGCATGGTGGATTTTCGGGTTCAATTCCACTACTAATTGCCACCCCTGGTCACTTTTTAGAAGATACAATTGGTACAATACCTGTCTCAGAGACATTATTCAGCAGTTTTAACTTGTTTATTGTTTTTGTTCTTCTTATTACACTGCCATTTTTAAATCGAATTTTATTGAAAAGTCGAGAGGGCCTTGAAATCCAAGAGCAAAAGGATTGGAAGGAGACAAATTTTGAGGAGGAATTTCAAGAAGAGAAATTAGATGGAAAGGAATTAACACCGTCTGATAGACTGGAAAACAGTCAAATTATTTCTATTCTCGTCGGTATTTTAGGTTTAGCTTTTATTGTCTATCATTTTACTGTAAACGGTTTTGATTTAAATATTAATATCGTTAACTTAATTATGCTCTTTTTTGGTATCCTTCTGCACCGAACGCCAAGAAGGTTTATTCATAGTGTCAATAATGCGGTGAGAAATGTTGGTGGCATTATTGTACAATTCCCGTTCTACGCAGGAATTATGGGGATGATGGTGGAATCGGGTTTATCAGATCAAATGTCATTATGGTTCGTTAATATTTCAACAGAATTTACCTATCCACTGTTCACTTTTATAAGTGCTGGATTAGTCAACTTTTTCGTCCCTTCTGGTGGAGGACAGTGGGCAGTACAAGGTCCAATTATGATTCCGGCAGGTATCGAAATTGGCGTCGATACTGCTAAAACCGCCATGGCTGTTGCTTGGGGAGATGCTTGGACGAATATGATTCAACCATTCTGGGCTCTTCCATTATTAGCAATCGCTGGACTACGAGTTAGAGATATTATGGGATTCTGTGTCATTATTTTAATCTACAGCTTTTTCCCAATTGCCATTGGGCTTTTATTCCTTTAAGTTTTTAATTTTGTTTAATATTGATGATAAGAAAACATGCCTTTTCCGTAAGGATTGGGCATGTTTCATTTTCGTATTAAATAAGCTAATTAAATTCAAACCCTTTTTTCATAGTAATTTAAAAATATTGTAAATTTGACATGCGGGATGTTCTTGCATTGCAAAAAAGTGAAAAACAACGGAATTTGTGACGCGCTCGCGACCCGCGTTGCAAAAATTGATAAAAACGCCGAAACTTGTGACGCGCTCGCGATCCACGTTGCAAAAATTGATAAAAACACCAAAATTTGTGACGCGCTCGCAACCCGCGTTGCAAAAATTGATAAAAACGCTGGAATTTGTGACGTGCTCGCATCCCGCGTTGCAAAAATTGATAAAAACAGTGAAATTTGTGACGCGCTCGCGACCCGCGTTGCAAAAATTGATAAAAACAGTGAAATTTGTGACGCGCTCGCGATCCGCGTTGCAAAAATTGATAAAAACGCCGAAATTTGTGACGCGCTCGCAACCCGCGTTGCAAAACTTGATAAAAACGCCGAAATTTGTGACGCGCTCGCGATCCGCGTAGCAAAAATTGATAAAAACGCCGAAATTTGTGACGCGCTCGCAACCCGCGTTGCAAAAATTGATAAAAACGCCGAAATTTGTGACGCGCTCGCGACCCACGTTGTAAAATTTGATAAAAATGCTGGAATTTAGAACACACCTGCGACCTACGTTTCAAAATTTCAACAAAACTAATAAATTTACGGCGCGAATTTTCAAAACTTTAAATATAGAATATAATCTTCAAGATGAGTGTCAATTTAAATATTTTCCTGTTTTAATGTATCAATAATATTTTCCTTTTTCACTTTACTACTAGAGTAAAGCATGGCAGAACCAACAATCATAAAGATGGCAACAATGACGAAAATAATATGAAACCACGGTAATGTAAAATCAAACAGAAAACTATTTTCCAAGGCAATATGCATCAAATACATGATACCAATACTGATTGGGAGGCCATAAAGTAATGATTTAATTCCATAAAAAATACTTTCATAGTTGAGCATTTTATTAAAGCCACCTGGTGTCATCCCGATTGATTTAAGCATAGCAAATTCTCGTTTCCGTAATGAAATACTTGTAGAAATCGTGTTAAAAATATTTGCAATTGAAATGGCAGTAATTAAAGCAATAAAACCATAGGTGAAAACAGAGATAATTAATAACAATTGTTGATCTGACTGTCGGGCCATATAGGAGTTAAACATGTCTACTGCAACCTCATGTATTTCATTAATATCTTCATCGGTTTTTAGTGGGTCTGAACTTGTTAAGTATAATCTTCCATGACTATTTTCCCCGTCATTTATTTGCTTCAGTGTTTGTTCAGAAACAATGAAAATTACTTCCCCTTCATTAGCCTTATGAACTCCCACTGGTCGCTCTGTCGTTATATGAGCTATATTTAGTTTATCTATAAAAGGTGTTTCAAAAGTTTCTTCATTAAAACCATAAATGTCAATTGATTCACCAACTGATTTTAACAATGCTTTATCACGTACATACTTATTATTTTTGTTGTAATAAGTTACCTCATTAATCAGAATACCGTTAATTACATGTTTATTTAGTAAAGTATCTATCTCAATATTTGCCTGTTCACCATATTTTTTTAAACTTTCATCATCTAAACTGATGATTGATAATGAATTAATTACTTTACCATCTTCAATTATAGCCGTATCCCTTGCTAATTCAGGGACATCTTCCCCATCGACTTTAGTTTGATAGTTACCGTAATAGCTCACACTTAACTCAGTAATTTCATCTAATTCACTAACTTTAGTGATGAGCCGTTCCCATTGTTCGTTTGTTTGATTTCCTTTGTATATCTCTATATCATAATTTTGTCCATCCTGCGTTAGATTAACTGATTGTTTTATACTGAATGTAAAATATGACACAGATAAAAATAAAACAATACTAATAACGAGTGAAAAAACAGTAATTTGATAGCGTTTTTTATTTCTTTTTAAGTTTTTTAAGCCAAATTCAGCTTCAATGCCAAACAGTTTTCTAATTAGGCGATTTGTTTTTATTTTTTTACGTGTTAATTTGATATCTTCTGTCTGTCTAATGGCATCGATAGCAGTAATTTTTGACGCACGTCTTGCTGGTAGGTAAGTAGAAATAAAAATGGTTAAAATTGATACGAAACAAGCAACAATGATTGACATGGGAGTGACAACTACAACTAGTTTTTCCGTTACTCCTAAGGCATCCCCAATCATATTGTTCAGGAAAATAAAGGTTACAGCTATTCCGCCAATTCCGGCTATTAGACCAAGTGGAATACTAACCGCCCCAATAACAGCCCCTTCAAAAAATACCGAGCGACGTTTTTGTTCGCGAGTGGCACCAACACTTGCTAGCATACCAAGATAACGTGATCGTTCGGAAACAGAAATGGCAAATGCATTATAAATAAGGGAAACTGAACCAACAATGATGACGGTCATGATGATTGCGACTAAAGAATACAAAGTCATTTTCATCGTATCACCGAAAATCCCATAATATCGTAATAAACCTTTATTTAATGTTGGTTCACTAGTGCCGAATTTAGTCCCTAACTCTTTCGCATGCTTTACTTGTTTGTTATTCACTTTGTTCCAAATAACAGAAGCATTAATTGTAGCATTTGTTGACAAATGGGAACCGTCTAAATTGGTTAAAATTGTATATCCAGGTGCTTGTAATGGTTCCCATGTTGGCCGTTCCATCACACCGACAATCGTAAAAGTCTTTTCATTTTCTATTATTAATTCTTCTATGATTGTTCCATCTTCATATGATACTTGCAATGAATAACTTTGATTCAAAGTTTCCTCTAAAGCTCGATCATTTGGAATCCGGTGGCCAAGACCTAAGTTTACCTTATCACCAATTTTCCACGATACATTTCCATTACTCTCAATTGCTTTAGAAATCACTATTTCCTGATTATTCTTTGGAAATCTACCTTCTTGCAAGTTGACTGGGAAGTGTTCAAAACCCTTCTCATCATAGGCTTTTAAAAAAACATATGGCTTATATTCATTTGCACCATCTTCCAACATGGCATAACCTATATCACTAGAAAGGATAACTTCTTTTGTGCTGTCATCATCCTTCAATTCTTCTATCTGTTTCGGAACGACATTTTCATATAAGGCATGCCATTCACCAGAGTCTGCTATTTCTTGTCTTTTAGATAAATCAATAAACGAGACAGCAATCGTAGAAACAGCCGTTAACATGGCGACTGAAATAATGACCCCAATAATGGTGACCATTGTACGCCGTTTGTTTTCTTTAAGTATTCTAAGTGTTAATTTATTCATGATATTCATGGACGGATTACCTCATCACTTTCTACCTTACCGTCTTGAATGGTGATCATTCTATCCGCTTGTAAGGCAATTCTTTCGTCATGGGTAATCATAATTAACGTTTGATTGTACGTTTTGTTGAACATTTTCATTAGCTCAACAATTTCTTCTCCATTTTTACTGTCAAGATTACCGGTAGGTTCATCAGCAAGCATTAGTGCCGGATTGTTAATGAGAGCACGTCCAATTGACACACGTTGTTGTTGACCACCTGATAATTGGTTCGGCAAGTATCCGATTCGTTCAGTCAAGCCAAGTTTAGTAATGACTTCCTTAAATTGTTTGTCATCTACCTGGTGGCCATCCAGCAACAAAGGCAATGTGATATTTTCTTCTACCGATAAGACAGGAATTAAGTTGTAAAATTGATAAATAAGTCCGATATGTCGTCTACGAAAAATCGCTAAGTTCGTTTCATTTAGTTCATAGATATCCGTTCCATCGACAAATACCTTTCCTGTTGTTGGACGATCAACACCACCAATCATATGGAGCAATGTTGATTTTCCTGAACCAGATGCGCCAACAATGGCGACAAACTCCCCTTTATTCACAGAGAACGACACATTATCCAATGCCTTAACAGCAGTATTCCCTTTACCATATACTTTTGTTAAATTGTCTACTTTTAAAATTTCCACATAATGACCTCCTATAAATCGTTGCTCTCAGTATAATGTGCTGACATGACTGTGGAGTGACTCTAATATGACAATTTAGTCACTCAGGAGGATTTTAAGTGATAAAATTTCAATGTAAATATCGTGCCTTCTTTCTGAGAACTGGTGACATTGATATCACCATCCTGTTTCTTAATAATACTGTATGCCATAGCAAGGCCAATACCAACACTATCTTTTGCTGCATATTTCCCACGATAAAATCGTTTGAAAATATGTGGGAGGTCCTCTTTAGGGATTCCCGGTCCACTATCTCGGATCATGATTTCAGTAAATAGGGGATTTTGTGAAAATTTAATATGTAATTCACCTAATTCAGGGGTATGTGATACAGCATTCCGAAAAATATTGATCAACGCTTCACTTGTCCAATTTATATCCGCATGAACAATTGCTTGTGGGTCCCCATCGATAATTACTTTTTGCTCTTTTATATCTAGTGGTATTAAAACCGTTTCTATCGCCTTATCGACCAAGTCTCTCACTAAAATCGCTTCACGCTGAAATTGTGCTGTACCAGCATCAATTTTTGACAGTTTTAAAAGGGCAGATACTAGCCACTCAATTCGTTCCAATTGCGTACGAATTGTTTTTGTGAATTCCATCCTTTTTTTCATAGGAAGTGTACTTGATTGAAGTAATTCAACCATCATTGACATCGAGGTGAGTGGTGTTTTTAATTGATGGGAAATATCTGATATGGCATTTGTTAAATGAATTTTGTCCTTTTGTAATAACGACCTTTGTTCAGCTAACATTGTCGTCACTTTATAAATCTCACTTTTTAAAATACTCAGTTCTCCCTCATGGTTGTCACGAATATCTAACGAATCATCACCACTACTGATTTGTCGCAAATAGTGGGATAAACGTTTAATCTCTGAGTAACGTTTTTTAGTATAATATAATGTGATAAAAATAATTAATGAAGTAGTGATGGCAATTAATAGTGCCGCTATTGGTGAGATATAGTAGCCGGTAATAATTCCTAGAACAGAAATGAACACTATAATGCAAATTAAATGAATAAACTCTTTATGTTGCCACATCTTATTCACCAATTCTATAGCCACGACCACGTACAGTCTCAATAATTTTAGGTTTTTGTGGCTTGTCCTCTAATTTTTTCCGTAGTCTTTTAATATAAACAGTTAGTGTATTGTCATTAACAAAATCACCAGCCACATCCCAAATTTGTTCAAGTAGCTGGTTACGGGAAAGTATTTGTCCACGGTGATTGATTAGTGTAAGTAGCAGACGATATTCTAAAGCGGTTAAATCTATTTCAGATCCCAATTTATATACTTTACCGGTTTGGGGATTGACATGGACATTACCTAAAAAAACCGTTGTTTGTGTTTGCTGTTTATGATACCGTCTAAGAACGGAATTGATACGGGAGATAAGTTCGCGAATCCGAAACGGTTTTGTTACATAATCATCAGCTCCCATATCTAGTCCCATCACGACATTTACCTCATCATCAAGGGCCGTTAGAAAAATGACTGGCACATCACTATGTTCTTTAACAATCCGACATATCTCATAGCCACTTCCATCAGGTAGGGACAAATCGATTAAACATAAATCAATTGTATTTAATTCATTTTTGATTATTTTATTCGCAGATGCAACATCTTTGCAAATGACCGTCTGATAGCCTTCCGCTTGAAGGGAGTATTCCAAACCTAAAGCAATTGAATGGTCATCTTCGACAATTAAAATCCTCATTATTATACCCCTTTGAGTTAGTTATTCATTGTCATTATCTTATTTATCTTATCATTCTCATCATTAAAATTCACGAATCAGATACACGAAAAAGGAACATCAAATCAATTGCAATATCTTTTACCTGTCATAAACAAGTAAATTGTCTAGAAGGTATAGGTTTATTATAAAAATAAACTACATATACATTAGTAAACGTAGATTGGTCGGGATAAAATGGAAATGATGTTGATTATGTTAATATTTGGTGTCGTGTTTACGAGTGTCATCCAATTCATCATTTTTAATGAACATACAAAAAAAGCAACAGGATATAGGCACAGTATTTCATTTCACATATTTTATACGTTAATCCTTATATATTGTATTGTTATTATTGGATTTGGATTAATTTACTTTCTTTTATCTTTTTATGAGTTAACGATTGTTGATGGAATAAAACATAGTAAAGACAATTTAATGAATCATTTATTTACTTGCATATACTTTAGTGGGGTGACAATTTTAACGATTGGGTATGGGGATGTAACACCAATAGGGATTGGACGATTTGTCGCGATAATCCAAGCATTAATTGGATTTATCTTACCAACTTCCTTTGTCCTTAAATTAGTCTATTTAAATTTTGAACAGAAACGGAATCATTAAAACGAAATATTTCGGTAAGGCACATGACATATGGTATATTTAAGTTAGTAAATCAAATAGGAGGATGTCAATGTCTGTTGAAGTAGGGCATCAAGCACCTGATTTTACATTGGAAAATGAATTAGGAGAAGAAGTTAGTCTATCAACTTATGCTGGTAAAAATATTATTTTATATTTTTATCCAAAAGATATGACGCCTGGTTGTACGACGCAAGCGTGCGATTTTCGGGATCAATATGATCAATTTAAAGATGTAAATACTGTTATATTAGGGGTTAGTCCCGATCCGATTGAAAAACATACGAAGTTCATCGAAAAACACGATCTCCCTTTTCCTTTATTATCTGACGTTAATCATGAAGTTTCCAAACGTTATGGTGTTTGGAAATTGAAGAAAATGTTCGGGAAAGAATTTTATGGTGTAGAACGTTCCACATTTGTTATTGATAAAGAAGGTATCATTCGGAAAGAATATCGTAAAGTAAAAGTGAAGGGTCATATAGAGGATACATTAAGGTTTGTCAAGGAAAATTTATCTTAACATGGAGTGATTTGATGAGAATATATACTCGTTCTGGCGACAAAGGAACGACATCATTAGTTTATGGAAAACGGGTGGCAAAAAATGATCCAAGAGTAGATGCCTATGGAACGTGTGATGAGGCAAACTCAACAATTGGTGTTGCACTAAGTCATTTATTAGATGTTGAATGGGATAAAAAGGAAGCATTTTTGCAAAAGTTATACCGTGTGCAAACGATTTTGTTTCATGTTGGGGCAGAGTTATCGACTCCAAGTGAAAGAGAAGTAGCTTGGAAATTAAAATCTTCTCATGTTGAAGAATTAGAGAAACAAATAGACGAATGGAGCCCAGAATTACCTCCATTAAGAAATTTTATTTTGCCTTCAGGCCATATTGCTTCAAGTACTTTACATTTGGCAAGAACGGTTGTTAGAAGGGCGGAAAGAATGGCTGTTAGTATAGAGGATAACTCACGTCATCAATTAGCTATTGCATACTTAAATCGTTTATCAGATTACCTATTTGTTGCTGCTCGTTATGTAAATAAGGAACTACAAGGAACAGAAATTCCGTTACAAGTAGATGAGGATTAAAATAGCCCAGTAATAATATCCTGAAATAATAATCTACAATGAATGGGGATTGCTTGTTTAAATTGACTTTTACCTATCATAGAAGGTAAACTATTAATAACAATTATTATCTAATAATGTAGATGATAAAATAATGCCGAAAGAGGGGTGCATGACGATGACAGATAATAAATTGCAAAATGCAGTTGATACTTTAAAACAATCTGGTATAAGAATTACACCTCAACGTCATGCTGTTCTAGAATATTTGTTAACTTCGTTGGAACATCCAACGGCTGATGATATATATAAGGCATTGGAAAAGAAGTTTCCAAATATGAGTGTTGCAACAGTATATAACAACTTAAGAATTTTACGGGAAGTTGGTCTAGTTCGTGAGTTAACATACGGGGACGATTCAAGTAGATTTGATAGTAACATGCACGATCATTATCACATTATTTGTGAGGATTGTGGAAAAATGGTCGATTTTCATTATCCTACTTTAGACGAGATTGAGTCACTCGCTGAAAAGGTAAGTGGTTTTACGATAAGTCACCATCGTATGGAACTTTATGGACAATGTGATCAATGCTCACTTGCAAAAGTTCAATAATACAACCATCCGTTTCTTCATTATTGTGAGAAACGGTTTTTATTTTTGTCGTCAAATCATGAAAAATTTAACCCAAGGGCCTAAGGGTTAAGGTTAATGTAATTTTTACCCTCTTAATGATGTAAAGTGACTTCAACCCAATGCCGGACACTATTGATTAGCCAAATTTTTGACCGGTTAGTTAAATCTTTTTTAAGGATAATCTTTTCTTTAATTGTTCCTTCTCGTAATAATTTATCACGGTATGTACCCGGTAGTAATCCACATTTAACAGGAGGGGTAAAAAGTTCCCCATTCATTTCGACAACCACATTTCCAATTGTAAATTCTGTGATTTCCTCATTTTCATTCCATAACAACACATCTAATATGGCGGGATTCTCAACAACATGCTCCTCATAAACTTTGCGGTTTGTCGTTTTATGGTATAGAAAATAATTATCTTTATTAATCGGTTTTTCAGCTAATGTGATTTTAGTCGAATTATTTTTTTCAACCGGTGATGTATCTATCGAAAACTTTCCAGTACTTTCTACCAACAGACGGACTTTCCAACTTCCTTTTTGATGAGTTTTGGTTAATTTTAATAACTGAGACTTAATTGTTTGCAGTGGTAGTTTAAAATTAAAATAGCTTGCCGATTGTGCCACTCTTTTTAAATGTAACTCTAAAACTGAAAACTGACCATCGTGGAGGCCGATAGTTTCAAGCAATTGAAAATGTTCAAAATAAGCGTGAAGTATTTTAGTTTTTGCCAACATTTCCTCGTATTCTTCTTCGCCATTTGAATTTACTGTAATGGCACCACCAGCGTGGTATTTCGCAAGATTTTCCTTTTTATTAATCATCACCGTCCGTATTGGCACATTAAATATTGCTTGATTATTTGGGGTGATATAACCAATTGCTCCACAATATACATTACGGGCCTCAGTTTCAATTTTTGCAATAAAATCAATAGCCGTGGATTTTGGAGTACCACTAATAGAAACACTAGGAAATAAATGTTTCAATATGTCTGTAACTGTTACATTTGGTGACACTTCGCCTTTTATTGTTGAAGTCATTTGGTAGACGGTTGGATATTGTTCTATTTCATATTTTTTAACGAAAGAAATACTCTTTAGTTCAGTAATATCCTCTAATTCACTTTTCATTAATTGAGTTGACAATTCATTTTCTCGTTTATTTTTTTCGGAATTTTGCAACCATTTTTTAAGGGTCCGGTCTTGTTCATAAGTTTTCCCCCGATGAATGGTTCCTTTCATTGGTTTAACAGTTATTTCATTATCATTCATATAAAAAAATAATTCAGGGGAAATGGATAACACATCATAGTCACCAATTTTTAAAAAGGCATTGAATTTTGATTGTTGTGCAAGCTTTAATTGTTCATAATATGAAAATGAATCCCCGTGAAAGGGTGTATGGAAAGGTACGGTGTAATTAACTTGATCAAATACACCATGATGCAATTCCTCCATTATGGTGTGAAAATTTTTCATATAATTGTTTTTAGATTGAGTTATTTTCCAGGGACCGTTTGTAAAAGGCAAACTATTTGGTTGATTAAATGTTACAGGAGAATGAAATACACCAAACCAAAGAAGTGGCATAGATAGATTTAAATCATGCTTTTGTGTATGAAAAAAAGCGTATGCAGCCTCATATCCAATATAGCCAGCAACATATTTTCCATCATTAACCGCCTGGTTTATTTTGAGTAAGCAATCATTCACTTCATCTAGATGATATGTTGAAATAATGTCAATCGGATTTATAAATTGAATTGGCGAAAATACATTATCCACCTTAAAATCAAATTGTAAAAAGTATTCATAATCATTCGTTTTCATCGACGACATCCTTATTAATCATTATTATGTTGTTCTTTTTTTAGTTGCTTACGATATTTTCGAGTATTATATTTTTCATCAAATTCTTTACCTTCGAGCGATTTATCAAGTGTTAAAGGTTGTTTACAATGCATACATGCATCGACTTTTCCAAGCATTTTTGTTGGTTTTTCACATGAAGGGCAAATAATCGGAATTGCCCGAGTAGATAGTAAACCGATCCAAAAATATACGACTGTGCTAAAAATAATAAATAAAACGCCAATAAAGTAAAAGGTAAACATAAGCCATGGAATATTTTTAGTCAAAATCCCCCCATACATAACGATGATGCCAATAAAGATTAAAATTAGAGCAAATCCTCTAATCTTATTTATTTTGCTAGAATAGACTAGTTGTGGTTCAGACATTGTGTCATCCTCCTTCAAAGATTCTTTTGTATTATATCATGGAACCAATTAAGAGAAAATTTTTTAAGACGATTAAAAGTTTCGTAATTAATTTAATTTCTTAAAAGATACTAGATACTTAAAATCCCACTTTAGTTGAAATAAATAAGTCAAAAAATACAAAAAAGGAAATTTTTGTTCCAATCGAAACCCCTTGCAAATCCACGACCCATCTATATAAGTGGCTTTTAAACTATGAAAGTGTGATAAAGATATTCGATAAAAGCTTGAAAAATTTATAGAATATAAGTATACTGATATAAAGCTTTTAATGTAAACGAATACATATTATTTATCTATTTTTGGATAGATAAGTTACGTATGCGTTTTCATTTTAAGTAAAAAATGAAGGGGGATTTGCATGAGTAAATCTAAGTTTTTTGTATTCATGACAGTGTTAGTTGGTGCTATTTTAGTACTAGCTGCATGTGGTGGTGGATCTGGGGGATCTGGTGGAGGAAACGCTAAAATTGCTATCGGGCCACCTGCAAGTGCTACTAATACCGTTTCTAAAGTTATTTTAGAAGCTTATGGTATTGGAGAAGATGACTATCAGGAATTCCAAGAAGGATTTGGAGATGCTGCCGACTTAGTACAAGATGGTAACATTGATATTTCCGTAGGGGTTTTGGGATTACCAGCAGGTAGTATCGAAAGTTTACAAGCTTCTACTGGTGATGTTATTATGCTCGAATTATCAGATGAAGTTGTCGAGAAAATTGAATCAAACTCAGATTATAAAAAATTCATTATACCGCAAGATAGTTATGATTTCTTAGAGTCAGATATTCAAACTGTAGCTGCTTATGCTATTTTAATGGGGAATACAGATACGATTGATGAAGAATTAGGCTATGAGCTAGCTAGAATTATGATTGAAAACGCAGATGAAGTAACGCATGAACAAGGAAGAATGCTTACTTTAGAAAATGCGCTAAACGGTGCAGAAGGTTTACCCATTCATCCAGGTGCTAAAAGATATTATGAGGAGCAAGGGTTAACGATTGATAATCCTGTTGCAGAATTAACGGCGACAGAAGGTGATCGTAAATCTGAGTTTATTTTAGGAACTGGAAGTCAAGGTGGAACATACTACCCACTTGGCGGAGAAATTGCTAACGTTTGGAATAACCATCTTGGTGTTGGCTTTACAAACCAAGAAACGGGTGCTTCTGTTGAAAACTTAGCTACGATTGGAGAAGGAAATATGGACTTAGGTATGGCTGTTCATGTTCCGACATTAGAGGCTATTAAAGGTGTAGGTGACTTCGATGGCAATAAGATTGAAAATGTTGCATTTATCGGACATATCTATCCTGAAATTATTCAAATTGTAACTCGTGAATCAACAGGAATTAAGAGTTTCGAAGATATTAAGTAAATTATAAATAATATACTAGGATAAGGGTTTTACTATAAAATCCTTTTCCTAGTTTTTTAAACAAAATGTGGAATTTTAATTTTCTACTTATTATATTGGCCAATAAATATAAAATTAAAATTTGCCGTTTATAAGGTGGTGGAAAGATGACAGATAATGAGAAAGACAATAAAACAGATTTAGATGGGGAAATTGGTTCTAATTCACACGATGTAGAATTTGCTAAAATAGAAGATCAGAAACAGGCTGAGCTAGATGCAAAAGAAATGCTTGAAAAGTACGATAAAGAAAGTCAATATCGTGAGAAAATTGGTAAATGGGCTTGGGTTGTCACTTTCCTCGGTGTTTCATTAACTATTTTCCATTTATATGTTGGCTATTTCGGAACGTTGCCTTCACAAAAACAAGGTGCTGTTCATTTAGGGACCGGCTTAGGGTTAATTTTTTTACTTTATCCAGCAAAAAGTGGTTTGCAGAAGAAACAAAAAACCGTACCTTGGTACGATGTTGTTTTAGCATTTTTAGCCATGTATGTTACATATCATAAAATTATATTTTTTGACTCTATTTTGCAAAGTAGAATTTCTGGATATAGTATGGTGGATACAATTATTTCTATCGTTGCTATTATATTATTATTAGAGGCGACAAGAAGGGCAGTAGGAATGCCAATTGTCATTGTTGCCAGTATTGCAATTCTATATACATTGTTGGGGAATTATATACCGACAAAAATTCTATCTCATCCAGGGTTTTCATTCGACAGGATAACGACCAGTTTATGGTATCGCGAGAGTGGGGTTTTCGGTACTCCGATACAGATTTCAGCTAAATTTATCTATTTGTTTTTATTCTTTGGGGTTATGTTAATTCACACAAGGATTGGGCAGTTTTTTAATGATTTAGCCTTTGCCTTAACGGGTCGTTTTACTGGTGGGACTGCAAAAACTGCTGTTATTGCAAGTGCCTTGCAAGGTATGGTATCCGGTAGTTCCGTTGGAAATACTGTTGCCTCTGGTTCTTTTACAATCCCAATGATGAAAAAGGCTGGATTTAAACCAGAATTTGCTGCCGGGACTGAAGCGTCAGCTTCTACTGGTGGACAAATTATGCCACCTATCATGGGGGCAGCAGCATTTATAATGATGGAATACTTGGGTGTTTCTTATGCTGTCATTATGGCTACAGCTGTCATACCCGCTGCCTTATATTTTACAGGAATATTTATCGGTACCCATTTTGAAGCAAAGCGACTAGGCATTTTAGGTTTACCTAAATCACAATTGCCTGACTTGAAAGAGCAAATGGTACGTTATGGGTACATGCTGTTACCTTTAGTAGTGATTATTGGAACAGTAATGATCGGTTACACACCACAAAGGGCGGCTATTATGGGGATTCTTTCGGCTTATTTAGTTAGTTTAGTTAGAAAGGAATCTAGATTATCCCTTAGAAAGACAATTTATGTATTAGAACAAGGGGCTAGGGTTGCATTACCGGTTATTGCGGCTGTTGCCACAGCTGGAATTATTGCTGGAGTTGTTAGTATGACTGGTTTGGGGGCAAAGTTTGCGGCCGGAATTATTGCATTATCATCAGGTCATTTATTTTTAGCATTATTTTTCACTATGATTGCCTGTTTAGTGCTAGGTATGGGTCTACCCACAACGGCAAATTACGTTGTAACTGCTACTATTGCAGCACCTGCACTAATTAATGGATTTGATTTAGCACCAATTTCGGTTCATATGTTTGTGTTTTATTTTGGAATTGTCGCAGATATTACTCCTCCTGTTTGCTTAGCAGCCTATGCTGGGGCAGGTATAGCGAGGGCAAATCCATTTAAGAGTGGGGTTACTGCAGTGAAGCTAGCGATAGCCGCATTTATTATTCCATATATATTTGTCTATAGTCCTATTTTGGTATTAGTTGATGTAACGGCTATTAAGTTGATTATAGCTGTAGCTTCGGCAATTATCGGAATGATTGCAGTAAGTAGTTCGCTCATTGGTTACTTTATACGTTCAAGTAGAGCATGGGAAAGACTAGTATTGCTAATAGGTGGACTGTTATTAATTACAACGGGTAATATAACTAATATCATCGGTTTAGCAATAATTGCAATCATATGGTTTGTGCAAAAGCAACGTGAAGATGATGGTGGTCAAACAGGACCAAAGGTTTCGGCTGGCGCAACTGTATAAAATTGTCATAAATAACGAGCGTAAAAAGGCTGAATAAAATTTTCAGCCTTTTTACGTTACTTAATCTGTAAAATTTAATTCATCAAGTCTTTAAATTGGTTTGTTAAATTTCGAGATTGTTTAGTAAGTAACAACCTATTCATGTATGAACTCGCATTAAGTAGTAAATAAAGGTATAATAGTATTATGAAAGGGGTTTTTACTATGTCTTTTTCGCGTGGACCTAAAGAACCTATACCTGAAATTGAAACAAACGTATGGTCATGCACAAATGAGGAATGCCAAATTTGGATGAGGGAATCCTTTAGTTTTGTTGAAGAACCAACTTGCCCAATTTGCCAGTCCGAAATGACAAAAGAAACAAGAAAGCTTCCCAAGCTTGAATAACAGTAAAAACTTTATACATTATTTTTTTAAAAATGGATTTGTGTTTAATAAATACAAATCTTTTTTTGTTTATTTAAACGTACACAGGAAACATTGCATTTATTAATGTTACTTAACATATAATGAAAGGAATCATTGGAAGTAGGGAAGTGTTAAAATGAGTCATTTAGTTAACTATTTTACAACTGGTCATACTGCAAATGGATTCATTAATTTAACAGATAACAATTTACAACATATTCATAAAGTTATTTTACTTGATCACGATTCTAATCTAGTAACAACCTATATTTTACAAAAAATAATTAAACACTACGAAGGTAGGTCTACTGTCGAAGTAATTTGCAGTACGAGAAGTGAAGATTATATAAATGGAATAATTATTCGTAACCTGTCAATAGCTGTATTAACAAAGGATACCCAAGTTTCCCCTTTAAATAGCATTAAAAAGGTAGTAATAAATGCCGGGGGCTATGATAAGGAAAAAATAGCAAAACTAAATCATGAACAACAATTATTGACGTTAGATGCTTATCAGTATTTTAAAAAAGGACTAAATATTCATCTCCAATTAGAAAAAATTTATATTTCGCAAATGAATTTTGGAAAAGCCGATCAAGTAAAAAATGATATTTCTCGAATGTTATTTAAAAATTGTACAGATCAAGGGGCTGATTACACAATTTATAAACGGTTATTTGGAACAAATACCGCTGATGGGATCGTTAATCAAGTTGACAATTTGATGGCCCCGATAGACAAAAGGGTTTTTTTGAAAGGAAGGGCAGGGACAGGAAAATCCTATTTGATGAAGCAACTTTTAAATGAATGTAACCATTATCATCTAGATGTAGAAGTATATTATTGTAGCTTGGACCCAAGTAGTATCGATATGATTATCGTAAGGGAGTTAGACTTTTGTATTTTAGATAGCACACATCCCCATGAGTTTTTCCCTAGTAAAAAACGGGATATGTTAATTGATATGTATGAAATAGCAGGTAAAGTAGGAAGTGAAGCAAAAAACATTACGGAAATTCAAGAATATAAGACATTATATAAACAATTCATGAAAATGGGGATTAATAAACTAAAAGAGACAAAACAAATGGAACGAGAAAAAGAGTCTATTTGGATAAAAAGTGTTGATGAAAGATATAACGATTATTGTAATCAAATTATAAATGAGATTGAATTGGGATAATAGTTATTGAATTTAAACAGTCATTACATTTTATTCGAAATAATAACGTACATTCAAAGCATCTATTTGTTGTAATTATTCAGAAAATAGTGTAAAATAAGAAAATTAATAATATCGTTTTAAATTTTTGTTGGGAGGTGTATAAAAATGGTCTCTATAAAAATGTTAAAACCATATTTTATTAAACTAAATTCAGAATATATCCGAATCATTTTGGCTTATCAGTACTTTTCCATCATAATTAATCATAAAGTATATCAATTTGTACCGATAGAGGGACAGGAAATTATGGTTAATCGTAAGACGAATCATGTCGTAAATACGGAAACGAAATTTGCCTTTCAAAAAGGAAAACATATTATATATATGACGTTAAAAAAATTAACAACACTAGAAGACTTCATGTTTCAAATTGAGGAAATAATTAAACCATATCGTGTGAATAACGGTATTGTTAAAAAAGGCTGTTTAGAAACAGAAAATCTAATTGCACAATTGGAAATACAAAATATCAAAAGATTAATAGATTTATCGCTTGATTATGGTGATGAGGAAATGTTTCACCAATTGGCGAAACAAATCGATACAAAAAATAAAGGCGACATTTGATTTACAATGCCACCATTCATCTACATGTTTTAATATTCATTTAAACCTTGGGGACTCATTAAAAGTCATTGTTTTTAATATCGATTAATAAGTCTGCTACTGCCTCAGTTACAACGGCACTACCTTCTTCATCCGTTTTTTCCAACATCATTGCTATAATAATATCTTCGTCTTTTGTTGGAAACCCAATAAACCAACTGTTAATATGACCTTTTGATTCCTGGGTTAATTTTAATTCCACTGTACTAGTTTTTCCAGAGATCTCCAATTCATTCTTGTTAGCAATTTTTGCTGTTCCATCGGTAACAACTGAACGTAAATATTCAGTTAATTTTGTTGCATCTTCAGAACTTAACACATTTTCCAACCAAAATTCCTTTTCTATGTCATTAATTTCTAAAACAGGCTTTATTACGTTCCCATCATTCACAAAAGCAGCGTATAATAATGCTATATGCAATGGACTTACTTCTATTTCTCCCTGGCCATAGCTAGTATTTGCTAACAGCTTATCATCATTTAATGTACCACTATTTGAAATTTGCGATTGTTTTATAGGGTAGGAAAATGGAATGTCCTCTTCAAAACCAAAGCTCCTGAGGCCTGTTTCAAATGTACTTCCACCTATTTCTAGACTCTTCATAGCAAAAAATATATTATCAGAACGGACAATCGCATCCTTTAAATCGACGGGTTTTGTTGATTCGGAAACCCGTGAAATTTGGTAATCATTCCAATCATCCTTACCCCATTTCAGTCCCTCAATTTCTATCGCTTCATCGTGGGTTATGACATTGTTATTTAATCCAATAGCTGCTGTAATCGGTTTTAAAGCTGATCCAGGTGCAAAAGATGATGTAAATCGATTAATAAGAGGTTGCTCTCGGTCATTTAATAATTTTTCCCATTTGGACTGTGATAGTCCATAGGTAAATTCACTCGGATTAAATGACGGAAAACTAGTTAAGGACAGAACTTCACCTGAATGTGGGTCAAGAACTACGGCGGTACCAGAATATTTTTCGTATGTGTCAAAAACTTTCTCCTGTACGTTAATATCAATCGTTAAGGTAATAATTTCACCATTTTTTACAGGCTTTTCCACGATTACTGTTTCATTTCCGTTAGGTTCTTCTGCTAAAATAACAATACCTTCTTCCCCACGGAGACGTTCCTCAAAAATTTGTTCTAACCCTCGTTTTCCAATGACATCTGTATCATGATATTGTTCCGGATCTAATTCTTCAAGTTCCTCAGCAGTAACCTGTCCAATATAACCGATTAAATGGGCGGCCTTTTCACCTAATGGATAGCTTCTACCCTCAGTTTCATTTATTTTAACTGACGGGATATCTCTTAATTGTTGGATGATATCATCATTTTCATTAGAAATGGTTTTGATAGGGACAAAATGATGTGGTTCTACCCAGTCAGCATTTAATTGACGTTCAACATCCTTTGTGTTCATTTGCAAAAGTTGTGCAGTTTGATTAATTTCCTGCTGTTCGTTTATCATCATGTCGGGAACTAAACCTATTTCATAGGCAACATCATTTATTGCCAAGGGCATACGGTTTCGATCTAAAATATCCCCACGACGTGGTTTCGTTTTCTTGATTTTAATTGAAGATTCTTCAGTGAAATTGGGTAATATTAATGTAGGGCTCCAATGAATAACCCATTTTGCTTCTTCATCTTCTTCATTCTCAACTAAAGACAACATAATTGGTTCAGTAAAACTTATATTACCAGCAATACTTTCCATAGTAATTTCAACCTGGAAGGTAATTTCTTTATTCTCAATACCATTTTTAATTTCTTCTTCAGGCAAACCAGAAAAGTTTACTTTTAATTCCGACATGCCAATTTCCTCATAAACTTGTTTATAACGATCAATAAAATCTTCAGAACGATATTGCCCGATGGTTTCATCTGATAATAAAGCATACATATTGCTAAATTGCTCCTTATTCCAGTAATTAACATAGGTTTCTAAGTAGTCTGCTGGATCATGTAAAGATTCCTTAGAACAACCGATTAGAACAAGAAATATTGCTGCTAAAATAATAATGAAGAATTGTCGCAACTAAAAGACCCCCAAGTAATGAACAATTTTTATCAATAAATTAAGATTGATAGAGAATTCTTCACAAAAAGTAGTATCCATATTTTGTAGTTAAAAAGTCATTTTGCTCGGAACAAAATGACTTTAATTTATTTTCATTAATAAATAGGTTTCGCATTGATAATGTAACGATCGGGTGCATTACCAACAAATTGAAATGGATAACAAGTTGTCACTGTTAAAACTTCATCTGGGGAAGTGGACCCTATGACCGTTGTATCGTCAGCACCGACGATAAATGTTTCATAAATTTCATAAGTAAAGTCCCCATATGGTAGTTTTACTGTCATTATATCCCCGATTTCCAATTCACCCATTCGTTTAAAAACAGTATCGCGATGTCCCGATAACAAAATTTGATCATTTTGCGTAGGATATACAGTATCCTTTAAGTGACCAACACCTTGAGAAAGTTCATCTTCATCCGTCCCTTCAATAATAGGAAGTTCGGCATGAATTTTTTCAATTTCTAAAATTCCAACTTTATCTCCTTTTTTAGGGAAAAACTGATCGATTGTAGGCCTCACTGCCTCCTTGACTGAGTCACTAGAATGATGTTTTGGCTGAATGAAATCTTTAGCCTCAACTAAAGCCGATTGTTGTTTTAGATTATTTTGTACAATTTGAAAAATACTGTAACTAATGATAGTCAATCCAATTATAATAAATATAATAGAAATTTTCCGCATTGAAACACTCCTTTAGGTTAAAAATAAAAGGATGCTTTTTCATAGTATACCTTTTTTATTTCAAAAATTCTATTTAATTCGTTTAATTTAGATTTTTTTAAAAAACTTGTCTAGAGTGAATTTTTTGTATAATATTAATGTATAAAAATTTGTTTAGTATTTAAATAGAATAATATAGTTAGTCCCTATTATTTTTATTAAAGATTTGATGTAAAAGGTGGAAATGTCATGTTGGAAAAGGATCAATTAAGAAGTGTTTTGACAAACTGCATAGAGCAAGTTGAATCAGATGAAATACAAACGATGGAACAATTGATTGAACAGTTAACTTCCGATTTAATCGGGTTAACAGAAACGACATTAACAAGTTAGGTGAACATCGACAATGATTATCAATCATAAAGAAAGCGCTTCACCTTATAATGATTATAGTGACATATCTTTTTCGTAAAAAGTTTCCCCAAGTTTATGCATGGTCATTTGATTGCTAGTCATATTTATTATCTCGTTCGTAAAGCGTTCTACATCATTCACCTTAACTAGGACAATCATGGTCACATTTTCTGAATATTGGATATTTTCAATTAAATATTCCGAATTAACAAGATGATTTTCGATTTTACCAAATAGAGTATAATTGATTGTAATGGAACACCTTTCCATTCGCTGACATTTAACAATTCCAGCAGACTGTATTGCTAAGGATGTCGATTTACTGTATGCTCTGATTAGTCCACCAGCACCTAATTTAGTTCCACCAAAATATCTTGTCACAATCACGAGTGTGTTTTTTAAATCATGATTTTTTAAAACATTTAATATAGGCATTCCAGCGGTACCACCTGGTTCACCATCATCATTGGCTTTCTGGATTTCATTATGTTCTCCGATAACAAATGCATAACAGTGGTGATTCGCCTGATGGTGTTGCTTTTTAACTTTTTGAATAATAGATTGTACTTCCTTCTCGGTTGATACACGATAAACAAACCCAATAAATCGTGATTTTTGAATGATAATTTCATGAGTGCTAGTTTTTTTAACTGTAAAATAAGATGATTTCATTTATCTAGAACTCCTTATAAAAATTTAATAAAAATGATTATTTTAATGTCTTAAGTCGTCACAATTATATCATAAGTTGGTGAAATGAATGAACAATCAAATAAGTGAACTCTCATTAAAAGAAGTTATCGATCGTATGAAAGAGGTTGTAGAAAATAGTAAGGACGAAATATTTCATATTAATGAAAGTGCCCTAAAGGAACATAAATATTTAGAAAATGAGTTAGAAAATGTCAAATTGTTAGTTCAACAATATATCAATGAAAGTGATCGGCTAGAAGAGGAAGTAAGAAAATCTAAATTACGACTACTTAATGTAAGTAAGGAATTTAACCGATATAATGAAGAAGAAATAAAAAAAGTGTATGATTTAGCTTATGAGTTACAAACAAAACTAGTTATCGTACAACAAGAAGAAAGAACCTTAAGGCAAAAAAGGGATGATTTAGAAAGACGTTTAATAAGATTATCGTCAACGATAGAACGGGCAGAAAATCTCGGAAGAAAAGTTGGGGCAATTTTAACTTACATTAATCAAGATTTCACCCAAGTCGATAAGGCATTAAAGTCAGTATCTGAAAAACAACAATTAGGCTTTAAAATTTTTGAAATACAAGAGAGTGAACGTAAACGACTTTCCAGGGAAATTCATGATGGTCCTGCACAAATGTTAGCCAATATTTTAATACGATCTGAATTTGTTGATCATACATTTAAAGAAGGAAATATTGACGTTGCCTTGAAAGAAATGAATAGTATTCGTAAAAATATTCGCCAATCACTACAGGAAGTAAGAAGAATTATTTACGATTTGCGGCCAATGGCTTTAGATGACCTAGGTTTAATTCCTACAGTTAAAAAACATATTAGCTCTATGTCAGAATATGCCAATATCCCGATTCATTTGAAGATTATAGGTAAGGAGGCTAAAATAGATTCGAATTATGAAATAGGCATATTCCGATTGCTTCAAGAATCAATTCAAAATGCCATCAATCATGCAAAAGCAAAAGAGATTATTGTTAAAGTGGAATTTTCTCCTAATCAAATTAACATTATAGTAAAAGATGAAGGTGTCGGATTTAATATTGAACAAGTAGAGGAAAAATCTGATTCTTTTGGTTTAGCAGGTATGAAGGAAAGGGTAGACCTATTAAAGGGAAAACTATCCATTCAATCTGAATTAAATCAAGGCACAACAATTATAATCAGTATCCCAATTAACAGTGATTTATTAGATTGAATAGAAGGGCCACAAAATATATTTGTGTGCAAAAAGGTCAACTTATGTATACAATAAATATAACTTTCAAGAGGAGTGAATATGGTGCAAACAATGGATACAATTAAAGTAGCATTAATCGATGATCATAAGTTATTCAGAGAAGGAGTAAAAAGAATATTAAGTATTGAACCAACGATTCAAGTCGTGGCAGATGCGGATGATGGAACAGAAGCCAAAAGTGTCGTTGAAAAGTATCGCCCAGATGTTATATTAATGGATATTAATATGCCAGGTGTCAATGGAATTAAAGCTACAAAGGAAGTTCTTGAGGCTTTTCCGGATGTAAAAATCATTATACTCTCGATACATGACGATGAAAATTATGTATCACATGCATTACAAACAGGTGCACAAGGTTATTTATTAAAAGAGGTTGACACTGATTCATTACTTGATGCGATAAAAGTTGTTGCTGAGGGTGGTTCCTACTTACACCCGAAAATTACCCATAATTTAGTTAGAGAGTATAGAAGATTATTAGAGCAACAAGGTAATAGTGATGGGTTTATTGAGTATCGAAAGCCTTTGCACTTACTTACTAATCGGGAGTGTCAGGTTTTACAGCTCCTCTCAGAAGGGCAAAGTAATCGTAAAATCTCGGAATCATTAGTCATTAGTGAAAAAACAGTTAAGAATCATGTCAGTAATATTTTACAAAAAATGGATGTTAACGATCGCACCCAAGCTGTTGTCATGGCTATACGTAATGGCTGGGTTGAAGTATTTAATATTGATTGAGGAGAATAGAACAAATGAAAACTGCAATTGTAACAGATAGTACAGCATATATTCCAGAACCACTATTAAAGGAACTTAATATTTATACGGTTCCCTTAAGTGTCGTATTCGGTAATGAATCCTTTCGTGAAGATCAAGACATTACTAACGAGGAATTTTATGAAAAAATGAGAAGTGCAAAGGAATTACCAACAACTTCACAACCAGCCATTGGGACTTTTGTAGAATTGTATGAAAAGCTATCAAAAGATTTTGATGCTATTATATCTATTCATTTATCAAGTAAATTCAGTGGAACCTTTGGTGCTGCACAATCTGCCGGTAATATGGTAGAAAATGTGAAGATCCATCCATTCGATTCAGAGTTAAGTGCCATGCCCCAAGGATTATTTGTTATTGCCGCTGGTGAATTAGCACAACAAGGGAAAAGCGATGAAGAGATTCTTGCCCATTTATATGATATGAAAGATAAAACACGTGCTTATTTTATGGTAGATGACCTAACAAATTTACAAAAGGGCGGACGTTTAAGTTCAGCACAAAAACTACTCGGTAGTGTATTACATATAAAACCGATATTACATATCGAGGAAGGTGTCATCACCCCATTTGAAAAAGTGAGAACAAGAAAAAAGGCAATTAAACGGATTATGGGAATGCTCGAAGAAGAAGCACAAGAGAAAAAAATAGTTAAGGCTGTATTTATTCATGGAAATAATGAAGAAGCAGCTGAAGAATTAAGAAATGCATTTTTAGAACAACATCCAAATGTTGAAACGATTATTAGCTGTTTTGGTCCTGTTATTGGCACCCATTTAGGAGAAAATTCCATCGGTGTATCGTGGTACACAGAATAGGGAATTATTAATTGATCCGACATTTAATAAAATTATTTAATAGTTATTTTAAACGGGGCTTACACGAGGGAAATTCAATGAGAGGTTCCCTCTATCCGCTCCCCAAAGACAGGATTAATACCGAAAATAAACAGCTATCATTAAGTCATTTAGCAAAACAATTAAGTGGTAAATATTTATTAAAATCAGAAATTTTACTTCCTGATGATCTTTTTTATTATTTATTAGAAAACTCCTTTTTTAAATCCACGCCTACCATAGAACATACCTCCTTTGGAAAAAAACGGTGTCTTCGATGTAATAATATGAAATCCTCACTATTTGCAACTATTCCTTGTTCAAGATGTCAACAGACTCATTTTTACTGCCGTAAATGTATCCATATGGGCAGAGTACTTGAATGTGAACGATTATATTATTGGAATGGTCCGGCATACAAATGGTTAACACTTGATAATCCATTAACTTGGACTGGAAAACTAACGAACAGCCAGCAAAATGCATCAGAAAAAATAATTGAGAAAATCAAAAAGGGTGGAGAGCTGTTAATTTGGGCGGTTACCGGTTCTGGAAAAACCGAAATGTTATTTCCCGGTTTACAATATGCTCTAGGTCTTGGTAAACGCATCTGTATTGCAACACCAAGGGCAGACGTCGTTAGAGAATTATTGCCAAGACTTAAAAATGCATTTCAGCATACTACTATCCAAGGTTTATATAGCGGAAGTAGGGATAATGATGGGACTGCTCAATTAATTATTTCAACTACGCATCAGCTTCTTCGTTATCGACAAGCATTTGATCTCATGATTATTGATGAAATTGATGCCTTCCCATTTCATAAGGATTCATCACTCCCTTATGCATCCAAACGTGCTGTTAAAAGAAAGAATACGATTATTTACTTAACCGCGACTCCACGTAAAAAGCATCGGTTCCTAATGGGCAGTCGTCAATTAGATTATGTGTTTGTTCCTGTTAGATTCCATGGTTGCCCACTTCCTGTCCCTATTAATAAAAAAATCCCTCATCTAGAAAACCAATTACATAACGATCTTCTTCCTAAACAATTTATCGATTGGATTATTAATAGAGAAAAGCAAAGTCGACAATTACTTATTTTCGTTCCAACCATTTCAATGTCAATGAAACTTGCCCCATTAGTTGAAAAATTTCTTTATGATGGAGAATTTATAACAAAGAAGGATACCGTCCAAAGTGTATCTAGTTTAGACGATTTACGTGAGAAAAAAATCGAACGATTTAGACAAAGGGAAATTTTTTGTCTAGTTACAACGACAATTTTAGAAAGGGGAGTGACATTTCCCTCCGTAGATGTAATCGTTTTTCTAGCAAATCATGACGTGTTTGATGAACAGGCACTTGTACAAATTGCTGGTAGGGTGGGAAGAAGTGGAACTGATCCCGATGGTGAAGTAATGTTTTTTCATGAAGTAAAGACGAATGCAATTGTTAAGGCTATCCATATGATTCAAATGATGAATGATCGAAGTAGAAAGCTTAATTGAAAGGAGGAATACGTTGCAGTATTGTCTTTGGTGTGATGAGGAAATAGTGACACAAACAAATTGGGGTAGTTTTCTTTATCAAAATCGCCAAGAAAAACTATGTCATGTATGTCTGTCACAATTAAAAACATTGAATGGTAATCGGTGCCAGAAATGTAGTCGAGAATCATCGAAGTTTATTTGTTATGATTGTGAAAGATGGGAGAAATTTTATCATCAAAAAGATCCCCTAACAAGGAATTACTCTATTTATGAGTATAATGATTTTATGAAAGAGGTTATAACGAAATGGAAATATCGAGGTGACTATGTGTTGGCTGAAATTTTCCAAGAACAATATCTTAGTTATTATAAGCAGATATTTCCAAAAATGAATGAACCAAAGGTTGTTATTCCAATCCCTTTAAGTGATGAAAGACTTTTCGAGCGAGGGTTTAATCAATCTGAGGTACTCGCAAGTTTTATATCCCAACATCAGGAACATGTTCTGACGAGGATTCATAATGAAAAACAGTCTAAAAGGACTAGGAAAGAAAGGTTGCTTGCAAGAAATCCGTTTAAATTAAACAAGACTATTTACAAATCTGCTATTTTGATAGATGATATATATACAACAGGAAGCACGATTCGACATGTGGCCACATTATTAAAGGAATCTGGTTGCCCTTTTGTCTATTCATTTACATTAATTCGTGGTTAAAACTAATCTACTATACCCATGCTAGTGTTGGAAAAGAGCTTCCAAGAGAGGTGTTTAATATGAGGTTAGACAATTGTACAGTTTGTGGGAAGGTTTTTACTAAAACATTCCGCGATATTTGCCATGATTGTTTCCGAGAAGAAGAGAAGGCTTTTAATACAGTGTATGATTTTTTAAAACAACGAAAAAATCGCGAGGCAACACTTGATGAAATAGTCGAGGCTACCAATGTGAAAAAAGAATTAATTATAAAATTTATCAAGCAAAAACGGTTACGATCCCATAACTTTCCTAATTTAACCTATCCTTGTGAATCTTGTGGGACAGAAATTATTGAAGGTACATTGTGTGATAACTGCTCCGATGGGATTAAAAGGAAGATGAAAATGTTTGAGTCCTTGGAGGAAATAAGGCAAGAAAGGGAACTTTCCGAAAAACAATCAGTCTACTATTCTTTTAAAAAGAATGATACAAAAAGGAAAAATGATTAACCCTTTAAAAAGTCTAAAATGAATCCGATATAAGAAGTAGAATGTTTTATATGGAGACTTAAATAGAAAAATGGAGTGAGTAAGTGATGAAGATTCAAGGTTCGAATCCTTTATTCAATGCTTATAGCAAACAATTACAGCAACAAAATACATCTAAAAAACAAACAAATCAATCTGATCGATTAGATATTTCTAAAGAGGCACTTAAATTACAAGATAACGAAGGCATTCGTGATGGGAAGAGAGCAAAAATGGTTGAAGAAATAAAGGAACGAGTCCAATCAGGTGAATACACAATTGATTATGCCAAAACGGCAAGTAAGATGATGAAAGTATGGTCTAATCGACTTTACTAGGAGGTAATGAACATTTCTATTTCTATTCAACCGATTACTGACATAATGGGCCAATTAACAGAGGCACATAGGCAACTGTTAGCTATATCTGAACAGAAATTATCCTACATTAAAAACAACGACATGGAAGAATTGTCGAATTTATTAAATAAAGAACGTCAATCTATTCAAAAGACAGAACAATTAGAATCAAGAAGACAAAAAGTAATCGATGACTACATTTCCGGGAACGGAATCGTACTAAGTGAAAAGACGATTTCACAATTGCTCCATCATTTACAAAATGAAGATGATAAAAGAAATCTTGAACAACACGTTATCCAATTAATTGAGGTAATTGTACAACTTAGGGCAGTTGAACAGTTAAATGAAGACTTATTAAAACAGTCGATGCAATTTGTCCAGACTTCATTAGATATTCTTGAACCTTCATCAAAAAATTATAATTACAATGATCGGTTATCAGAGGGAACTTCAAAAAAACGCTCGATATTTGATTCTAAAGCATAAAAGCTAATACACTATTTTTAAACCAATGGAACGAAATGAGGATAAACGATGAGTACTTTCCAAGGAATTGAAATGGCCAAAAAGGCATTATTTGCACAACAAGGCGGTTTACATACTACGGGTCATAATATCTCTAATGCGAATACAGAAGGGTACACGAGACAAAGGGTTGATTTTAAAGCAACAACTCCGTTTCCAGTACCATCCCGTGTTATGCCTAATCTTCCCGGACAGTTGGGAACTGGTGTCGAAATTGGTACTGTACAACGAATAAGGGACATGTTTTTAGATGCTCAATACCGTTCGGAAAATAGTCGTTTAGGATATTGGGATAGTCAAAGTGAAGCAATTAGTCGTTTAGAGAACTTATTAAATGAACCATCAGACACGGGAATATCAATAGCATTAGATCGTTTTTGGGTATCATTACAGGAACTTTCGGCAAATCCTGATAACTCCGGTGCAAGGGAAGTTGTTGCAGAACGGGGATTAGCATTAACAGAGACTTTTAATTATATTTCCAAAAGTATGAAGACAATTCAGTCAGATTTAAAAAGTCAAATTGATGCTTCAGTCAACGATATTAATTCATTAATAAGAAGAATAAATGGCATTAATGAACAAATTCAAAAAATTGAACCCCATGGGTTATTGGCTAATGATTTATATGACGATCGTGATTTGTTAATTGATGAACTTTCCCAATTAGTAAATATTAAGGTACACTATCGGTCTAGCAGTGAAAGTGCATTAGAAATCGCTGATGGATTGGCATCCATAGAGATTGTTGATGAAAGTGGACAACGAATTGGACCGGACGGGATTTTTTTAATTGATTTAACCGATGTAAATGATAGTCCTGCCTCAAGTGGAGTTGTCAAGGAACTATCCGTTGAACCAGGAGATGGACAATCAGGGTTGGTAACGGAAATTAGAGTAGATGGCTATGATCCCTCCGATTATGGGGAATTAGATTTATTTTCTTCCGTAGGGAAATTGGCGGGACTCATTAACGCACATGGTTATGTTGATGAAAATGGTGATAATGCAGGTATTTTCCCTAGGAATATGGAAAATTTAGATAAAATGGTCCAGGAATTTGCAACAGTATTTAATGCGCAACATGTAGCAGGTCTAGACATCAACCAGAATGAAGGGTTAGAGTTTTTTGTCGCTAGTGACAATAGTGGTACACTGACTGCGGAAAATATTACGGTAAACAAAGAAATCCTTGAAGATACTAATCTAATTGCTGCCGGAGAAGAAGGTGGCGGAAGTAGAAACGGGGAAAATGCATTAAAACTTGCGGAGCTGTTTGATGAACCAATTGCTAACTTAGACAATACTTCTGTACGTAAATATTTTGCATCTATGATTGGAAAGCTTGGTGTTGAAGGTCAAGAGGCAAATCGTATGAAAGGTAACACTGAAACACTACAATCACAAATTGATAATCAACGAAAATCAGTAAGTGCAGTTTCGTTAGATGAAGAGATATCAAATTTAATTAAATTTCAACATGCATATAATGCTGCTGCTAGAAACATGACAGCAATTGATGAAATGCTCGATCGAATTATTAATAATATGGGATTAGTAGGAAGGTAAGGTGAAATTTATTGCGAATTACCCAATCAATGTTGCAAAATAATATGCTACAAAACCTTTTCAAAAGCCAAGCACAAATGAATAAATATTTAAACCAAATCAATACTGGAAAAAAGATACAATATCCTTCTGACGATCCAGTGATAGCAATGAAAGGAATTGGCTATCGTACGGAAGTAACCGAAGTTGGACAATATCGTCGGAATTCCACTGAAGTATGGAAATGGATGGATCATTCAGATGATGTATTAGATAAGGCAACAAAAGTAATGCAAAGGTTGGATTATTTAGCTGTTCAAGCAGCATCCGACACATATTCAGAAGCGGAACGAAAAAGTATTGCCGAAGAAGTGGAACAGTTAAAACTTCAAATGATTGAATTGGCGAATACACAAGTAAGTGGGAGTTATATTTTTAACGGAACGAATACCGATGAAAAACTAATTACGCTTGATGATGACGGTATTTTATTATTTAGTTATAATGACCCTGATTATGATTATCATCATGTTGAAATTGAGGTAGCTAAAGGTATCAAAATGCAAACAAATGTTGACCCAAGAAGGGTATTTAATGAAGATGTCTTTAATAGTATTGACAGCTTTAAGGACCATCTCATAAATGGTGGCGACTTTAATGAAAATATTGAAGATCTAAAAGCAAGTTTAGACACCATCATTGATAATCGGGCATCCCTAGGGGCTCGAATGAACCGAATGGAATTAATCGACGATCGACTTGAACAGCAGGAAATTATAGCTACGGATATTATGATGAAGAATGAAGGCGTAGATTTTGAGGAGGCTGTCACTAAATTGTTAACAGAGGAAGTCCTTCATCGTGCCGCTTTGTCTGCAACAGCAAAAATTATTCAACCTTCTTTAATTGACTTTTTAAGATAACAACATTGTTTCCCTGTTCTAGTGAAAGAACGGGGATTTTGTCTATTTTGCATGATTGAGAGTGTGATGATAATGAATATACCACAACTAAAAATAACATCACAAATGGGTCGAATCGGTATCCAGCAACAAATGGCACAGTTGTCGATAGAACAACCAAAGGCGGATTTAACAATTGAACAGCCAAAGGCTGATCTGTCGATAGAAACCGTGAAAGGTAAATTGACTATAGATCAGTCACAGGTTTGGGCTGACATGAATTTAATGCCAACAACCGAATGGAATTATCAATGGATTAATGAAGCAAAACAAATAGCCCAAGAGGGTGTTGCGAGACGTGCTGAGGAGGGTATTGCACTAATTGATATTCAAAATGGGGACAATGCCATCGTTGAGCTTGCTATTCAAAATGGCCATCGGCATCCTAAAACTTTAACAATTGATTATATTCCATCGGTTTTTGCCGTCAAAATAAATTATCAACCAAGTGAATTAAACATAGATGTTCAAGAAAATAAACCGAAGATTGATGTTCAAATTAATAAGCCAATGGTTGATTTCAAAAGTGGACATGTAGACATTTGGATGGAACAATATCCGTCAATCGAGATTGACGTGGTTGGCTAGTCCAGGACTATTGAACAACTTAGTTGGTTTAAATCCTTGTTTTCGCAATTAAGTCATTGCAAGAAAATTGCCTATATATTATTCTTGCTAATGATCCGAAAAATTGAATTGTTGCATTTTACTGAATTAACATCTGGAGCGATTAGAAAATTAATCATATGAAATTGTTCTAAAACATTATTTTTTTCTTAATCATATTATTCTTGTTCTTTTCGTCCAATACTGTCCCGATGAAACAAGTCATTATTATAAAAGTTCCAACTACATAAGTAATACCTGGTTAAAAAGAAACCATTCTATAATTCCATGAAAGGATGTATATGTTGCAATTATTAACTAAACATTTAGGACAAATAGAAATTGATCAAAATAAAGTGCTTCAATTCGAATTCGGCTTACCAGGATTTATAGACGAAAATGAATTTGTTATTATTGATTTACCTGAAAACGAAGTTATAAAAATTTTACAATCCACAAAGACACCAGATATAGCTTTCTTTATTACAAATCCCCATTATTTTAACATGGATTATGAATTTTCTTTAGATGACGCAACCATTGAAATGTTGGATATTGAAAATGAAAATGATGTGATTATTTATTCAATCATGACAGTTAAAGACCCTTTTAAAGACAGTACGATAAATTTACAGGCCCCTATTATTATCAATTATCGCAAAAGAATAGGTAAACAATATATTATTAATGATCCATCCCTTGATATTCGTTATTCAATTTCATCACTTTCAAAAAAGGGAAGTGAATAATCATGCTAGTATTAACAAGAAAAAAGGCAGAAGCAATTAAAATTGGCAAAGATATTGAAATTTCGATTATCTCTATCGAAGGGGAACAAGTGAAAATTGGGATAAATGCCCCCAAATCAATTGATATTTATCGTAAAGAAATTTATGAAGAAATCCAGCTACAAAATAGTGAAGCAATGAAGGTTCCTGAAAATGTCATTTCATTATTACAAAATAAGGAATAAATCGGGGTGACATTAAACTTTTACAGATACTATCCGATAATATTAATAACATGTAACTATTGGGAGATGGATTCTAATGAGTATGAATAATGTCACAAATAATGTCCAAACAGTTACCGTAAATGGACAACCTGAATTTCAAAAAAATAACAATAAAATGATAACAAAAGAAATTTACGAAGAACCAAATCGATTTTTGAAAAAGGAAAATAACACCAATCGTGTGCAATCTAAAGTAGAAAAGTTAAATGAAGTTTTAGCATATGAGAAAACTAATTTGAAATTTGTATTTCACGAGGAGTTACATGAATATTATGTGACGGTAGTAAATCCAAATACAAATGAGGTAGTAAGGGAAATCCCCCCTAAAAAGATATTAGATATTTATGCTGCAATGAAAGAGTTAGTCGGGATATTAGTAGACGAAAAAAGATAAAGAAGGTGAAAAATGATGAATATGCGAGTTGGTGGAATTGCTTCTGGTATGGATATTGAAGGCATGGTAAAAAAGTTAATGGAAGCGGAACGGATGCCTTTAAATCGAATGTACCAACAGCAACAAACGTTAGAATGGAAACGAGATGCATTTCGGGAAATTAACAGTAAATTACTCGACCTTGATAAAATAATGTTAGATATGAAATTGTCAACAACCTATAAGCCTAGACAAGCCATTTCTTCTCAGTCAAATGCGGTGACAGCTACGGCAACTACGAGTGCCGCCAATGGAACTTATGAAATTAAAGTAACACAATTAGCGACAAACGAAATGAATGTTTACAAAATAGGGGAATCATCTTCGACAGTCATAAGTGGAGATGAAACGGTGTCTTATACAACCTATGACGAAGAAGGCAACCCGAAAGAGCATTCATTTGAAGTGAAAGAAGGGGATTCATTAGAAACAGTATTAAAAAAATTTAATGAATCTAATGATGGCATGGCGCGGGCTTTCCTCGATAAACAATCAAATCAAATAGTTTTTGAAACGACAAGAACAGGGAAATATAATAATGATGGTCCAGAAATTGATTTTGGAGATCAAAACTTTTTTGAGAATACATTACAATTGGAACATGTAACATTTGTTGATGCAAAAAATGCTAAATTCACCTACAACAATGGCCTTGAACTAGAATCAAAAAACAATCACTACACATTAAATGGCATTACATTTGAGTTTAATAATACAACTGATGAGAATGCTAGAATAACAGTTTCGACTGATGTAGAAGAATCATTCGATAAAATTATGAATTTTATTGATAAATATAATGAAGCGATTGATGTGATGAATGCATCCCAACTGGAAAAGAAAAATCGAGATTTTCCACCATTAACAGAGGAACAAAAAGAAGATATGACTGAAGACCAAATTAAAAAGTGGGAAGAAAAAGCAAAAAGTGGTCTTTTACGGGGAGAATCAACAATTAGTAATGGGATGCTTGCTTTACGCCAGAGCCTTCAATCTGTTGTAGATACAGACGCTGAATATAAGATGCTCAATCAAATCGGAATTACATTAACGAAAGATTATTTAGATGGTGGGAAATTAGAGGTAACGGAAGCAAATAAAGAAAAACTTAAAGCAGCTTTACGGGAAAATCCTGATGATGTCTTCAAACTTTTTTCTAATCCCTCAGAGGGTAGTGACCGTGGACTGATTCAACGTTTTGATGATGCATTAGATGCAACAAGGGATGAAATTAATCAAACAGCGGGAAAAAGCACACAAGTACTTGATAATTATGCTTTGGGAAAACAAATGAAAGATCTCAACGAACGTATCGATACATTTGAGAAACGGATGATGCGTGTAGAGCAAAGGTATTGGAATCAATTTACACAAATGGAAAAAGCAATTGCACGGTTAAATCAACAGTCAGATTATTTATTTTCGCAATTTAATATGGGGATGTAGCAAAATAGGATTTTCATATATTTTCTTTCGATGATTTTAAAATATCGGGTATTGAGGTATAGGAGCTGATGACAATGATAACTAAACAACTACAAGCATACCAAGATAATGCAGTACAAACGGCATCTGGACCACAATTAACATTAATGCTTTACAACGGCTGTGTTAAGTTTATCAAGCAAGCTATAAAGGATCTTGATGGAGATAACTATGAAAGTAAAAATATCAACATTCAAAAGGCACAAAATATTATTCAGGAGCTAATGTTAACGTTAGATCCAGAGATAGAAATTTCCGAACAGATGCTACCTATTTATGAATTTATCAATTTTCAACTAACTGAAGGAAATATAAAAAATGAAACAAGCTATATGGAAACAGCTTTGGAGTTTGTCATTGATTTTAGGGATACCTGGAAAGAAATGATGAAACAAGAATTAAAAGGGAAATATGTTCAAGGAGCTCAAGTATGACAGGTCATTTACTAAAATTGTACGATGTATCTGTTGAATTAAAAAAACTGAGCGAATCAATTAACCGTACAAACCGCGATGAAGCGTTACCCAAAGTAAACGAATTAATTAACGAACGTGAAAATCTTATAAAAGATATCAAGGGACCATATACAGATGAAGAAAAGTTAATCGGTCAAAAGATTGTAAAAATAAATGAAGAAATCCAAAAGTCAATGGAAATTTTACTGACGAATGTGAAAAAAGACATAGTACAATTAAAGAAAAATAAATCATCCAACTTATCCTATATTAATCCTTATGGTGAGACTGAGACAACAGATGGTGTTTACCTAGATAGTAAACAATAAAAGAATGCCCATTGGGGTGTTCTTTTAGTGAAGAAATTAGATGTAGTTATTAAACATTTGTATAGACAAAATTAAAGATACAGCATATAATATTAGTAACAGAACCCACCACGCCTCTTAATAATGCGTACCATGGTGGGACTTTTTATATCTAGGTGAGGAGGCACTTTATGGGAAACGATGATAAAATCCATATTAAACAACCAAAAACTTATGTAGAACAAATCGAATTATTTAAAAAACGTAGGTTGGTCATAGAAGATGAAGCATCTGCTATAACTATACTTAGTAAAATTAATTATTATCGTTTTAGTGCCTATACTTTAACCTTGAAGAAAGATAATGTATTCCATGAAGATGCATCATTTAATCAAATATATAATTTATATGAATTTGATAGAAAATTACGCTTAGAACTATTATCTTCATTGGAGCAAATTGAAATTTCCTTTCGTACTAAAATCCTATTACTTAGCCCATAAATATGGTTCAACACCACACCTAGATGTATTTAACTTTAAAAATGAAGACTATTTCAATGATATGACACGTCAGATTAAAGATGAAATAAATAGAAGTAAAGAACTGTTCATTATTCATCATCAGGAAAAATATGAATCTATATTCCCTATTTGGGTCGTTATTGAAGTTACCTCATTTAGTTTACTATCCAAAATCTACTCGAACTTAAAAGATGATGATCAAGATGATATTGCAGATTCTTATAATAACAATCGTTTTTTTATTAGAAACTGGTTGTATGCTCTATCCACATTAAGAAATATCTGTGCGCATTTTGGTAGGTTATATAATAGACATTTACCTATTCATTTTAAATTATCAAAAGCGGATCGAAAGAAAATAAGGTATGGTAATACTACTTTTAGCGCTATTTATGTTATTTGTAAAATTTTAAATGACAAAATATTAACAAAAACACTAATAACAAATATTTCAGCACTTGTTGAGGAGTATGAACAGGTAGATATTACTCAATTAGGTTTTCCTGAAAACTGGAGAAACATTTTAGAAACAATATAAAAGTATCGTAATAAAGCGGCGTTCAAACAATCCATTTATTACGATGCTTTTTATAATCCATTTAAATCCTGTCATTCCATAATTTTATTTTCATCACTACTAGCAATCCCCATTGGGGTCTTCTTTTAGTGATGAATTGATGGAAAGCCGAAATCAGATTGACTTGTAAATAGATAATTTGGTTGAAAATTACGTTAATATGGATATAGATAAGAAAAGGGGAAGGAGTGTAATCCTCCCTCCAGCAGCCCCAGCCGTACAGGCGATGGTTGTCACAAAAAGTTTTTATTTTTGAGAACCACCCTTTTGGTCACAACCCAACGGCGTGGTTTTCTCTTTGCCTAAAAAAATCCTTTGAAATATACGAGCAATCCCCTTTATGTAAATTCACACAAAATGAATATTTTGTGAATTCTGTAGGGCGTTTTATTATCTGCGATAACCATAAGGGGTCTTTTTTTCAACAAATGGTGTTTAAGAGTATAGTACTTTCAAATCCATTCCTGTCATGATACGCTATATAGTAATACTTATTATACTTGTTTTATTTAAATAGGAAATAAAGATAAAACATAGTATAATATTAAGTATAAAGATAAAAGGAGGACACTTATATGAAGTACAACATTCGTGGTGAAAATATTGAGGTGACAGATCCAATACGTGAATACGTGGAAAAAAAGATTAATAAGTTAAAAAGATACTTTGATACACCGCCGACATCTGATGTTCATGTGAACCTAAGTGTCTATAATGATGAACAGCAAATTGAAGTAACCATTTCAATGAAGGATTTGTTGTTAAGAGCCGAGGAAGGACATGCAGATTTATACGCAGCAATTGACTTAGTTGTTGACAAACTAGAAAGACAAATTAGAAAATACAAAACAAAAGTAAATCGTAAGTTCCGTCAAAAAGGTGCAGCAAAACATATTTTCGCGGAACTTGAAAAAGAGGCGACACAAGCAGAATTAGATTCAGATGAAATTGAAATTGTTCGAACTAAACGATTTAATTTAAAACCAATGGATTCTGAAGAGGCTATCCTACAGATGGATATGTTAGGTCATAACTTTTTTGTCTATACAAACGCTGAAACAAATGATACAAATGTTGTATACAAACGTAAAGATGGAAAATATGGTTTGATTGAACCAACTAATTAAATTTAAAATGTTAAAAGAGTGTAGGTCGTATTTTATTGAAAATACGGCCTTTTAAATTGTCGAATGAAGTGACATTTAAACAGATGCCACATGTGTGCCCGAAATAGTGAATGCAAGTACATTTATATACTTTAAGTCATTTAGCGAAACCATTCATCAAACAAGGTTTAAATATTGAAATTAAAAGCAAAATAGTATCATGAATTATCAGTTTGTCGAATTTTGTAGAACGATATACTAATTTGTAAAAACGGACCATTAATTGTCGTTAAAAAATAGAATTAATCAACTTTTTGTTTAAAAAATTCCAATTTAAAGTGAATTATATAAAATTGATAAATTAAAATTAAAAAATCAGCATTCGTCTTTTTTGATAACCTTATGGTATAAATAAAGAAAACAAACGTAAGAATGGAGGGTTACCATGAGTGAAGACGTAACCTTAAAAGAATTAATTGAAAAAGTTAATCGGCAAGAAGATACTGTATACCAACTAATAAAAATGGTGGCTAGAACGAATTATCTCATTACAGAATTACAATTGAAACAAAAAGATTTAGAAGGAGGAAATAAATACCATTAATGACTACATGAACACCCCACAACATTAGCCTCAATTAAACTAAAATTAAAAAGAGTAGTAATCCTCTACTACTCTTTTAATTTTGGGACTACTGTAATTAATTGTTATTATAGTAAGTCTCGGGTTGTCATCTTTATTCGAATAGTGTTATGATAAATGATGGAAAGTATTATAAAAGGAAAGATTTAGGGAGCGTTTTAAATGGTTGGATTATTGAAAAGATTAATTGGAAGTGGCAATCAAAGACAATTAAATCAAATTCAAAAAACGGTTGATCAAATAGAGGCGTTAGAGCTGGAGTTTGAAAAGCTTTCTGATGAACAATTACAACAAAAAACAGAAAATTTTAAAGAGCGATTTAAAAATGGAGAAACGTTAGAAGATTTACTTGTTGAAGCCTATGCAACTGTTAGAGAAGCTTCAAAACGAGTACTAAAAATGAGACCATTTAATGTGCAATTAATAGGGGCTATTGTATTGCATCAAGGAAATATAGCAGAAATGAAAACTGGTGAAGGTAAGACATTAGCTTCAACAATGCCTGCATATTTAAATGCCATTGCTGAAAAAGGTGTTCACATTATTACCGTTAATGAATATTTGGCGGAACGTGATGCGACTGAAATGGGTCAATTATTTTCCTTTTTAGGGTTAACTGTTGGGTTAAATATCACTGGCAAATCAAAGGAAGAGAAAATAGAAGCTTATGAGTGTGACATTACGTACGGTACAAATAATGAATTTGGTTTCGACTATTTGCGCGATAATATGGTGCTCTATAAAGAGCAAATCGTTCAAAATGGCCTAAATTATGCCATTATTGACGAAGTGGATTCGATTTTAATTGATGAAGCAAGAACACCACTTATTATTTCAGGTAGTGCGCAAAAATCCGCTGATTTATATATTCAAGCAAACACATTTGTCACCACTTTAAAAAAAGAGGAAGATTATACCTTTGATGAGAAAACTAAAGGTGTTCAACTAACTGAACAAGGAATTAATAAAGCGGAAAATTTTTTTGGAATTGAAAACTTGTTTGATTTAAATAATGTATCTTTAACACATCATATTAATCAGGCACTAAAAGCCCATGCATCAATGCATCGTGATACAGACTATGTCATCGAGGATGGAGAAGTTGTTATTGTTGACCAATTTACTGGCCGTCTGATGAAAGGGAGAAGATATAGTGATGGATTGCATCAAGCAATCGAGGCGAAAGAAAGATTACAAATTCAAAATGAAAGTATGACATTAGCATCCATTACATTTCAAAACTTTTTCCGGATGTATAATAAACTAGCCGGTATGACTGGAACAGCTAAAACTGAAGAGGAAGAATTTAGAAATATTTATAATATGGATGTTATTGCCATTCCGACAAACAAACCTATCGTTCGTGATGATAGAGCTGACATGATTTATAAATCAATAAATGGTAAATTTCAATCCGTTGTCAATGAAATTAAAGAACGTCATGAGAAAGGACAACCAGTATTAGTAGGAACAGTTGCTGTTGAAACTTCGGAGGTCATTTCTGACCTTTTAAAAAAAGCACGAATAAAACATGATGTCTTAAATGCCAAAAATCATTATCGTGAAGCAGAAATTATAGAAAATGCCGGCCAAAGGGGTGCGGTCACGATAGCCACTAATATGGCTGGACGTGGAACAGATATTAAATTAGGTGAAGGTGTCATTGAACTAGGTGGTTTAGCCGTTATTGGAACTGAACGTCACGAATCAAGACGGATCGATAATCAGTTAAGAGGACGTTCTGGACGTCAAGGGGATCCAGGCATGTCGCAATTTTATTTATCGATGGAAGATGAATTGATGCGTCGTTTTGGATCAGATAATTTAAAAACGATGATGGAAAGGTTAGGAATGGACGATACACAGCCGATTGAAAGTAAAATGGTTTCAAGGGCTGTTGAGTCTGCCCAAAAAAGAGTGGAAGGAAATAATTTTGATGCACGTAAAACTGTTTTGTCCTATGACGATGTACTTCGTGAGCAACGTGAAATCATATATAAGCAACGACACGAAGTAATTTATTCAGATGACACGTTGCGAGACATTATTGAGGATATGATTAAATCAACGTTAGAACGGATTATTTCAACTCATACGCAACATGAGGATGAAGAACGTTGGGAATATCAAACCATTGTTGAATATATCCGTGGCAATCTTTTAGAACATGATGACATTTCTGAAAATATGTTAAAAGATAAAGAGCCTGAAGAAATGGTAGATTTAATTATGGAAAAGGTAAACAATAGGTATGATGAAAAGGAAGAAGAACTAGGCTCAGAGCAAATGCGCGAATTTGAAAAAGTGATTTTATTAAGAAATGTTGATCGTAAGTGGATGGATCATATCGACCAAATGGATCAACTACGGCAAGGTATACATTTAAGGGCTTATGGCCAAAATGATCCCCTAAGGGAATACCAAATGGAAGGCTTTAACATGTTTGAAGCAATGATTGAAGGTATAGAAGAGGAAACTGCCAAATATATCATGAAGGCTGAAATTCGACAAAACTTGCAACGTGAGGCTGTTGCAAAGGATACTAAAGCAGTTTCCGGGGATCAAAATGCTTCAAAAAAATCACGTAAACCTTATGTTAAAAAAGAAAACGTAGGTCGAAACGAGCCATGTCCTTGTGGTAGTGGGAAAAAATATAAGCATTGTCATGGTAAGTAATATTGAGATTTTATTCTGGATTAAGAGGTGTTTCAATTAATGGATATGATTGAAATAAAACAACGAATTGATAAGTTATCCGAGAGATTGTCAGACTTTAGGGGGTCTCTTTGACTTAGAGGCAAAAAAAACGTCAATAAAAAAACTAGAAAATAAAATGGCACAAAGTGACTTTTGGGATGAGCACGATAAAGCCCAACAAGTGATTAATGAGTTAAATGCAATAAAAGGACAGGTGAATTCCTTTGAGAAATTAATATCCCAAACTGATGATATTGAAGTAATGTATGAATTAGTGAAGGAAGAAAATGATGAACAGTTATGGAGTGAAATAGAAAGTTCTATCCCCCCTCTTGAAGAGGAAGTAGAATCGTTTGAACTAGAACTTTTATTAAATGAACCATACGACAAAAATAATGCAATTTTAGAATTACATCCTGGAGCAGGTGGCACGGAGTCCCAAGATTGGGCAAGTATATTGTTAAGAATGTTTCAACGTTGGGCTGAAAGTAAAAATTTCACTGTGGAGATTTTAAACTATTTAGCAGGTGATGAAGCTGGCGTTAAAAACGTGTCATTACTGATCAAAGGACATAATGTGTATGGTTATTTAAAATCTGAGAGAGGGGTACATCGACTTGTCAGAATTTCTCCATTTGATTCCTCAGGCAAACGACATACTTCGTTTGTTTCATGTGAAGTATCACCAGAAATAGATAATGATGTTGATATAACAATTAAATCAGAGGATATCAAGATTGATACTTATCGATCCAGTGGTGCTGGTGGGCAGCACGTTAATACGACTGATTCAGCTGTAAGAATTACCCATTTACCTACAAATATTATTGTTAACTGTCAATCAGAACGTTCCCAAATTAAAAATCGTGAACAAGCCATGAAAATGTTGAAATCAAAACTATATCAACTTGAAATAGAAAAACAAGAAGAAGAAAAAGAAAAAAAACGCGGAGAGCAAAAAGAAATTGGCTGGGGTAGTCAAATTCGTTCCTATATTTTCCATCCCTACTCAATGGTGAAGGACCATCGGACGAATATTGAAGTAGGGAATGCCCAAGGTGTTATCGATGGTAGTATAGATATATTTATTGATGCATACCTAAGATCAAAAGTTAAATAAAGGATCGATATTTTTGTTAAATTTGTGACAAATAATATAATAATGTGTAAATAAGACAAAATTATGAATTTTTCAAAAATCAGTTTTATTAATATAAAATTAGGATATAATAGATATATGCCAATTATTACATAATGTAAGGGGGAGTTTATATGAAGAAGTGGTTAATGGCACTAGCCCTTGGTTCTGTTCTGGCTTTAGGAGCATGTGGTGGCGGTGGTTCTTCAGATAATGATGGAGGATCAGGCGACGGTGCATCAGCTGCTGAAGCTATTTATAAAGACAACTGCTCTAGCTGTCATGGAGCAGACTTAGCTGGTGGCGGTGGTCCATCATTAGAAACAGTTGGTGCTGATCATAGTGCAGACGAAATTCTCGATATTATTGAGAATGGACAAGGTTCAATGCCTCCAGGTATCATTAAAGGTGATGACGCTAAAGCAGTAGCTGATTGGTTAGCAGAACATAAATAATGACACGATAAATTATATTAAAAAGACCTATTGACATTTACGTTAATAGGTCTTTTTATTTTGTTTTTCTTTGAAATATTGCCACAAATTGTCGAATACTGTAAAGTTTTCATATAATAAGTCAAAATGAAATATAATTGTAATATTTCTATAACGAAAAAGTTGTTGAAATATGTTAAGATAATGAGTGAAGTATGTAAACTCTAGTAAGCTAGAACTCTGTAATGAAGGTGATTAGTAAATGATAATAACGATGGATAATGTACATAAGACTTACTCGAATGGAGTCTCTGCATTAAACGGGGTTAATGTTAAAATAGAACAAGGAGAATTTGTATACATAGTTGGGCCAAGTGGCGCTGGAAAATCAACTTTTATAAGAATGATGTATAGAGAGGAAAAAGCATCAAGTGGATCAATTCACATATTAGGGCAAGATACGACTACATTAAAAGATAAAGAAGTTCCTTATTTACGACGTGATATTGGCGTCGTTTTTCAGGATTTTAAATTGTTACCAAAACTAACAGTCTACGAAAATGTTGCTTTTGCTTTGGAAGTAATTGAAGCCACTCCTAGGAGAATTCGTAAAAGGGTAATGGAAGTATTAGACTTAGTAGGGTTGAAAAACAAAGCAAGATCAATCCCCGATGAGTTATCCGGTGGAGAACAACAAAGGGTATCAATCGCAAGGGCAATTGCAAATCATCCTAAAATAATAATTGCTGATGAGCCTACCGGTAATTTGGATCCTGAAACTTCATGGACTATCATGCGGATTTTAGAAGAGATTAATTCTAGGGGTGCTACTGTCATCATGGCAACACATAGTAAGGAAATTGTGAATACAGTAAAGAAACGTGTCATCGCAATTGAAAATGGAATAATTGTACGAGACGAAGCACAAGGAGAATACGGGTATGAAATTTAAAACACTCACGAGGCATTTTCGTGAAGGAATGAAGAATATAGTTCGAAATGGTTGGATGTCCGTAGCTTCAATAGGGGCAGTAACCGTAAGTCTAGTATTAGTGGGTACTTTTATCACACTTATATTGAATATTAACCAAATGGCTAAAAAAGTTGAAGAAGATGTTGAAATTAAAACATTAATTGAATTAACAGCAGATGAACAAGATATTGTTGATTTGGCAAGTGAGATAGAGTCGATTCCTGAAGTAGAAAATGTGGTGTTTTCATCGAAAGATGATGAATTGCTAGAATTAATTCAAGGTATGGGAGAAGATGGACAAGTTTGGTCGATGATAGAAGAGGACAACCCACTAAACCATGCTTATATAGTTAAAACGACCCTACCACAAGATACAGAAATGGTAGCTACCAAAATTGAAAAAATGGATAATGTATACCGGGTTAATTATGGACAAGAAGTTATTCCAAAATTATTTAAATTTAATCAGTATGCACGCACCATTGGTATCGTATTAATTGTTGGACTTGTGCTCACTGCAATGTTTTTAATCTCTAATACTATCAAGTTGACGATTATGGCACGGAGTAGGGAGATTGGTATTATGAAACTAGTAGGGGCAACGAATTCCTTTATAAGAGGGCCATTTTTTGTTGAAGGTCTTCTATTAGGTATATTCGGATCAATCGTACCTATTGCTCTTATTTCAATCGGATATAAGTTTTTATTTGATAGTTTAAGCGAACAAAAAACCTTCCATTTTGTAAATTTCCTACCATATAACCCATTTATTTGGCAGTTGTCAGGTATTATATTATTGATTGGGGCATTTATAGGGGTCTGGGGATGTTTAATGAGTGTCCGAAAGTTTTTAAGGGTATAAGAAACTAGTAAATATTTTATAGGATTGAAAATGAAGTCGTATTGAATGAAAGGTATAGGTAGATAAAATTTTAATTAGTTTAATAGGGGGGTAATGACGTGAGACTAGCATATAAATTGATCATCATTATTGGAATCGTTATGCTACCCATATCTATGTTTAATCATTCTGTATCAGCAAAAACTATTCAAGAACTAGAAGAGGAACTGAATGAATTAGACAAAGAACAGAAGGAATTAAAAAGCGAAAAACGCAGCATTTCCGGTGAAAAACAAGAAATTGAATCAGAAATGAATGAGAACAAGGAGAAACAACAATCCATTCAGTCGAAAATCAATGAAATAGACAACAAAATTTCATCAACTAACTCTAGTATAAAAGAAAAAGAAAATGAGATAACAGAAACTGATGAGGAAATAAATGAATTAGAAAAAAATATAAAACAATTAAATAAGGAAACGACAGAATTAAAGGTCAAAATTAATGATAGACTAAATCTATTAAAAGATAGGTTACGCTCTATTCAGGAAAGTGGAGGGTTTGTTAATTACATAACTGTAATATTTGGTTCTAATAGTTTCGGGGATCTAATTAGTCGTTCAACAACAGTAAGTACGATTATGGATTCTGACAAATCATTAATGAAACAATTAGAACAAGACCAGTTTGCTCTAATAGAGAAAGAGAAAGAAGTTTCAGAGCATCAAAAAGAGGTTAAAAAACAAAAAGAACAATTGGAAAAGCAAAAGGTAGAACTAGTACAGATGAAAAAGGATTTGGATAGTCAGAAGGCAAATCAGGCTGAATTGAAGGAGAAATTAGCTAAAGAATTTGAGGAATTAGAGGATCATAGTTTAACTGTTGAAGAAGAACAGAAACTAATTGATAGTCAAGCAAAATATATTGAGGAAGCCAAAAGATTAGCAAATAAAAGTATAGAAGAAAAAAAGAGAGCACAAGAACAGGAACAACAAAATAACTCAAATAACCAAGGTAATCCAATTAAGGGCAATGGACAATACATTTGGCCTACGGATTCTAAAAGAATAACATCACATTTTAATCCAAATAGATTTCACCCTATATTTGGATATCCCAGACCACATAATGGAGTGGATATTGGTGCATCAACCCCAGGAAGATATGGAGAAAATATTTATGCCGCAGCGTCGGGTATTGTATCCACGGTTGAATATAGTAATTCGGGTCTTGGGAATCATATAATGTTAGTGCACGGTTCATCTACTACAGTTTATGGTCATTTAAATAGTATTAATGTATCGGTTGGTCAAGCGGTGAATCAAGGAGATATTATTGGGGCAATGGGGTCAAGCGGGGATTCAAGTGGTCCACATTTACACTTCGAGGTTCATCCCGGCGGATATAAAAATCCTGTTAATCCACTGCAATATTTCAATTAAATTTTGATGATTATCCTAATAAACATGATTATTAAATTTTTATCCCCTGTAATAAAGTATTTCAATTTTATTACAAGGGATATTTTTTATTAACTGAGTAAATTTCATAATTTCAAGCCCATGCTGGGCAAGGCTTTAAAAAGTTGAAAAAGGAAGTGCCTCCCCAAATCCTGTATAATGGCAGTTAGATCATACTATCCAAAGAGATTGGAGGAATACTTCCTATGATCATTATACGACAACCTAGTTTATTTAGCATCCGGGAACTTTACAGATATGCAACCCAAAAGTATGATGCCATCATTTCAGCCATTAATATGGTTGTCATTTATTATGAAGTGATTAAAAAGTCAAGATTGGTTGTACCAACAGAACTGAATTATGCAGCAATGGTTATTTCTGTTTTCATTCGATATGTTGGGCACATCCCGACGATGATATTGCCTTTAAACTCAACTGTGGTTTCCTTGTTTCAGATGCTGTTCCGTCAGGAGCTTCTTATTCTATGCTTTTGACAAAACTGAGTGAAACCAACATCTTAGAGAATACTCAAGAACAACTGGTTGTTCAAGCAATAAAAGAAGATTTTATTATCAACGATACTGTTGCTATTGATGCCACACATTTTGGAGCCCGTGATAAAGAACTAACTAAGAAAAAGGGAGAAGTGCCAAGGGAGCCTAAGAAACGTGGTAGAAAACCTAAAGCTTAGCGTGATCAATGGTTACAAGAACAAGCCGAAATCAGGTTGCTTAATTGTAAAGAATAAAGCCTGTGTGAACACCGGCTTCACGGAGACTCCTACAGGAAAAGCAAATGTTTTCGGTGGGATGAGCGTTTAGCGCAGCCCCAACAGCCGAAAATCCATTTAATAAGTTTATCAAACGTATTAAATTAGTAAAGGCGATGACTGTGGAAAGCGAAGTGAAGCCGGTAAACACAGAAAAGAATATTTTAAATTTATATTTATGAATTCTGTTAATCTGCAACTTTTTAAAAAGAGTAATTATGAAATTGATTCACCTAATTATGTTTTCTTTATTATAAGGTTTTACTTTCAAAAGTTTAAACAGCACAATGATTGTGATAAAATGTATGAAGAACGTATTTTAAGTTATTGAGGTGTACAAATGAATTTTAAATTTCGTGATTTAATTATTTTTGTCATATTTACCTTTTTTGTTGGATTTTTAGGAGCGTATACTGCCTTGAATTTTTTTGCTCCCAAATTGGAAAAAAGCCCGATTTCCATTGATCAATCAGATGAATCGAATATATCACAGGAACAATTAAATAAAGTAATGAAAACCTTCAATTTAATTAACGAACATTTTATAGAGGATATTGATGAAAACCAATTATTCGAAGGGGCCATTAATGGGATGATTGAAACGCTTGATGATCCCTATAGTAGTTATATGGATGCTGAATCAATGGAGCGATTTAATGAACAGATCCAATCATCATTTCAGGGGATTGGTGCAGAGGTAACATTGTTAGATGGTAATGTCACCATTGTTTCACCAATTAAAAATTCACCTGCGGAAAAGGCTGGTTTAAGACCTAATGATCAAATATTACAAGTAAATGGAGAATCATTAGAGGGATTAGAATTACATGAAGCAGTTGAAAAAATTAGGGGTAAAAAGGGCTCTGAAGTCACTCTTTTAGTCCAACGTGCAGGACAGTCGGATTCCTTTGAAATCACTATAATTCGTGACGATATCCCAATCGAAACAGTCCATGTTGAAACGAAGAATTTTAACGGAAAAAATACGGGAATAATTGATATCACATCATTTTCAGAAACGACAGCTGATGAATTTTTCACGTATTTGGAAGAATTGGAAAGTGAAGGATTAGATGGACTCATCATTGATGTGCGTGGAAATCCCGGCGGTCTACTTGATTCAATTGAAGAAATTTTAAAACAATTCATTCCGAAAGATATCCCATATTTACAAAGGGAAGATCGAAATGGTGAAATAAAAAAATATTACTCGACATTGGATAAAAAGAAACCATATCCAATCAGTATATTAGTCGATGAAGGAAGTGCCTCAGCATCTGAAATTTTAGCAGTGGCGATGAAGGAAATTGATTATGAAATTGTTGGTAAAACTACCTTTGGGAAAGGGACTGTACAACAAGCAGTACCTCTAGGGGATGGAAGTACATTAAAATTAACATTTTATAAATGGTTATCTCCAAAGGGAAATTGGATTAATGAAGTTGGGGTAGAACCAACAATAGAACAAAATCAACCCGACTTTTTTTATATTTCACCCATTAGGATAGATGAACCATTAAAATTGGAACAATCAAATGAAAAAATTAAAACAGTACAGCAAATGCTCGAAGGAATCGGATATGATAAAATCCGAACAGACGGATATTTTGACCATGATATGCAAGGGATTGTTCGCACATTCCAGGAGGATAATGACTTAAATGTAACAGGTCAAATTGATAGGGAAACATATTCTACTTTGGAAATGACAATTATTGAAGAAATGCGTAATGAAGAGAATGATTTACAATTAAAAAAAGCACTAGAAATGTTGTATCAATAAACAGCATATTATTAAGATTAGTGGGTAATGGTTAAACATCATATAACATTTAACATAGTATTAAATAAATCAGTACTTTTCTAGAATTTTAAAACTAGATATCGCATAGAGGGTGAATAACTTGCTAGAAACGTGGGGGTATGAACTTTTAAAAGGAATGATGATGGTATTTTTAAATCCGATATTATACTGGTCATTCCTATTACTATTAGTCATTAGTAAAAAACGTATAAAAAATGAAAGAAATAATTTCGCATCGAAAATTTACCCATTATTTTCTGAAATTAAAAAAACGTGGGTTATATCGATAACATTTGGTGTCATTATTTCGGTATTATCCATTATTTTTGGTCTTGTTTTATCAAGGGAAATTATTATTTTAATGATTTTTGTAACGATAATTTTAAGTTTATTTGGTTCACTCTCCATGTTGTCTGCAAGTTATACGATAGGAATCACCTTTTTATTAGTTTTATTGCTCCCTTTATTACCATTGCATTTTATGGAGGAATATATTTCATTTTCATTAACTTCAGTTCATATTTTAACAAGTCTTTCTATCCTGATGTCTGTCTTATTACTTTCGGAAGCATTTCTAATCAGAAAAAACGCAAAAGAACCGACGTATCCTTCGTTATATCGTAGTCAAAGAGGGAGTTGGGTTGGTGAACAACATGCAAAGAAAATGGCAATTATTCCTTTCTTTTTGTTTATACCATCAACTATGTTGAATGGAATTGAACCAATTTTTCCATTAGTAAATCTCGGCGATCATTCTTTTCAAATGTTATTATTTCCTTTTTTAATCGGATTTCATATTCGTTTACAGGGAGCATTGCCATTTAAAATAGTAAGGAAATATTTCCAATCTATCATGATATTAGCTTTAATTGTCATGTTATTGTCGATTGCTAGCATTTATTTACCCATCCTTTCGTTGCTTTCAATTGTTATAGCGATCATAGGAAGGGAATATATAAAATATCGCTATACATTAAATGACCAAAAAAAACCACCTTATTTTACGTTGTTAAATCGTGGAATAAGAGTGTTAGCCGTTAAACCTGATGGACCCGCAGACCGGTTAAGCATATCAGTCGGGGAAACGATTGTTAAGGTGAATGATCAGTTAGTAAGGAATACGAATGAATTTTATGAAGCGTTACAAAATAGTGGGGCTTTTTTTAAACTGGAGGTTTTAGATGTACATGGGGAAGTGAGATTTGTTACGAGTGCATTTTTTGAGGAAGATCATTATGAACTTGGATTATCTTTTCCAGAAGCACCATACCGACGTCATCGCAAAAGTAATTGATTATTGGAATTTTCTTCAATTAAAAGTTAACTAATTTGTCGTATACAGTTAAAAATGATAGAAAAGCAGTGATTTAAATCACACTTATTCTATCGTTTTTTTTTTATGATATAGATAAATGAGTTTATATTCACTTTTAAAATGTTAGAAGTAGGAGGAGGAATAATATTGATACAAATTGTCGTATGGTTTACAACTTTATTTTTTATTTTACTTATTGCGGGAGTTTTTTTATGGGTGGCAATAAAATCTAAAGACAGTCAAGATTATCAACCAATCATAAAAAAATGGTATAAAGCACGTTCCATTTATGGTGTATTGCTCGTTATTTTAATGTTAGTTGTAACGATATATACATTAAGAGAGCTACCTTTTAATGAACCATCCCATGTACAAAGTGCAGACATAATTGAAGTTGATGCTGAAGCTTTTCAATTTGGCTTTGAAATGTCCCAAGAAGAATTTTCAGTAGGGGATACGGTGAAATTTAATGTGACTACTCGGGATGTGACCCATGGATTCGGTATATATAATTCAGAAATGGATTTGATTGCCCAAACTCAAGCAATGCCAGATTATGAAAACTCATTTTATCTAACTTTTGAAAAACCAGGAACTTATCAAGTATTATGTCTTGAATATTGTGGCTTAGGCCATCATTTAATGAAATTAGAATTTGAAGTAAAGTAAATAAAGATGGGAGTGGACGAGTAAAATGAATCATGTCAAATTAACGAAAGATAATACAATTATCACACAACTAATAATTGCGGGAGCAGTTGTCATTTTAATGATGATGTTTGGTGTGTTAATGCTATTACAGCAAGGTGGAGTCATTGATTTTGGACCAGCTGCTTTTTATCAATTTCTAACCTTACACGGCACAGGTATGATTGGGGCAGCGGTATTAGCAACTTCCGGAATTATGTGGTATTTTTTAAGTCATTATGTTCAATTGAGCAGATCGATTTTAAAGGTCAATTTAACATTGTTTTTAATCGGTGTCGTTATGATTATTGTTGGAATTATTGGTTTTGACTACTCTAGTACGTGGACATTTCTTTATCCATTACCAGCCATTTCTGCTGGAGCATGGGGAACTGCCGGTGCATTATTATGGTTACTAGGTCTACAATTAGTTGGATTAGGGTTATTATTATTATTATTGGATTGTGGAAGAGCAATTATAAAAAATTATGGAAGTTTGGCAAAAGGACTAGGATGGGACGTTATTTCCGGTAAAAAGTCAGAAGCCGATGCTCCACCAACAACAGTTGTTGCAAGTACAATGGTTGTCATCGTTAATACAGCAGCATTAATATCTGGAACAATTGTCATTATTATGAACGTAATTACTGTGTTAAATCCAAGCTTTACATTTGATCCATTACTAGCAAAAAATTTAACTTTTGCATTCGGTCATATTTTAGCTAACTCAACTATTTATATGGCAGTAATTGCTGTATATGAAATTTTATCACGTTCAACAGGACGTCCATGGAAGTCGAACAAGCCTTTCCTGATTGCCTGGACAATGTCGACCATTTTTACGATGATCGTTTATCCTCACCATTTATTACAAGATACAGTGATGCCATCTTGGGCACTAGTGTTAGGACAAGTATTATCTTTTGCAAACGGGCTTCCTGTACTTGTCATTACAGCTTATGGAGCATTAATGATCATTTATAAATCTGGTATAAAGTGGGATATGGCTTCAGCACTAATATTTGTTTCGATGTTTGGTTGGACTGCGGGAGTAATTCCAGCAATATTAGACTCGGCGATCATTGTTAACCATGTCATGCATAATACCAAGTGGGTACCGGGCCATTTTCATATGTATATGGGACTCGGGGTTGTTGCAATGATTTTTGGGTTTATGTTTTACTTAATGAAAATCGATGTTGGCTTAAAACCTAATTCAATATCAAAAATTGCTTACGTATTATACATTGCTTCTATTATGGGGGTTAGTTTCGGATTTTTAACTTCAGGAGCATTAAGTACACCAAGAAAATTTGCACAACATTTTGAAGAATGGATGGCCCCAGCAGTATTTGGTGGTATTTCGGGAATATTCCTTATTCTATCAATATCAGTATTTCTCATTCAAATTATTCGTTATTTAATGGGAAGTAAAAAAGAAATTGTGACAAATAAAACAGCTTAAATAATATCAGAAAAGGAGGAGTATAACATGATCAAAAGATTTATATACGGCTTGTTACTTTATATCATTTTACTCCTCCCACCAACAATTAAATTGTTAGAGACATGGATGTTAACCCATATGCTCATTCAAATTCCATTACTAATTATAGCTGGATTATTTATGGGGGAATACGTTAAAAAGAGATGCGGACGGTTTTTCAAACAATGGAATAAGAATGGAATTCCCGGTATTTTACTCGTATATTTTGTCACGATGTACTGGATGATTCCCCGAGCAATGGATGAAGCAATTACTGTCTCTTCAGTTGAAATATTTAAGTTTGTAAGTTTGCCCTTCTTAGTAGGGATTGTACTTTATGATAGTTGGTCAAAATTAAGTGCCATCGCAAAGGGATTTATCGTATTTAACTATATTCCAATGTTTGGGATGATGGCATGGTTGTATATCGATTCACCAATTCAAGTGTGTAACAATTATTTAGAATCTGAACAAAAAATGTTAGGCTGGGGCTTTTTATTTATTACTGTATTTATGTTGTTGTACGTTATACAGTTTGCGTTTGTTGATCGGAGAGAAGAAGAAATAAATCATTAAAAAAACTGTGTATTAGTTTTATCAGATACACAGTTTTTTATTATTATTTGAAATATTTATGCTTTTGCAGATTTGATGGACTGTTCAACTAGAACGTCTAAAGCATCCACATAATAAAGCTTTAAATCTGGATCGATTGCAATACAGGACAACTCGGTACATGCTACAATAACACAATCACATTGATCATCAGTAATTAGATGCCGGATAATGTTAGTAAGTACTGGTGTTGTATATTGGGAATCAGCCTTAAATTGATAAATAATATCCATAACTTGTGATTGTAGTGTTTCATTTAATGGATGGTAGACTAAACCATGTTTAGTTAATTCCCTTTCGTAAACTTTAGTTTGGATTGTTCCATCTGTAGCAAGAACAGCCACTCGACTGTTTTCACCAAAATCGGACCGAATTTTTTTCACCGTTGATTGAACCATATTAATGATCGGAATGGTAACCATTTTTTGCATATCTTCCATATAATAATGTGAAGTATTACAAGGGATAGCGATATGATTTACTTTGTTTTCTAGCAACTTAAGATCACCTTTAATAGCCTGTAAAAAATCCTGATTTTTATTATTGATGATGGTCTCGGTCCTGTCGGGTAAACTAGCATGATTTAATATAATCATATCGATGTGTTCTTGGTCATTTTTTGCCTTTGTATTTTCAACAATTCTTTGGAAAAATGTTGCCGTAGCAAAAGAACCCATTCCACCCAGAATTCCAAGCTTGTAAGGTTTCATGTAATACTTCCTTTACAAATTGATGTTTTATGCAGTATTCAATATGCAAATAATTTCGTAACTTTACAATGTTTAACTAAAATACTTTATTTAATACTTTTTGGACAAGGATAAAATAAAAGTGAATCAATGGCTTTATATCTTTCCAATCCCATATTGCATATGCTTTCGGTCTAAAGTAAGATGAAATGACTTCCTTTAAGGAAAGTTGCCTTGTTTTTAAATAGCCTTTAATTGATAAAAGGTCCTCGAATAAATAACAAAATGCCCTATTTGTATTTTGAGTAATTTGGAAAGGCTCTAAAGGCTCTCCTATCATTTCCCTGTATGTAATGTATGGAAAATTTAGCCCAATTTTATTTAATAGACTATTAAAGTTTGTTATTCTAGCATTTATTTCTATTAAATAAAATTCACCTGTCTCCTCATCTTTTTTAAACTCTATTTCGGCAAATCCTTTAAATTTTATTGCTTCTAAAAATTGTTTTCCTAAATCATATAATTCAGGTGTATGTTGTTGAATTGTGTATACAGATGCTCCGAAATTAATTGGATATTGCCGTAATTTTTGACACGTTGTCCAGTGGGTTACTTTGGCATCTTGATTTAAATAAGCATCAAATGTATACATATGATCGTCAGAGCCGGGGATGATTCTTTGAACGATAACTTCGAGATTTTCGTTTTTTGCTTTATTAATAGAAGATTCTAATTCCTCGAAAGAATAAACTTTAAAGAGTTTTTTCCTAAACTTTTTCATAAATTGTGGTGAATCAACAGGCTTTACTAAGCATGGGAATTTAATGGTGTTTTTAATTATTTGGTGGAAGTCCGGATCATCTATTTCAACAGATTCAGGTGCCTTTATCCCATGTTTATTCGCTAGTCTAAATAGACTGTCTTTATCCATAACTTCTGTATAAAGTCCCTTTTCCGTTTGTGGAATTAAATAGTATTGTTTTAATTCCTCTAAATACTGATCAATCACCTCGACATAAGAATCGTGGCAAGGTAATAATAAAGGTTGTTTGTCTTGTTTTTTAGCGTAATTGATTAAAAACTGAATAAACTCCTCTTTGTTTTTATTATAGTGAGGAGCAATTAATTTTTCGTGACAGTATTTAGAAGATGCCCCATAACGTTCAACATTTGAATAATCGATGGCTACGGTATGGACCCCTTTTGCCCCTAAACAACGAATAGCGCTCAAACCAATGTAATAATTATTCCCTAAAATAACAGCTTTATGACCCATTAGGTTCACTTCCTAGTCAACGTATTGATACGTATAAAATTATATCTTAATTAGATTCAAATTATTTAATGCAATATTTGCCCCATCGTCCATCCCTTGACATCCGGCTAACAATACTAAGTCTTTATGGGAAAGGTCGGCAAGAATTTCATAGATAGCATCATCGAGCTCATTAAAGAGATGGACCTCAATATTAGCTGATTCCATCACATCAATAAATGCTTTTGTTTCTTCTTCAGTTACCTTGTCATATTCGGTTACATGTGATGAGCTCTTAGTAACAGTAATTTTTTTAATGTCTAATTTTTTAGCCCATTTCACGACTGTTTCAGCATTTTCACGATTGACAGTAGGTCCCCGTTGACCGCGAACAGCATATAATAAGTGAAAATGGTTAAAGTTCATCATAAATATTGTTTCTAAAGTGACATCAATATTTCCAGAGTTGGCAAAATGGTCATCGATAATCGTGACCTCTTGTTCATGTATGAATTGAAACCTGCGTTCAACTCCTGTAAATGATTTTAATGTTTCTTGTATCGTCGTGATTGGTATGTTGTAAATCAATGAAGTGATCATTGCAATCAGTGAATTAGAAACAGAATGTAAACCTGGTATACCTAACTCAATTTTAAAAGTAGTTGGATAGATAGAAATATCTGGTAAATTAATTTGTTTATTTATGATCACAGTGAAGTTGGCTCTACCAGTTGACAAATCTAAATCGCGAATTGAGATGTCACCAGAAGTATCGTTAACCCCAAAAGTAATGGTTTTTGCTTTCGTTTGATTTAATAATTGACGTGCCTCCAAACAGTCAATATTTAAAATCGCAATACTATTTTCTTCTGCATTTTTTATAAGGCGTGTTTTAACATCAACATACCTTTCAAATGAACCATGGGTTTCTATATGTTCCTTATTAATATTGTTTAATGTGACAATATCATATTTAATTCCTTCTACTCGGTGCATTTCTTGAGCAGCAGAAGAAACCTCCATAATAACATGGGAGGTGTGTAATTTTCGCATTTCATTAAAATACCGGTGCAAATCTAATGATTCGGGGGTAGTTAATCTGGAGGGTGTATAATCATCCCCCATTTTGACATTGACGCTACCAACCAAACCTGTTGTATAACCATGATTTTCAAAAATGGAGTTCATCATATAAGATGTTGTTGTTTTCCCATTGGTTGCAGTGACCCCGATCATTTTCATATCCTTGGAGGGTTGTCCATAAAAATAATGGCTTAAAATGGCTAAAGCCTTTCGGCTGTTATCTACTTTGAATTGTGGAATTTGAATACCTTCATTTATTTCTTCCACAATAGCAGCAACAGCTCCCTTTTCTACTGCATCAGCTAAAAATTTATGCCCGTCCGTTTTAAACCCTTTAATACACACAAATAGGTGGTTATTTGCCACAGTGTTCGTGTGATATGAAATACTAGATATGTTAGGATTATGATTAAATTTAGACTCTATTATCGAAATATTCTTTAGCAAATGATTAAGTTGCATCGTTATCTCCCTATTAAAGATATAAATTAATATACGAAAATTATATACTTAAATAGTACAATCATCAAGGGATTAAACCATTGTGAATAGATTTCAATAATTTATTCATTTTCGATGGACATATAGCCTAAGAAAAGTTAAAAATTAGTGTAAATAATGAATTATTACTTAGATTTTATCTATCAAAGTTAATATATGTTAAAATAGTAGTAGCTTCGATTGATAAGTATAGTAGTTTTTTAAAAAGCATTTGTTTAAAAATATGATAAAGTCTACGTAGATTTATTTGCAGGTGAAAAAATGTCGAATAAAATTGTTAAAGGAACGGTATTATTAACAGGGGCTGCTATTATTTCCAAATTTTTAGGCATGATTTATGCGATACCTTTTAATGAACTAGTCGGGCCAAAAGGTATCGTATTATATTACTTTGCTTATAACCCATATACGATTTTACTAGGTATATCAACAATTGGTATACCATCTGCTGTTTCTAAAATTGTTTCAAAATATAATTCGTTAGGCTATGAAGAAATAGGTTTCAAAGTTTTTCGGGTAGGCATGTTTTTAATGTTTTTTACAGGGGTTTTTGCATTTTTAGGTTTGTATTTTAGTTCGGATTGGTTAGCAACTAAATACGCATATGATGATGGAACAAATCATGATGTAGAAGTAGCAGAAATTGCCCAAGTGATAAAGGCGGTTAGTTTTGCATTATTAATTATCCCTGCCATGTCAATTATTCGTGGCTTTTTTCAGGGGAACCAACATATGAAACCGACTGCTACTTCACAAATTATTGAACAGATAGTTCGGATTGCTTTTGTGTTAGTTTCTACCTTTATTATTGTAAAAATGTTAGATGGCACGATTGTAAAGGCGGTTAGCTATGCAACCTTTGGTGCATTTGTTGGTGCTGTCGCTTCAATAGTAGTGTTGTTTATATTTTGGCGAAGGTTTAAAACTAGTCACCAATTAAAACGAAATATAAAATCCAGAAGTCGTACTTTGGAAGTGTCTTATAAAGAATTGTTGTTAGAACTTCTATATTACGCCGGCCCATTTGTACTTGTTGGAATTGCGATTCCATTGTATCAAGCGATTGATAGCTTTACCTTTAATAAGGCAATGTATATTGCAGGTTATGGGGATATTGCTAAAGATTCCCTAGCAGCTATTAATTTTAATGGGCATAAATTAATTTTAATCCCAGTAACATTAGCTACTGGACTTTCGCTGACGATTATCCCAGCCTTAACAAAATCTTTTACCGTAAAAAATTTCTCAAAATTAAACAAAGAAATAAATCAGTCAATACAAATCGTTCTATTACTTGTTATCCCAGCAGTAGTCGGATTAAGTACTTTAGCCTTTGAAGCCTATGGTTCTTTATATGGGATGGCGAAAATAGATTTAACGAGTTCGTTACTTATGTGGTATGCCCCAGTGGCATTATTCTTTGCATTATTCACGGTAACTGCTGCAATTTTGCAGGGAATTAATGAGCAGAGGTTTGCGATTGTCAGTTTAGCAGTTGGTTTTCTCATTAAAATGTTACTAAATTCATTTTTCATTCATATTTTTTCTGGTAAAGGGGCAATTTTTGCAACAGCTATAGCTGTCATTGTAGCGGTAACTTTAAATTTATGGTGGATTAAACGGAGTATTCATTTTTCTTATATGAATACGATAAAACGATCTTTATTTATGTTTCTATTTAGTTTCATCATGTTTATTGTTCTCGTTTTATTTAAAAATTTATTCGGAAATGTATACCCGTATGAAGATAGTAGAGGCTTAACAACAATTGTATTGTTCTTAAGTGTCATAATCGGTGCTGTGACCTATTTATGGTTAATACATAAATCAACATTAATGTATTATGTATTAGGTGATTTTAATATCGTTCGAAAATTTAATAGAAGAAAAAGATAACTAAATGACAAAAACTTTTCAACAAATATAAAGGCTAGAAATGGAATGTTTGTTCGTGTTTGTGGTATAATTATGGTAAGTGTTTATTTGCTGTTCTTCCACATCTAATGGTGTGGAACTAGGAGGCTTTATAGTAATGGATAAATTTAAGTTAGTTTCATCTTACGAACCGCGTGGGGATCAGCCAAAAGCAATCGAGCAATTAGTGAATAGGATAAACCAAGGTGAAAATCATGTGACATTATTGGGGGCTACAGGGACCGGAAAAACTTTTACAGCATCAAATGTGATTGAGCAAGTGAATCGGCCTACGTTAGTGATTGCCCACAATAAAACATTAGCTGGTCAATTATATAGTGAGTTTAAAGAATACTTCCCAGATAATGCGGTGGAGTATTTTGTTAGTTATTACGATTATTATCAACCAGAGGCATACGTTCCCTCAACAGATACATTTATTGAAAAGGATGCCAGCATTAATGATGAAATAGATAAACTAAGACACTCGGCAACATCAGCGTTATTTGAACGGCGTGATGTTTTAATTGTCGCAAGTGTATCTTGTATTTATGGGTTAGGTTCGCCAGAAGAGTATGAAAGTCAGGTGTTATCGTTAAGACTAGGGATGGAAATTGAACGAAATGAGTTATTAAGGAAACTTGTTGATATTCAATATGCAAGAAACGATATTGATTTTAAACGAGGAACATTTCGAGTCCGTGGGGATTCTGTAGAGGTTATTCCTGCTTCCCGTGAGGAACGATGTATTCGATTTGAATTTTTTGGTGATGAGATTAACCGAATTCGGGAAGTAGATGCATTAACAGGTGAAATTATTGGTGATCGTGAGCATGTCGCGATTTTTCCGGCTTCACATTTCGTCACCCGTGAGGAAAAGATGAAAATTGCGATAGCGAATATTGAAAAGGAATTAGAGGAAAGGTTAAAGGAATTACGAGCCGAAAATCTTTTACTTGAAGCACAGCGGCTTGAACAACGTACGAATTATGATTTAGAAATGATGCGGGAAATGGGGTTTTGTTCTGGTATTGAAAATTATTCACGACATTTAACATTACGTGAGCCTGGGTCAACACCATATACGTTAATTGATTTTTTCCCAGAAGATTTTTTAATTATTATAGATGAGTCACATGCGACATTACCACAAATTAGGGGAATGTATAACGGTGATAGAGCCCGTAAACAAATGCTCGTTGATTATGGTTTTCGGTTGCCATCTGCTTTAGATAACCGGCCTTTGAAATTTGAGGAATTTGAATCAAAGAAAAACCAAGCTATTTATGTGTCAGCAACTCCAGGTCCATATGAATTAGAACACACAAGGGATATGGTAGAACAAATTATTCGCCCGACAGGGTTATTAGATCCTATCATTCAAGTTCGTCCAGTTAAAGGGCAAATTGATCATTTAATTGGGGAGATTCGGAAACGAATCGAGCGGGATGAGCGGGTATTAATTACAACATTAACGAAACGAATGTCTGAAGATTTAACAGACTATTTAAAAGAACTAGATTTAAAGGTAGCTTACCTACACTCAGAAGTAAAGACGTTAGAACGGATAGAAATTATTCGTGATTTACGTGTTCGTAAATATGATGTTCTCGTTGGAATTAATTTATTAAGGGAAGGTTTGGATATTCCCGAAGTATCCCTTGTAGCCATTTTGGATGCGGATAAGGAAGGGTTTTTACGATCTGAACGTTCTTTAATTCAAACAATGGGACGTGCAGCCCGTAATGAAAATGGACAAGTTATTATGTATGCTGACAAAGTAACCGATTCGATGCAAGTGGCAATTGATGAAACGAATCGACGCCGTGAGCTTCAGGAAGCATTTAATGAAAAACATAACATTACTCCGACAACAATTAAAAAGGATGTCCGTGAGTTAATTCGTGCTACGATTGCGGCTGAGGATGATGAGGCTTACGATACGGAGGACAGGGTAGACATTAGTAAGTTGTCGAAAAAGGAAAGATTAAAAGTTATTGAAAACATGGAAAATGAAATGCGTCAGGCGGCAAAGGAATTAAATTTTGAAAGAGCGACAGAACTTCGAGACATTATATTTGAATTAAAATCAGAGAGTTAATCGCTGGAAGGATGTTAAATTTTTATGGCAGGTAAAATGTTAAAAATAAGTGGGGCAAGGGCCCATAATTTAAAAAATATAACGATTGATATTCCAAAACATAAGCTTGTTGTTGTGACTGGTTTATCGGGTTCTGGAAAATCTTCTTTAGCATTTGACACGATTTATGCTGAAGGACAACGTCGATATGTTGAATCGTTGTCTGCTTATGCCCGACAATTTTTAGGGCAAATGGATAAACCAGATGTCGATTTTATCGAAGGGCTTTCTCCGGCTATTTCAATCGATCAAAAGACAACGAGTAAAAACCCGCGATCTACTGTAGCAACAGTGACGGAAATTTATGATTATTTACGTTTGTTGTATGCAAGGATTGGGCGTCCTGTTTGTCCGATACACAAAATAGAAATTTCATCACAAACAGTACAACAGATGGTTGATCAAGTGATGCAATTACCAGAACGTTCACGAATTCAAGTTCTTGCACCCGTCGTTTCAGGTCGTAAAGGGGAACATACAAAATTAATCGAACAATTGCAAAAGCAAGGTTTCGTTAGAATTCGTGTTAACGGTGAAATGCGTGAAGTAACAGATGAAATTATTTTAGAAAAAAACAAAAAACATTCAATAGAAGTCGTTATTGATCGTTTGATTGTGAAACAAGGCATTGAATCACGACTATCTGATTCCATCGAAACGGCTTTACCGTTAGGGGAGGGGCGTCTCATCATCGATGTTATCGATGGGGAGGAACTTATGATGAATGAAAATCATGCATGTCCTGAGTGTGGATTTTCTATTGATGAACTGGAGCCAAGGCTATTTTCATTTAATAGCCCTTTCGGTGCTTGCCCAACATGTGATGGATTAGGGACAAACTTAGAGGTTGATATTAATTTAGTCATTCCTGATTGGAATGTTTCTTTGAATGACGGAGCTATTTTAGCGTGGAACCCAATTAGTTCACAATATTATCCTCAATTATTAAAAAGTGTGTGTAAACATTATGATATCGATATGTCGGTACCCGTAAAAGATATTCCGAAACAACAATTGGATAAAATTTTACACGGGAGTGGAAAAGATTATATTGAATTTCATTATGTGAATGATTTTGGCTCAGAAAAACGAAATCGTATTCAATTTGAGGGCGTTCTGAACAATATTGCCCGACGTTACAATGAAACTTCGTCAGACTTTATTCGTGAAACTTTAGAAAAATATATGGCTGAAAATCCATGCCCAACATGTGATGGTTATCGTTTGAAAGAAGAGGCATTAAGTGTGTTAATTAATGATCATCATATTAGTGAATTGACCCGTTTTTCAGTGACGGAAGCATTTGAGTTTTTCAGTGGGCTAACATTAACTGAAAAAGAAGAACAAATTGCTCGACTTATTTTGAAGGAAATTAATGATCGTTTACAATTTTTGATGAATGTCGGGTTGAATTATTTAACGATGGCAAGGGCTTCAGGGACATTATCAGGTGGAGAGGCGCAGCGAATTCGCCTAGCAACACAAATAGGTTCAGCCTTGACAGGTGTGCTATATGTGTTAGATGAGCCTTCGATTGGTTTACACCAACGGGATAATGATCGTTTAATTAGCACATTACAACATATGCGTGATTTGGATAATACATTAATAGTTGTGGAACATGATGAGGATACGATGCTGGCAGCGGATTGGATTATTGACATTGGTCCAGGAGCAGGGGATCACGGAGGAGAAATTGTTGCAGCAGGCACACCAGCTAAAATAATGAAAAGTAAGAAGTCGTTAACAGGTCATTATTTGTCAGGGGAAAAATTTATTCCATTACCGGTAGAACGTCGTACTGTTGATGAACGTTATTTAGAAGTCGTTGGTGCGTCTGCAAATAACTTACAAAATATTACGGTTAAGTTCCCAATTGGTGTGCTTACCTTGGTGACAGGCGTGTCAGGGTCCGGGAAGAGTACACTCGTCAATGAAATTTTATATAAAGCAATTGCCAGACATTTATATACAGGTAAACACCGTCCAGGTAGTCATAAAGAAGTGAAAGGGTTAGAGTATATCGATAAAATTATTGATATTAACCAGTCTCCTATTGGACGGACCCCACGTTCTAACCCAGCGACATATACGGGTGTCTTTGATGACATTCGTGATGTTTTTGCCCAAACGAACGAGGCAAAAGTACGTGGTTACAAAAAAGGCCGCTTTAGTTTTAATGTTAAAGGAGGCCGTTGTGAGGCTTGCCGTGGGGACGGTATTTTGAAAATAGAAATGCACTTTTTACCAGATGTATATGTCCCTTGTGAAGTATGTCATGGGAAGCGATACAATCGGGAAACGTTAGAAATTGATTTTAAAGGGAAAAATATTGCCGATGTATTAGATATGCGAATTGAAGAGGCTTTACACTTTTTTAATAAGATCCCAAAGATTAACCGGAAATTACAAACCATTTATGATGTTGGCTTAGGTTACATTAAACTCGGTCAACCAGCCACCACATTATCGGGTGGAGAAGCCCAACGGGTGAAGTTAGCAAGTGAACTGCATAAACGTTCAAATGGAAAAACAGTATATATTCTAGATGAACCAACAACAGGTTTGCATACGGATGATATTAATCGATTATTACAAGTAATACAACGATTAGTTGATAATGGAGACACGGTTATTATTATTGAACATAATTTAGATGTGATTAAAACAGCAGATCACATTATTGACCTTGGTCCAGAAGGTGGCGATGGTGGTGGGACGATAGTTGCAACTGGCACACCTGAGGAAATTGCTGAAGTGACCGAATCCTATACAGGACAATATTTACAGAAAATATTAGAACGGGATCGATTACGAATGGAAAGTAAATTGGAATTAGAAACAGCAAAGCGATAGTTTTTTTCGTGAAGCCAATTTTTTGACCATTAAGGAAAAAATTTGTATCGTTATTAGATAGATAGTAAAGACGAGGGGGATTTGCAAATGATGAAACCAATTGACAAAGAAATAGTAGCGGAAAAACTGTCCGAATTTGTTAATAAACAGGTTTACGTCCATTTAGAGACAACAAACGGAGCATATGCAAGTCATTTTGGAAACAAAGGCGTAAATGTTGGCGCATATATTCGTAATGCCCAACTGACATATACAAATGCCGAAATTAAAGGAGACATTAGTTTTCGCGTTGGCTTAAAAACGGAAATAGGCTGGGTCTATGCGGAAGGCCTAACAGACTGGGAATGGTATGAAAATAGTAAACTATTATTGGCAGGACATGATGCCGACGGTCGATTAATGGTTGCTTTGCAAATAAGTGAAACACCGTTTGAATGATTGACTTGGTTGTGGTGGTGGTTGGAACATTTTTTTAGAACGGGAACCGGGTGTGATTGCAGGTAAAAGTCGGTTTACCGCACATAACCTTGGTTTACCGCACATAACTGTTGGTTTACCGCACATAATTGTGGTTTATCGAACATAACCGTGTTTTACCGCACATAACTGT
>DKGO01000170.1:494-2932 GCA_002453315.1 Caryophanales bacterium UBA6768 | reverse complement strand
AATATATTAAAAATTGATTACGTTTTAATGATTAAAGGCATAAGAAAAAAATCTAGCGAAATGGCTAGATTTTTAGACTTTTTACTTGTATTTAGCTATATCATAGTGATAGCTTGGATTATTTAATTGATTATATATATTCTTAATGCTAGGTACCTGTTTTGTTGCCCAAGCAATATCAGTAGCATATTGCTTCCATTCATATCCCGCATTCATCCGGGGATTCCATTTCATCTTATACAATGTATTTTGCTTAAAATCATTATATATATAACCGTTGCCAATCCACTCAGCACCACCTTCTATGGCCAAAGCAGGTGTAAACCACCCTTCCTTATATGCTGTTTCAGATCCGCCATTTAAGGCATTTGAATCTACTGCCCCAATACCAAACATATTATATGTCTTTTTAATGTCCTTTAGATTACTCCTATTACTACTTGTCACGCGGGTTGGGTCACCTTTTTGATCCAAACCTACTTCTACACCATTAGCTAGTGTCGAACCTCCATTACCTGATTCGAGAATTGCATGCGCAATCAAGTATGCCTCGTTTATTCCATGTTTTTTGGCCCCATTTATAAATGCTTGACCTTGATTAGCTAATGTCCCTTTACCCTTCAACACATTATTTAATTCAGAGGCTGATACCCCAACTAATGAGTCTAATCGAAGGTGTTGCATTTTATCATTTTTAGTAGGGTCTAAAAATCCTTTAATATCCGATTTAGAAGGTTTTCGCCAGGATCCATAACTTATTTGATGCCAACTACTACCTTTTTTTACAATTGTGACAACTTGCCCTTTTTTCAAGGTACCAAATATATGATTGTTTGTACCCTGTCCACTTCGAACATTAAGGACGCTTGCCTTTATTATGCCCAAATTATTTGTAGCCAGACCCGAGTGAATATAATATGATTTCCCATCAATAGATATTTTGTACCATACAGTATTACCACCTACATTGGTGCCTTGTACTTCACCAACTATAGCAACAATATCACCATTATAAAGTTGGCTATTTATATTATTACTATTAGATGAATATGGAGTGGTTCTGACATTAACTACTGAACCAGTCACCCTACCTGCCAATTGGAATAAACTTGATTTTGCTGATACATATGCTGGATCATTCCTGTATTTGTCAGTTATTGGCGTTGCCCTGGCATTATACTGAATACCAACTGCCTCGTCCAAACTAATTTGATATTCAGTATATTCAGTTTTATTTTTGTCCTTTAATAATTTATTAATTGCTTCCCGGGTTCTCGGATCAACAATGCCATTTACCACTAGCCCCTGAGATTTTTGGAATTTTTCAACTACACCTTTTGTTTGTGGACCATAGGAACTATTTTTATACTTAAAGTATCCATAGTTTAATTTCTCAAGGTCTTTTTTCAATTGAATTGTGTCTTTGTGTTTTTTACCATTTTGGAAAGGACTAGAAAGAATTTCATTAATCATACTAAATGTATTTTTATCAGCAATACCCGTTTCATTAACACCATAGTACCTTTGAAATTCCTTTACTTTCCCTTCAGTAGTTGGACCAAAGTTTTCATTAGGGCTGTTGGATACCTTAAAACCAAGTTTAGCCAAATTCAATTTTAGATTTATGACATCTTTACGTTTATCTCCTTTTTTCATTGGAGTACTAAGTAATTCAGTAATTTTATTTTTTGTTATTGGATCTACAATCCCATTTGACATTAACTTATAATATTTCTGAAACTCTTTTACTTTCTTTTCCGTTGACGGTCCAAAATTTTTATTTGGATTATTTGAAACTTTGAAACCTAGTTTTGCTATGTCTTTTTTCAGTGAAATAACATCCTGATGGCTTTTACCCTTTTGAAACGGACTGGATAAAATATTATTAATTGTATCAGTAGTCTCTTTATAAACTATTCCATCCACTGTTATCCCGTAATAACTCTGAAACTCTTTTACTTTTTTTTCAGTACTAGGACCAAAATTTTTATTTGGGTTATTTGAAACCTTAAATCCCAGTTTTTCTAGGTTTAATTTTAAAGTTATAACATCACTACGGCTTACCCCACGTTTCAGTGGTGTCTCTAATAATTCTTTAATTTTATTCCTTGTTATTGGGTCTACAATCCCGTTATCCTTTAACTTATAAAAAGTTTGAAATTCTTTGACCTTCTTTTCAGTAGTTGGGCCGTAATTTTTATTTGGATTGTTTGATACCTTAAAACCTAATATTTCTAAATCTCTCTTAATCCCAATAACATCTTGATGACTTTTTCCTTTCCGAAATGGACTGTCTAGAATTGCATTAATTTTATTAGCCGTGCCTTTATCAACAATCCCAGTGGCATTTAGTCCATAATAACTTTGAAATTCTTTTACCTTTCCTTCGGTACTAGGCCCAAAGTTATTATTGGGATTATTTGATACCTTAAAACCTA
>DKGO01000170.1:0-270 GCA_002453315.1 Caryophanales bacterium UBA6768 | reverse complement strand
TTATTTGATACCTTAAAACCTATTATTGCAAGATCTAACTTTAATTGCTTTACATCATTATTACTATCACCTTTTTTTAATTCCCTATTGATATTAACATTTAATACCTTAGCCATATTAGGGGTAAAACTATAAATACTCCCAATGTCTGTTATTCTATCAATCTCCAAATCATCAAAAACGAGTTTACTAGATTCAGAATTAGAATAAATACCTACTTTTACTATAATAAATGTTATAAATAATATTAAAATACTAGTCAATAATCTC
>DKGO01000195.1 GCA_002453315.1 Caryophanales bacterium UBA6768 | reverse complement strand
TTGATACAGCATTTTTTAATGTTGCATTATGTTGATCCCATGCCTTGAGTGGGTCTACCTGGTCAACACGTACCATTTGTATAATTTCCGACCATAAACTTTCTAATGCTTCTGCTTCCGATTGGTTAGGGAAGATTTTCATCGCCCATGCTTTCGTCGGAATAGAAATGACACACCACTGGATATCATCGTTCATTAAAGACTTCCTAAAATTAGTTAATGCTATACCAGCCGCCTTATTTGCTGCTGCTACTCTTTCACCCGGAATATGCTGTAATAAATCCGGATCTGTCGCATGGACGGATAAAAAAGCTGCACCGTCTTCAGCATATCCTTCCTGCTGTTTCACACGCCATTCGGGATAAGTTTCAATAACCTCATCTGTCGCATGTTCAAATTTTAATAACGATAATTCATCATCTCCCCAAGAGACATGAACATCTTTCGCTCCAAGCTCATATGCCTTTTTAGCCACTAATCGGATAAATTCTGCACCTTCAATCGGGGCATTAATAAACAATGCTTGATTTCTTTGGAGATTAACACCCCTTTGCAAAATTAAATCAGCGTATTTTTCCATTTCAATTATTTTTGTCATCGTTAAACCTCCATTATTCCTTTTGTTGATCAATCATTGCCGCCATTTCCTGTGATTGTTTTCTCCGCTCATTCCGATGGTTTCTTCTTAACTCTGCCCCTTCAGCTAACATGTCCCCCAATAGTGTTTCATGAAATATTTCTGGTACAGTATCGGGTTTTCCATTTTCCCCTAATGCAACAAAGGTTAAAAAGGCAGTGGCACAAACTTTTTTCTCACCAGTTAATAAGCCTTCTTTGACAACACTAACAAATACTTCCATCGATGTTCTATATGCTGCTGTTACAATACTTTCCAAAATAATCGTATCGCCCACTTTGACTGGCTGAATAAAATCGACTGAATCTGTTGATGCTGTAACAACTAATTTCCTCGCGTGTCGCATCGCTGAAATAGCTGCCACATCATCAATGTGGGCCATCAATTTTCCACCAAACAATGTGCCATAAGGATTAGCATCTGGTGGTAAAATTTGTGCCGTTTTTACCGTTCGGGAATGCATGCTAGATTTCTTTTCCATTGACATACTTCTCCTTCTATTATTTTATTTAAAGGATGGGTGACAACAACCTAGAAATAGACTCTTTAAATTTTATACCTATTGACCGTTGTTCATATAGCCTTTCTGTCATTTGTGTTGAACGAAGAATATCTTTCTCAAAAATCTCCACCAATTGGTGGGCTAAATCAACGTCATATAAAAAAGCATTTACCTCGAAATTTAATCGGAAACTCCTCACATCAATGTTAGCTGTACCAACAGATGCTAATTCCCCATCAACAACAATCGTTTTGGCATGTAAAAACCCATCTTGATATAAATAAATTTCCGCACCTTCCTGAATTAATTTACCGACATAAGATAATGTTGCCCAATAGACAAAAATATGATCAGGTCTATTCGGTATCATGATTTTAATTTTCACACCCGAAAGGGCTGCGATGCGCAATGCATCCAATAAACTTTCATCAGGGATAAAATATGGTGTTTGGATATAGACGAATTTTTTTGCATTTAAAATCATCTTTATGTATCCATATTTAATTTGTTCCAAATCGGAATCTGGTCCACTTGATACAATTTGAATACCAACATCACCTGCATCACAACCAATAAAATACCTTTTTTCATATTCGATAATTTCCTTAGATGCTTGAGTCCAATCAAGCATAAATCTAGTTTGCATTGTTCGAACTGCATCACCACAAATTCGTAAATGTGTATCACGCCAGTAACCAAATCGTTCCGATTTCCCTAAGTATTCATCACCGATATTAAACCCACCGATATACCCTATCTTACCATCAATGATAGTAAGTTTTCGATGATTTCTAAAATTGATTTTCATATTGATTTTCGGTATTAAAGGTGGGAAAAACGACTTTACTTGAACATTTGCCTGTGTTAATCGATGAATGAATCTTTTTGTTAAAGAACGAGAGCCCATGTCATCATAAAGAAGTCTTACTTCCACCCCTTCTTTAGCCTTTTTAATTAGTACATCAGCAATCCTAGTCCCTAATTGATCATTACGAACAATGTAATATAGCAAGTGAATATGATCAGTAGCCCGTTCTAAATCAGCAATTAAATTTGTAAATTTATCCGATCCGTTCGTATAAATATCTACAATATTATTTTGTGAAAAAAGTGCATCATCTTGTTTTAAATGTAAATAGTATAAGTCACGATATTTTTTTAAGGTATTCTTTTTATATGGGAATCGATCACTTTTAATGATGTCCATTTGTTCTTGAACGGACTTTTTTAACCCTAGTCGACTTTTAGCATCCCATATAAATATTCTTTGATTACTTAATTTTCGCCCAAAAATTAAATAAAGAGCAAATCCTAAAATTGGGATAAAAAGAAGAATCATTAACCATGCCCATGTTGAAGTAGCATTTTTTCTTTCTAAAAATATAATTGTGAAAGCTAGTACGAAATTAACAATAAATATGGAACCTAGTAACAATGATAGGATTTGCAACGGCATACACTCCTTTAAGTAAAACCATTACACATCTATAATTTTTTTAAAGAATGAATCATAATTTATTTAATGCTTGCTCCAAGTCCTCCCAAATATCCTCCCATGCTTCTAGCCCCACTGAAAGACGAATGAGAGAATCATGAATCCCCATTTCCTGACGTTTTTCCTCTGGTATGACTGCATGTGTCATTGTTGCCGGATGCTCAATCAATGTTTCCGCATCACCTAGACTAACAGCTACCTTAACAAATGATAAGTCATTCATTAATTTTTGTGCTTCTGCTTTACCACCTTCAATTTCAAATGCTAAAACACCACCAGCTCGTTCCATTTGCTTTTCAAATATTGGTTGATCACCTACACCCGGATAGTAGACATTTTTCACTTTATTATGTTCCCTCAATTGACCAACAATTTTCTCAGCATTATCACAATGTCGATCCATCCGAATTGGTAAGGTTTTTAGCCCTCTTAATAGTAACCAAGCATCAAATGGACCAATCACAGCCCCCATGTCTTTTCTTGTTGTCTTTGAAATTTCATCCATTAATTCCTGTTTTCCAACCGCCAGACCTGCAATTACATCACCATGTCCATTAATGTATTTAGTAGCACTATGGACGACTACATCACATCCTAACTCTAATGGTCGTTGCAAGTAAGGAGATGCAAAAGTATTATCGACAACCACCGGAATATCATGTTCTTGCGCCACTTTGGCCACAAGTGCCAAATCGATTAATTGCATCGTTGGATTAATTGGTGTTTCTATATAAATACATGCTGTCTCAGGTTTAATTAGACTTTTAATTTCATCTTCAGTCTCCAAATTAGAAAAGTCCACTGACATATTGTATTTATCTTTCATCATCATTAATAGACCATATGTACAACCATATAATCCTGTTGAACATAACACATGATCATTCGCTTTCGTCAATGAAACCAATACAGCAGATATCGCCCCCATTCCGGATGAGAAAGCAAGTCCCGCTTCCCCTCCCTCCAATGCTGCAATACGTTTTTCCAATGTTGTGACAGTTGGATTACCTATTCTCGTATATATATAACCTTCTGCTTCTCCCTGGAATAACTGTTCCCCATGCTCAGCAGATTGAAACTCATAGGTTGATGTTTGGAACAATGGGGTAGATAAACTCCCCAACATTTCCTTAGCGTCGTAACCTTCATGAATCGTTGTCGTGGCAAACTTTTTATCTTTTCGCAATCGAATCCCTCCAACTCTTTGGTTACCCCTATTATAAGCTATCGATTAAAGAGATGAAAGAAATGCATGCGTTTACCCTCCTATACCATTTTATCAATACAAAGGAAATAAGTCAGAACAATTGCTTTTTTTAAAAAAATCCTATTAAATTTATATTGAAGCTTATAGAGAGAGAAGGAACGTTATGAATTCTAAAAATACGAAACTAGGCATTATTAGTGGCATTATTGCTTACTTCATTTGGGGACTATTGCCAATATACTGGAAAGCGTTAGATCACTATGGAGCAGATGTTGTCTTCTCTCACCGGATTATTTGGTCTTTTGTATTCATGGTTGTATTAATTTCTTTCACTAAGCAGCTTCGACCTTTCCTACTAGAATCGAAGAGAATTTTTAAAAGTAAAAAATTAACGATACTTATGTGTTTCATCGCTTTATTTATTAGTGCAAATTGGCTTATCTTTATTTGGGCTGTACAAACTGGATATGTTCTCCAAGCTAGTTTAGGTTATTACATTAATCCTCTTGTCAATATTTTCCTCGGCGTTGTTATTTTAAAAGAACGATTATCTACGGCACAAAAAGTTTCTTTCTTTTTAGCTTTTATTGCCATTATCTTTTTAACATTTAGCTATGGTGTTTTTCCATGGATATCCTTATCACTAGCATTTTCATTCGGTATGTACGGTCTTTTGAAAAAAATCGCTGATATTCACGCAACCTATAGTTTAACAATTGAAACGACACTAATTTTTCCATTTGTACTTTTATACTTAATTTATATGTATGATTTCCGTTTAGCGATAAACAGTGACATCATGAGTCAAAATATTTTATTAATCCTTTCTGGTGTTGCTACAGCAGTGCCATTATTATTATTTGGAAGTGCCGTAAAACATTTAAATTATTCAATGGTAGGTTTTTTACAATATATTACACCAACAATCATGTTAATTATCGGCGTTTATTTATATCATGAACCTTTTACTATTTATCATATGATTACATTCTCCTTAATTTGGATCGCATTAATTATATACATGTCTTCAACATACCAACAAAGTAAAAAACAGATAAAAAAACATGCCTAATATTTTCTGTTATAAAGGAGCCTTCATTGGCATACGATTATACATAATACTTTAAAAGACTTTTCACAAAATCGTTGACATCTATTTTAATCTGTGTATAATGATGTATAATTTCATTATTTGGCAGAGATCATTTCTGCCCGAAGTCTCTTATCAAGACGGATGGAGGGAATAGGCCCTATGAAGTCCAGCAACCTTAAAACTTTTTGTTTTTAAAGGTGCCAAATCCTACAGGTCTAATAGACCTGGAAGATAAGAGGAGGTTACGACTGACATATCGTCCTCTTCTATCTTGATATAGAAGGGGATTTTTTATTCTCTTCCTATCAAAAATATATGAAAATCTTACTATAATAAGGAGGAATTTAATTATGTCACATTTTAATTTTCAAAAGGAAGACACTATTTTATTACACGGAGGGCAGGAGCCAGACCCTGTTACAGGTTCTCGTGCAGTTCCTATTCACCAAACAACTTCATATGTGTTTCGGGACACAGATCATGCAAGAAATTTATTTGCACTAGCGGAAGTTGGTAACATTTATACACGAATTATGAACCCTACAACTGATGCCTTTGAACAACGCGTCGCATTACTAGAAGATGGTACAGCTGCAGTTGCTACTGCATCAGGAATGGCCGCTATCACTTACGCCATATTAAATATTGCGCAAGCAGGCGATGAAATTATTGCCGACAGCAATTTATATGGAGGAACTTATAATCTATTTGTTCATACATTACCACGTCTAGGTATCAACGTTAAAATCGTTGACGGAACGGACCTCTCGGCTATTGAAAATGCGATTACTGATAAAACAAAAGCAATTTATGGGGAAACAATTACGAACCCTAGTTTAAATGTATTCGATATTGAAAGTGTTGCAAAAATTGCACATGCAAATGGCATTCCACTTATTATCGACAATACATTTGCACCAAAGTTTGCTAAGCCTATCCATTGGGGAGCTGACATTGTTGTTCATTCTGCAACAAAGTGGATAGGGGGACATGGAACATCTATTGGTGGGGTTGTTGTTGATGGTGGGCGATTTAATTGGGATAATGAAAAATTCCCAGGTTTTACAACTCCTGATGAAAGTTATGGCGGTGTTCGTTATGTTGACCTTGGACCAGTTGCCTTTGCACTAAAATTACGGGTTCAACTATTACGTGATACCGGGGCTTCAATTAGTCCACATAATGCTTTCTTATTATTACAAGGGTTGGAAACATTACACGTTCGAATTGAACGACATAACGAAAACGCCCTTAAAGTAGCAAAATATTTACAAAGTCATCCTTCCGTTGAGTGGGTTAATTTTCCGGGATTAGCTGATCATCCATCATATGAATTAGCGAACAAATATTTTTCATCTGGTTATGGTTCTATTATTACATTTGGTATTAAAGGTGGTTTAGAGGCAGGGAAAAAACTCATCGATTCTATTGAATTATGGTCACATGTTGCCAATGTTGGAGATGCTAAGTCATTAATCATTCATCCAGCTTCAACGACACATCAACAATTAAGTCCTGAGGACTTGAAGAAAAGTGGTGTAACAGAAGAACTAGTACGTTTAGCCGTCGGTCTCGAGTCAATTGAAGATATAATCAGTACACTTGATAAAGCTATTGGAGAGGCGACAGGTCAAACAACAGTTGAGGTAACTGAAGAAGATGTCATTAACTGGCTCTTTTCCTCACCATTCGACCGATTAGAAGGATTACGTGCAAAAACAATCCTTATCGATAGTGACAATGAGGGACTTAACAATAAAGTCTTATCATTATCCAAATCTGGATACCAAATAATTACAAACAGTCATGATAATGATACCATTATCGATGTCGTAGTTACTGATAAGAAATCTATCCCTAATAACCAACTTGAAGATTTTGCAAATAAAGGAGTTAAGATTGTTTGGAGCGAAGGGTCTATAGATGCTAACCACCATTCAATTAATGTTATTTCAGAAAAAGACATTATTAATGAGGCCGACAGAATTAAAATAAAATAACTAATTGCTATTAAATGACATTGAAATAAAGCCTATCACTATTCGTGGTGGGCTTTATTACTTTTTACAGACTTGGTATTGTATTCCTGTTGACTTTTTAATCATTATTTGTTTAAGTTTAGAGAGGTTTAATTTAAGGTAAACTATTTATGTGTGATAACATAATTATAAGTAATGATTTATTTTCTAGGCACTGTTAAATCTTGTTGTAACTTTGCTTCGGCTAACATAGTAAAATCTTGTAGATTTACAACTAAGAATTTCTAACGAATGACGTTTTAGTGTCGATGTTGGTTACTAGACATGACTATTCATAACTGAATCCTGATTTTTTCAATCATGTTCGCTGTTCCAACATAAGGCCTTAACAGAGCCATCAATCAAAAACAATGATTTAGGTGTGATATACATTAAAAAAGTACTGTTTATTGGTGTTGTGATAACCATTTGTCTCTCAGCATTCATCATTTTTATAAATAATAAAAATAAATTGGAAGTGCTCGGTGATGAAATTACCCAAAATATTGAAGACTTACAAAAGGAAAATTTAAAGGCTGCCAGTGAATTAAAAGATGGTGATGATGAACAAGGAGAACCACTAGACCATGCACTTTTTGCTGATGACCCTGTAAAGGATTTTATTTCAGAAAAAGTAAATCAAACAATTGACTTTTTTCTAAATAAGAACCTCCACATCGTTGCCATTGGTGACTCGTTGACGGAAGGTATAGGAGACGAAACAGAAAATGGAGGATATGTTGGTATTTTAAATAATAAAGTCAATAGTGGAAAGAAAATTGCTCAATTTGAAAATTACGGTAAATTGGGTAATAAAACAAATCAATTATTAGCTCGATTAGATGAAGAGGAAGACGTTAAGGAGAGTATCATCAAGGCAGATATTATTTTAATAACAATTGGCGCCAATGATGTAATGCAAGTTTTTAAGGAAAACTTTACCAGCTTAACATTGGATAAATTTGCGGAAGAACAAATTGATTATGAAAATCGCTTACGCCAAATCTTTACTAGAATGATTGAATTAAATCACGACGTCACCATATATTTAATTGGATTTTACAATCCTTTTCAACGATATTTTGGAAATATTGAGGAATTGAACATCATCGCCGATAACTGGAATGATAGCGGGGAATTAATCACAAATCAATTTCAGAATGTGCACTATATTCCCGTGAGTGATTTGTTTGAGGACATCGATGAAGAATATTTGGCTGATGATTATTTTCATCTAAATTATTTTGGCTATCAATTAATGGCTGATAGGATTTTACACTATTTAACGGAAGAAGAAGGCGAGATGAATGACTAAGCATCATCAAAAAGAAAACAATATATGGCGAAGTCTTTTTATCATTCTTTGTATCGTTAATGTTATTATTGTGATTTCATTATTTCTTTATTTGTATTCTCCTATTTCAGATCATGATATTGATTTATCAAGTAAAGAGTATTCCAAGGAACATAGTTCTGAATTTGTCGTTAGAACAACAAAACATAATTTAAACAATTTGATAAATGCTTATTTAGATAAACTACTTAGCCATTCAAAATACCAATATTCTGTCAAACTTGATGATGATGTAGAGTTATATGGTGAAATCCCTGTTTTTTCAGCTAGAATTCCATTATTAATCCATTTTGATCCTATCGTAAAGGAAAATGGAGATATTGCACTTAGACAAAAGTCAATCTCTGTTGGATTTTTAGAATTACCGAATCGCAAAATCATGCAATATGTTGCCAAATATTTAGTCATGCCTGAATGGGTTGTCGTTAACCCAAAAGAGGAAGAAATTTATGTAAAAATAACTGAAATGGATATTAAAAGTAACTTTAGGGTCGAGTTTGAACAATTTAATCTTCAAACAAATGATATCGCCATTAGGCTATATGTCCCTTATCATACATTGGGAATTGATGTGATCCCTAGAATTGATACTTTTGACTAGGAAGGAGCTATAACCTTCCTAGTCATATTTTTTATTCATTGCTTGTATTTCTTCTTTCACTTTGTCGATTAAAAAATCAGGACTAAGCACTTCCGCTTTACTACCCCATTTTAATATCCAGCTTAATAATCCATCGGAAACTTTAGCATGTGTTGTCACGATAAAATGTTCTTTACCATCCTCGATAACTGACACATTCAGACCAAAACGATCAAAAATTGGGTTTATTAGGCTATTATCAAAGCGTATTTCAATTTTTGCTTCCTCTCCACTATACATATGAAATGAATTATCCACATAATTTTGCAATTGAAATTGTTGATTTTTTTCATATGGCTGATCTGTAATCTCAATATTTCGCATGCGATCAAGACGATAATGACGAATTTCATTTTTCGGTATGTATTCACCAATTAGATAGTATAAATCATTTTGCCAAATCAAAGCGTAAGGTACAACCTGATAAATAGCACCATCCCTACGATATTGAAATTCCTTTTTAACATTAAAATCACCATACTGGTATTTAATAACGCGACGTTCTGTAATAGCATGATGAATTCGATCTATATTTAATTTTATTAAATCGTAATCAATATTTATTGTTTGGCTAAACAATATCGGTTCTGGTAAAGTAACTGCCAAATATTTACTCGTTAATTCTTTTAATTTATCAATCAATTTATTTTTTTCATTAATCGTAATAAATCTAGCGGATAAAATTGCATCGACTAATAGACGTAATTGATATGTTTCAAACATTTTATTTTGATGACTATAGTAGATTTTTCCATGTCTACGACGATTTAGCACTATGTCAAAACCCATCTCTTGTAACGCACTAATATCATTTTTAATGGATCGATGATCAATATTTTTCACATTCATCCCTTTATAAAGTTTCTCTTTTATTTCATTAATATCTAATTCGTGATTTTCATCTGTTTCTTGAAACAAAATCCGGTGTAATTGTAATAATCGATAATTATTCCCCTGTTTCATGTTAACCTCCCATTGAAGTTAGTCTAGCCAGCTTCTCATTTATATTATAGCAATATTCTAACTATTTACATAGCCCTTTCATAAATATTGACGAAATAGTTATATTGCCTTAACCTAACTGTGAGACAATTATATTGGAGGATTTACTTATGATTTCAGTTACTGACGTTAGTCTACGATTCGGAGACAAAAAACTTTTTGAAAATGTTAATATTCAGTTTAATAGTGGAAACTGTTATGGTGTTATCGGTGCCAATGGTGCTGGTAAATCAACTTTTTTAAAAATTTTAGCTGGTGAAATTGAGCCACAAAAAGGACATGTTTCATTGGACTCAGGCAAAAGAATGGCTGTTTTGAAACAGGACCATTTTGCCTTTGAAGATGAACAAGTATTAGAAACTGTGTTAATGGGACATGAACGTTTATATAAGGTTATGCACGAGAAAGATGCCATTTATTTAAAAACAGATTTCACCGAAGAAGATGGTATGAAGGCAGCCGAATTAGAAGCGGAATTTGCTGAATTAAATGGCTGGGAGGCCCATTCTGATGCCGCTATTTTATTAACAGGCCTTGGGGTAGGGGAAGCACTTCATGAAAAAAAGATGGCAGATTTAAAAATCGAAGATAAAGTAAAAGTATTACTTGCCCAGGCTTTGTTCGGGAACCCGGATGTTCTACTGTTGGACGAGCCAACGAACGGACTAGATATTCAAGCCATCCACTGGTTGGAGGATTTCTTATTACACTTTGAAAATACCGTCATCGTCGTATCACATGACCGCCATTTTCTCAATAAGGTTTGTACACATATTGCGGATGTTGATTTTGGTAAAATACAAATTTATATTGGAAATTACGACTTTTGGTATGAATCCAGCCAATTGGCCGCTAAAATGGCAAAAGAGGAAAACAAGAAAAAGGAAGAAAAGATGAAAGATTTACAAGCATTTATTGCCCGATTTAGTGCGAATGCTTCAAAATCAAAACAAGCCACTTCAAGGCGTAAATTGTTAGAAAGTATTACATTAGATGATATTCAACCATCCTCCCGACGTTATCCATATGTTGCCTTTAATGCTGAACGAGAAATCGGTAATGATCTGCTACGGGTAAACGGCCTCACGAAGACAATAAATGGACAAAAGATTTTAGATGATGTTTCCTTCATTATCAATAGAAATGAAAAAGTCGCCTTCGTTAGCAAAAATGATTTAGTTAATACAACTCTTTTCCAAATTTTAACGGGGGAAATGGAAACAGATGCCGGTGAATTTCATTGGGGAGTGACAACATCACGATCATATTTTCCAAAAGATAACTCTGCATATTTCGATAATAATTCATTACCATTAGTAGATTGGTTAAGACAATTTTCCCCTGAGGATGAAACAGAGACTTTTTTAAGAAGCTTTTTGGGCCGAATGTTATTTTCCGGTGAAGAGGCATTAAAACAAGCCAATGTCTTATCAGGTGGAGAAAAAGTTCGCTGTATGCTATCAAAGATGATGTTATCAAATGCTAACGTATTAATTTTTGATGAGCCGACCAGTCACTTAGATTTAGAGTCAATAACAGCGTTAAACAATGGGCTAATTAAATTTAAAGGATCGATTTTATTTACTTCTAGTGACCATCAGTTTGTTAATAGTATTGCTAATCGATTGATAGAAATTACTCCAAGTGGTATTGTCGATAAAGTGATGCGCTATGATGATTATACGAGGGATTTTGAATTACAAAAAACTATTGAGGAAATGTATGTAAATTAAACAGCGGAACAATTAGACAAATGGTGGTGAATACACTTGAAAACATTATGGTATAATGGCAGCCTTTTTACGATGAATAGTAAGTCCGAAACAATTGAAGCATTGTTGACTGAAAATGGCAAAATTGTAGACATTGGCACATTTGACATGTTAAAAAACAAGGCCGAAAAGAAAATTGATTTAAAAGGAGCATATTTATATCCAGGCTTTACTGATAGCCATATGCATATGATTGCACATGGACAAAAATTACTACGATTGGATTTATCAAATGTCACCTCATCAACAGAAATGATGGTCATGCTTGAGAATGCTTATCCTAATTTATCAGCAGACGAATGGTTTATTGGTGAAGGCTGGGATGAAAATATGTTTCCCGATAAAAAGATCTTCACTCGATATGAACTAGATCATGTGACAAATTCTCCGATGATATTAATCAGAACTTGTCATCATGTCGCAATTGTAAATTCAAAGGCATTACAATTAGCAGGTATAACAAGGGAAACACCTGATCCCGAGGACGGTGTCATTGAACGGGATGAACATGGTGAACCTACAGGCTATGTAAAAGAAGGCGCAATGCACCGAATATTAGGGCTCATTCCTAATCCAACAGAAGAATGGTTGACAACGGCATTACAAACTTCTGTTGAACATTTGCTTTCACTTGGTTTAACAGGGGCTGTGACTGACGATTTGGGATATAATGAAAATTTTCTCGCACCATTCAATGCTTTTAAAAAAGTCATTGGACAAAATAAAAACTTTCGTGTCCATTTAATGTTCCGATCAAATAATTTCATCGATATAATGGAGAAAAAGTTAACTTATGATGATCCTTGGATTGTACCCGGTGAAATGAAGTTTTTTATTGATGGTTCGTTAGGTGGTCGCACAGCTTTATTAAGTAATCCTTATGAAGATGATGGGGAAAACTTTGGAACAGCCGTTTTAACAGATAAGGAAATAGATGAACTAGTTGCTATGGCCAGGAAATATGGTCAAGCAGTTGCCATCCATATGATTGGTGATCAAGCGATTGAAAAAGGGTTAGATGCAATAGAAAGACATCCCGCCCCAGAAGGAAAGTTCGATCGTCTTATCCACGTCAATATTTTACGAGATGATTTAGTCAACCGAATGAAGGGGCTTCCCGTCGTCTTAGATATTCAGCCTACCTTCGTCGTTTCAGATTTTCCTTGGGTACTAGATTGCTTAACAACAGATAGATTAAAATGGACTTATGCTTGGAAGAAGTTGATTAATGAAGGCTTTATTTGTGGAGGGGGTTCTGATGCTCCAATTGAAGACCCTAACCCAATACTTGGCATTTATAGTGCCATCTTCAGGAAAAAGCCTACTGAGCAACATGACGGCTATTTACCTATGGAAAAATTAAGTAGATTCGAGGCTATTCGTTTATTTACAGCTGGTAATGCGGAATCAATAGGTAAATCTAATCAACGTGGTAAACTTAACATCGGATTTGATGCTGATTTTACTATTCTTGATCATAATCTATTTCTTGTAAGTGAAGAGGCTATGTTAAATACGAAAGTATTGAAAACAGTTGTTGCGGGGAAAATAGTCTATGAAAATGATGATATTTGAAGTTTGAAAAAAGTTGACGGCAAGTCTACTAGATACTACTGTCGGAAACAAAGTAAAAATGTAAGTTGAATGGAACATCCTATAGTATTGATGTTCTTTTTTTTACTAACGATATAATAAAACGTGAAGTTCTATCACTCTAGGTATTAAACTTCCGTTGCCGTCACACCAAAGTGACACTCATTTACTTAATAACAATCTTTCATATTTCAAAAATTCCAAAATAAATTATGCAAAATAATGACGATAGCGTAAAACTGAATACATAGTATCGTCGTCATTCATAATCCTAATGTAAATATAAATCCAACCCTAAACTTCAAATACCCTTTCCACCAACGGGTAACGTTGTATTAATCTTCTTCATTCCAGTAATGATTGGTTTGGCTTTTTGGATTAATATCTGGGAAGCCTCCATTGACAAAGAAGCCCGATGGGCATTCTCATCACTCCAAACTTCGTAAACATAAACTGAATCAGAATTCTCATCATCTACACTAACGACATACAACAGACAATCATCTAATTCTTCCATCGATTTCGATGCTTCCAACAGTATTTCTACCAAAACATCCCTTTTCCCTTCAACAGTAGTAAATTTGTTGTACAATCCAAATTTCTTCATTGCCATTCCTCCATTCATATTAATTCCCAATCCCGACCGATATAAACCGAAACATCATCCATATATTCTTATATGTTTATTGTTACATAAACTTAATGCAATCCACAAGGTTTATGTTAGATTGAACAAAAAAGAAGTTCATCTTCGAAGTACAATTAAAACCGTGTACCCCGAAATTGAACTACTTAACAGACAATGCCGTCATCTTTATTTATTTAAAAATTAACCTTTAGAACCAAATAAACTGGCAATACTACTAATAATATTATTAATAACTTCTAAAATTTTATTAAAAAATCCTTCATCAATTTCAATATTCATATCGTCTAATTTATCAGTAATCGAAGAAGCAATGTCGTTTAATTGGTCTTTTAATTGATCAAAATCGATATCCAAATCTTTCAGACGATCAAATAAATCAATGAGTAATTGCTTGTCCTCATCACTCAAATTGACACCCATTTCGGCAAGCTTATCTTCTACGATTCTTTCTACATCTTCTCTAGTAGCGGGTTTTTCTTCAGCAATAATCTTTTTAATTTCAGCCATAATACTAGCTATCTTCTCATCTGATAATCCTTCTCTATCAGATAGCTCTGTTGTAATTTCAAGTTCATCATTCGCTACTTTCATTCGCTCTGAATCAAGTTCCTCGCCAACAGCATCATATGCCTTATAAATACCGGCAAGTGCTGAATGACCAGTCACTTGAAGTGGTGATGCTACTTCTACCTTTGCATTTTCTACACCAGCAGTAATGAGAGCATTTAAGTACATATCACTCGTTACTTGTGTTATATTCTCTGGTGTAATGATGTCAATTACAATGCCATGTCCGCTTTTTTCATGGGTAATTTTGGCAGAAGAGAACATATTAGAATTAGGGTTTCCACCTATATAGTTTGCATTATCCTGTCCAGATACTGTCAATTCATGGTCTATTTCTGTATTAACATTTAGTATGTCTCTTACTTCACTTTTTTGTGCATCACTTAAATTTGCGCCATAAACAACAATCGGTTCTCCGGCAAATTCGTCAATTACTTGGTCATCGGCATTTGCGATAATTGAGCCTGTAAAAACCACACTCAAGGCAATTAACACTATGCCCAATAACTTACTTAATGATTTCATTTTAAAATTCTCCTTTTTTAATCTTAAGCCTATTTTATGCTTAAATCATATAAATTACAATATTTATCACTATAATGTTATATTGATGTGATAAGATTGCAACATATTTTCTATTATGTTACAAATAAAATAACTATGAAGAAGGTTTGTGGTTTAGATGGGAATTGTTATTGTCGATGTTTGTAGTGCAAATCAATTAACCATATTAGATATAGAAACATTGTTAGAAAAAGAATTTCCTGAAGTAGCAGTTGTCATCAATCAATGTCTTTCTTATTGTGGGCTATGTGCTAGAAGCCCTTTTGCCCATGTGAATGGTAAATTGATTGCAGGAAGGACACCTGAACAATGTTTGGAGAAAATTCGACAAGCTATAAAAAAAGAACTAGCTATCTACAATTAAATGCTAGTTCTTTTTCTTTTAACTGATAGTAAGGAGTCTATGGCTCAAATTAGTGACAGTACTATCAACGAATTTGTTCATGCTACACTGTATATAAAGGAAGCCCAATATATAAAAAACAAGATTACTATTAAATAAATGTTATTTCCAATGGACTATCTTACCGATTTTGTTTAGTATTTTAACAAAATAGCATAAAATAAGGATTACCATCTGAAAAGAGAGGTCGGCAATATGATATCAAAAACGATCATTATAGCTATCGTATTATTAATGTTCATTGCAATGTTCTTGGAAATAAAGCATCCATCACTAATCGCATTTACGGCTTTGATTATATTTTTTATATTAGGATATATTACTACACCGGATATCATGAGAATGGTTTCGAATGAAGGGGTATTAACGTTAGCACTATTATTTTTAATCACCTCTGTCATCGAGCGTACTAATGTAATAGATTCTTTACTCCAAAAAATTTTAAAGAAAACAAATTCAGGAAAAGGAGCCCTAGCAAGTATTACATTCCCTTTGATAGGGATGTCGGCATTCTTTAATAACACACCAATTGTCATTATGATGGTTTCTTCCCTACAAGATTGGTGCAATAAGAAAAATATTAACGCAAGTAAATTACTTTTATCAGTTTCATATGCAACGATTTTTGGAGGTATGTTTACAATTATTGGCACCTCTACTAACCTAGTAGTACACGGATGGTTAGTTGAAAAGGAACTGCGGGGGTTTACCTTTTTTGAATTAGCCCCTTATGCTGCCCTCGGTTCTATTTTCGGGGTTATTTATCTGCTTTCCATCGGATACAAATTATTGCCTGAAAATAAAACGACAATAGAAAATAGATACAATGATGGTAGGAAATTTCTTTACGAGGCAGAAATAAAAAAAGATTGTGTATTAATTAATAAAACAGTTACTTCTAAGGAGTTTCAAAAATTAGACGGCGTGTATTTATTAAAAATTATCAGGGAAAAAGAAAATATATCTCCGGTAAATTTAACAGAAAAAATACAAGAAAAGGATATTTTAGTGTTCACTGGTACACTTGAAGGATTGGAAAAAATCGGCGAAATAAAGAACCTTCTGATTAAAACAAGTGCTGATATATCAATCAATTCCCTTGAAACAGATGATTCTAAATTAATAGAAGGTGTCGTTTCACATGATGCCTCTATGTTACATAGAAAAATAAAGTATTCAGACTTTAGAACGAAATATGATGCATCCATTGTAGCAGTACATCGAAACAATGAATCCATCAATAAGAATGTTGGGGAAGTCATTGTGAAGCCTGGAGATGTGCTCCTAATGTTGGCCGGAGAAAGGTTTGAGGAATTAGCGTATAAAAATAATGACTTTTATACGTTAACAAATTTACCAAAAAGAAAATTACTTTCTAGAAATCAAGTCATCCTTTCTATTAGTGGATTTATCGCAATGATCACGATTGTAACATTAGGTATTGTATCAATGTTTGAGGCGGCACTTATACTAACGACATTGTTTTTATTATTTAATTTATTTGATAAAGAAAAAATGAGAGAAACGATGCACTTTCAAGTATTACTGTTAATCGTTTCATCGTTAGGTATAGGATTCGTGATAGAATCATCGGGAACTGCAGATTTAATTGCCAATACCATCATACATTTAGTAGCGGAAAGCTTTGGTGTCATTGGGCTTCTAGTTAGCGTATACTTAGTAACAAACATATTAACGGAAATAGTGACGAATACAGCCGCTGCCGTGATTGTCCTTCCAATCGCCATCAAGATAGCAGAATTTATAAGTATTGAACCGACGATGTTAGCAATTGTTGTCGCAATAGCAGCATCAGCAAGCTTTTCTACTCCTATTGGATACCAAACAAATTTAATTGTTTATGGTCCTGGGGGCTACAAGTTCAGTGATTACTTAAAAGTAGGTTTACCGCTCAATTTAATTTTTTTAGTCATGACGATATCAACAGTCTATTTTTTCATTTAAGCTAAAATTAAGTAATTATAAGGATTTTTCATAAACAGTTACAGAACATTAAATTATCCTTTTAATTTGGACTACCCTAATTTTAATAGTAAGAACATTTAACAGAATAATTAAAGGAGGATATCGATATACCATGAGTAAACCTAAGATTTATACGATGAGCTTTGCTAGTGTCTATCCGCATTATGTAACTAAGGCAGAGAAAAAGGGGCGTACAAAAAAAGAGGTTGACGAAATCATTAGGTGGTTAACTGGATACAGCCAGGAAGGATTTGAAACACAATTAGAAAAACAAACAGACTTTGAGACTTTTTTTTCAGAAGCGCCCCAAATGAATCCTTCACGGTCTTTGATTAAAGGTGTGATTTGCGGTATACGAGTGGAGGATATGGAGAAATCAACCATGCAAGAAATTCGTTACCTAGATAAATTAATCGATGAGTTAGCCAAAGGAAAGACTATGGAAAAAATTTTACGAAAATAAAATCCCCACAAAGAAAAAAGAAAGGATTGATTAAGGATGAAAAAAGTGACTCCATTTTTAATGTTTCAAGATGGCGTGGCAGAGGAAGCAATGAAGTATTACACATCCCTTATTGAGGATTCAAGCATCAAAAGCATAACCTATTATGAAGCAAATGAGTCTGGAGAAGAAGGAACAGTTATGCATGCGATATTTTCTTTGAAGGGGCAAGAATTCATGTGCATTGACAGTAATGTAAAACATGAATTTTCTTTTACGCCTTCGTTTTCCATATACATTACTTGTGATTCTGAACAAGAGATTGATACACTTTATAAAAAACTAATTTTGAATGGACAGGCACTCATGCCTCTAGATAACTATGGATTCAGCAAAAAATTTGGGTGGATAAATGATCAGTTTGGAGTATCATGGCAACTCAATCTCCCAATTGTTTGATTAATAATATTATATGAGTCCGGATAATAAATTCATTAAGAAATTTTACACATCTTAATTACATTTACAGAGCTCATTTGAATGGTCTTATTATCACGAAATTTTGGTATTCAAACGTTAATTTAATATCACTGTAAATTTCACAATCCTATAGCAAAATATCCTTTTTCTTCTCACGTTTCCAGAGAGTCATCATGTATAAGATAGATGCCAATAGAAGTATACTATAGCATAATGGGACGAACCATTGTGGTAACAAGATGCTTGTAATCCTATCGATTAAATAACTGAGCCCAAAGGCAAGTACAATAAAGAAAATAGGGACTTGTAATCCAATGACCGTAATATAATTTGGTGCCAAATGGGAAACGATCAAACTGATGAGTACGATGATAAAACCTAATACATAAATGGCTAGTAACGTAAGAATAATATATTGTAGAAAAGTGAAATCATACCAATAATTGTCTCCGATAAATGTGTTCATCTGTATCTTAAAAAATGGTTCCGGATGGTTTTGTGAATACAACGCTAAATAAACAGTCAATAAACCAGTCATTACGAGGAAAGCAGAAATAAGTCCTGCCACCATTTTTTTCTTGAATATTGGTCGTCCAATTTTGGCGGTGTATTGTAAATCAAGTACCCGTAAGGATTGGTCCCGTATTAGGGTTGGTGAAACGAGCAGAACGACACTGACCAAGACAGCAATGGCAATACTTCTCATAATACTTTTAAAATTCATGATGGCAATTTCAGGATAGACAGCATAATGTCCAGCTGTTACTATTTCCTTCAATCGTTCTTTTTGTTGACTGTCAGAACTCTCCAAATCATTTCCAACTATTTCATTTTTTGCATCATGGAACTCTATCAACCTCTCACGTTCTTGTAATTCCCAGAATAAATCAACACCTTCCTCAAACATAATTTTTGAGTGCAATTCCTCTGCCATTTGATTATCAAGATCCGAGTTTTGGAATGCGTGATAAGAGGTAATTCTGGCTTTTTGTGCATCATTTCGCGCCTGTAAAAATTCATCAGCCTTCCCTGCTTCTATCACGTATTTCTCCTTAAAATCCGCTAATTCCTTCTCATTCATCTCAGGTCCATAGTTATGAATCATTTCAACACCGATTTTGTACGAATCAAGCGCTGGTCGACCATTAGGATAATGCTCAATATCAAAGTCAATCAGAAGGAAATATATTATCAAATTTACAAAAGCCAATACCAATAGTATTTTCCAGTTTAAAATTTTCCGAATTTCATTTATAATTATCCACATGAAAATTCTCCTTAAGAAATATCTTCTTTTATGAATTTTTTTAAAACAATGACACATATCGAAATATAAATGACCGTCCAAGCTAGAACCGTCATCCATTCATAACTTTTAAACATGATAAGCCCACCTAACCCCATCCACCACTGCCCTGGATTTAATAATAAAGGTGATAAATTAAATCCTGTGAATAGCTTGAGAATAGAGGAGTTCGGGATAAAACCAGGAACTAGAAATAAGGTAATAAAGATAATAGCAAATAAAATAAAAGTAAAATAACTATTCTTTACGAATACAGATATAGTAAAGGTAAATAAGGAAAACAGCAGCATACAGACAAGAGATAGGATAAGGCCCATCACCAAGTAGGTTAATAACGACCAATTCCACCATGAGGCATAGGGAACATTAAATTTCATTTCCCAATTGAAACCGCTGCTAATGGCTGTATTCCATAGATAAGAATAATCAAATGTCGTAAAATAAGTCCCAAGCGTCATAATGAACAAAATGCCAATCATGATTGATGCTGTAAATAAAGAAGCAACTAATTTATCATTCATTAACTTTCTACCACGTTTTGTTGCATAGGTTACCAATTGTGTTCGATTTTCAAATTCAAAGTTAGTAATTAAAGCAGTTGCTAGTACAACTAGTATCATTCCTTCTATTAATAGATGGCGAAATACAGTACCGAATAAAAGGCTATGCATATGATAGTTTTGTCCGGAGAAAAACCATTGACGATGTTCGCCATTTTGTTGCAGTTCTGTAAACCGATCAGAGAACTTAGTATATTCATGCTGTAAAGTATCAGCTGCTGCCCCTGTTAACCCATATTTTCTAATCTCACTTTCCCCTAATTTTATAATATCCAATTCGGCATATCTGTCATCCATGGACTTTGCATTATTCATATACATTTCTTTTATAGATAATGTAGAAAATGACTGTAATTGTTTTTCTGTATACTTTGTTTGACCTTCATATGAGAGCTGATTAAAAAATTCAAATGCACTATCGAAGGTTTGACTAGTTGTTTTCTCTGTTATTGAATTTAATTCTGCCAATTCTCTTGTTATTTCCCCATTAACTTTTTCAAGGGATTCATCTGTAAATTCTGGCCCATATTTTTCAACTATTTCATTTACAATTGACAAATCCTCGTTAAAGTCGGAAGAAGTCTGGATAACAAAAATATTCCAAACAGAAAATAGGAAGATTAGTCCTAAAATAATCGGTGATAATAGTGCCTTTTTACATTCTAGTAAAATGATTCTCATGACTTCACTCTTTCTCCTGGATATCATCACGGTATTCATAAAGAAAGACATCCTCAAGATGGGGAGCAACCGACTCCCAATCAGGGTCCATTTCTCCTTTATGAACGAAGCGAACAATCATGTTACCACGTTCTTGCTTCTCTGATAAAAGCATGTACTGTTGACGAAATTGTTCTAATCGCTCAAAGAGAATGGATGTTTCATAGACAAACCCTTCCAGTGTACTGCAAATTTGCTCAACGGTATCCTCATACAGCAGTTGTTTGTTTTTTATCATAATTACTTTATTAGCAATCGATTCAATATCAGACACGATATGTGTTGAAATAATGACAATCCTTTCACGTGCAAGTCCAGTTAATATATTACGAAAGCGTGCTCGCTCCTTTGGATCAAGTCCTGCAGTCGGCTCGTCCAAAATTAAAATTTCCGGATCATTAAGCAAGGCCTGTGCAATCCCAACCCGTTGAATCATACCTCCGGAAAACTTCCGCATCTTTTTATCAGCAACATCACCCAAGGCTACCTGATGTAGTAACTTTTCTATTGTTGGAAGTGCAACTTTTTTCTCCATTCCTTTTAATGCAGCCAAATACAATAAAAATTGTTTAGGAGAATAATTTTTATAATAACCAAATTGTTGTGGTAAATATCCAAGCTTATCCCGATATTCTTCATCTAGATCTAAAATGTTTGTGCCATTATAAAGGATTTCCCCCTTGCTTGGAGATAAAAGTGTTACAAGCATTTTTATAAGTGTCGTTTTACCGGCACCATTGGGAGCGAGTAATCCATAAATCCCCGTCCCAAATTCGAGTTTTACTTGTTCTAAAGCAGAATATCTTCCATATTTTTTACTAACATTGTTAACAACTAACATAAGTCTAAACTCCTTTCGTTGGTGTCATGCGAACCAGCTTGCTTAAGTATTGAAGATACACGATTATACTTACAATCAAAATAGCTGCATACACAAAAACAGGCAATGTCATCAACATGTTCATATATAAATGATTTTGCAATATAATAAATGTGATATTAAATCCAACCCACCCGAATATAACAAAAATTACTTGCCATCCTGTTTGTTTTTTCATTAAAGCAGCTAAAAAGATAATGGAGAACAAAAACAACGCTGTCGTTGAGATTAAAATAGCTTTTATAAAGTGTATTTCTTCATATACGATAGACAGAATCGTAATACAAAACATATTTAAAAATATAGAAATCACACTAAAAATCAACATTTTAAAAGCAGTCACCTGATATAAGTTTAATTTTGTGGTCATTTCTACTTCAATCGTTTCATAATGACGTTTGTAAAAATAGTCGTAAAGCGAAAGTGAAGTAAAAATCAAAGGTGAAACAAGGAATAGAAATAAATACACAGCAGTTTCGTCCTGTGCTGTTTTAGTTACAGCACTAGATAAGTAAATCATCATGACCAAAATGGAAAAACAGAGCAATAATCCTTCTCTTCGATTAATAAAAAGATATTTCAGCCCAATTGTTTTATACAATTGAATGACATAAGCAAGAAATGACTGTCTCGGTTTCAAACTGACCTTGACAATTCTTTTGATCTCTGTTTGAATCTTTTGTTCATCTGGAAAAGGAATTTCTAACTTTTCTTTATTCACTATAATTATCCTCCATTTCTTTTCTTACAAAGTTAAGAGCTGTGTAATATCTAGATTTAACCGTTGATAGGGGTACTTGTACCACGTTGGAAATTTCCTTAAGCGTATAGTCTCCAAATAATTTTAGACGGATAATTTGTTGATAATCGGGAGGCAGTTGATTGATCAATAGGTTTACTTTTTCCACATCTTCCTTGTACATAAGCGATGCTGCCAAATCATAGCGACCCCCAAAGTCATCATGATTTAAGGACTCAACTAGTTTTGTTAATTTGTAGTTTTTTGAACGGAAATAATCAATCATTTGATTGGAAGCCACTCGATACAACCATGTACGAAATGATGCTTTCCTTTCATCGAAACGCCCAATTGATTTCAGCACTCTAATAAAAACCTCTTGGGTCAGATCCTCAGATAAATGGATGTCCAGTGTTTGTTTATAGACGAAAGCATACATTTCCCGATAATATTTAGTGATTAGCCGATTAGCTGCTTTATGATTGCTATTTCTCTTTATTTTTTTAATCCAATATTGTTCCTCACTCATAACCCCACCACTCTACTTATATATTCGTAATTTAACAGAGAAAAGTTTTAAATGTCGAAGAATATTACAAAGTAATTTAAATTTTAGGGTGAAAAAGGAAGGTTACCCCTTTCCAACTCATAATTTGATTTAGTTCCAAGCAAAAAACTCCATCCCCTTTTTAAAGAACAGCGTCATTTTAAATCGATGTATGGGTGATTCCAATTCGGTTCAAACAACGAATGATACCCTGTCAAAGGGTGATTGACCCTTATTCCAGAAATTCGCCATTATGAAAATGAATCTAAAAAAATAGTTCAGTTTAAAGGTACAATTTGGTCTTTTGCACATTTATACTGAACTACTTTCTGCATGTTACTTACCTTTATTTAACTTTAATCTACTTTTTCATATAGACAATCGCATCAATTTCTACCAAAACATCCTTCGGTAAACGACTAACTTCGATTGTCGCTCTTGCCGGATAAGGTTTAGTTAAATAGTTGCCATAAAGTTCATTTACCGTAGCAAAGTCATTCATAGAATTTAAGTAGATTGTAAATTTAGTTACTTGCGAAAAATCGGCATCCGCTTCTGCCAATATTGTTTTTAAATTTTCCATTACTTGAACCGTTTGCTTTTCAATTCCTTCCACTACTTCACCAGTTGCTGGATCAATCCCAATCGCACCAGAGGCAAACATAAAATCCCCTGCCACAATTGCCTGTGAATATGGCCCAATAGCGGCGGGAGCCTTATCAGTAAATACTTCTTTCATCATTAAAATCCCCTTTCGATTTTCACTTTACCTTAGTATCATAACAATTTACACTAGGATTTTACAATGTAACCTACTTAAAATCGTTGTTTTTTTGTTGTGTTAATTTTACATGATGTATTTTTTAGCAGGCACATACGAAAATTCAAAAATAATAAAACACTTACAAATAATGAGGCAATTCCAATAGATTGATGGACAATAAACACCCCAGAAACAACCTCGTCATATATATTAAAAGCTCCAAACATAAAAAAGCCGAGACTTAATAAAAGGGAAAGTTTACTTAAAGAAAGCATGTCATCACTCCATTCTTATTTAATCTAAAATTACCTTTTTTCTCCAACCACCAAATAAATAATAACCCGTAGCAATAATACTGCTGACAAGAAAGCTAACTCCTATACCGATCGGGATTCCAATTTCTCCATATAAACTTGCCCCTATGGAAGTTAACGGATAACGGAGCACCCAAAATGAAATTAAGTTAAGTACCAACACTTGGTACATAGCACCGGACGCACGAACGATACCATTTAAAATAAAATTTATCCCTAGTAAGGGAAAACAGTAAGCAATAATTTTTAAATAAATAACAGCATATTCGACAGAATCTACATCCCGTATAAATAACGTAACCAAAAACTTCGGAAAAATAAATACGACTGTACTAATTGACAGCATAATCATCATTTTATAAAGTAATGCCGTTTTTGCGATACGATGAACCCTTTGCCACTGCTTTATTCCAATATTTTGCCCTGCCATACTATTTACAGCAATTCCAATTGATTGAGCAGGTAGCATGATCATTCGGTCAAGAGATTGTGCTGCACTATACCCACCAACGACTCCACTTCCGAATTTTGTAACAACACTCATAATTGCAGCTGAGCCAGCAGAAATAACTGCCATTTGTAAACCCGCCGGAATTCCTAAGTTCAAAATTAACGTGACCTCTTTCCATTTAGGTACACGTGGCAATTGAAAAGGGGCCAATCTCCTTCTTAATACATAAATAAGCCCGAATAAAAAAGCACTTCCTTGCGAAATAATTGTTGCAATTGCCGCTCCTTTTATTCCAAAATTAAAAACGGAAATAAAGAGTGGATCAAGAACGATATTTAACAAAACAGCCGTTGCCACAAATATCAATGGAGTTTTGCTATCCCCAAGGGCCCGTAATACTGTACTAATAAAATTATAACCGAAAAGAAATAATGCTCCTATAAAATTGATTTGTAAATAGGCTTTAGCTAAAGGGAATATATCTTTCGGTGTTCCTAACAACTGTAATAACCAATCAGCCATAAAAAAGCCGATGATACTGACGAGGATAGAAATAATTGTCAATACGACAACAAAGGCATTCAAATAATTCATTAACCCCGTTTGATCACCACGACCTTTCTGTTGGGAAAGTATCGTCAATGAGGCATTATTGATGCCAATAACAAAGGCAAGCATTGTAAAAATAATCACACTCGAAATAGCGACAGCCCCTAATGCCTCTGCACCGAGCAGATTACCAATCCACAAACTATCTACGAGTTGATAAGAGATCTGTAGCATATTAGCTAATATAATGGGACCTGAAAAAAAGACTAATTGCTTAAATATATTCCCCGATGTAAAATCATATTGTTTTGGCACCAGTATCTACTTCCATCCGTATGACATATTTTACATACCTAGCAATTCTTTCACATCATCTTCAGATAAACTTGATAACATCGTTTCTCCCGGTTGAATAACTTGATCGATTAATTCCCGTTTCTTTTGTTGTAATTCGTAAATCTTTTCCTCAATTGTTCCTTCAGTTAAATAACGAATGACATGAACTACCTTTTTTTGACCAAAGCGATGGGCTCTGCCCGCGGCTTGATCTTCTACTGCCGGGTTCCACCATAAATCAAATAAAATGACGGTATCTGCGCCAGTTAAATTTAAACCAGTCCCACCTGCACGTAAGGAAATTAAAAATATACTCTTTTCTCCCTGATTGAATGCCTCTGTCATTTGCACCCGTTTTTCCGAGGGAGTCTGGCCATGCAAATAAAAATAATCAATCTTTCGATCTTCTAACTCCTTCATAATAATGTCATGCATACTTGTAAACTGTGAAAATATAAGCATTCTTTTTCCTTCTACAGTCAATTGCTCAATTGAATCTATCAATTCGTTTAATTTTCCGGATTCTCCCTCATAATTTTCAATAAACAGTGATGGATGACAACAAATTTGGCGTAGCCTCGTCAATCCGGCTAAAATTTTCATCCTACTTTTCTGAAATCCTTCAGAGGCAATAGAAGTTGCGGTATCTTTTTGGAGTTGTTGTAAATAACCAACATACAGTTCCTTTTGTTCTTGTGTTAATTCTGAAATATGAACAGATTCAATTTTTTCAGGAAGTTCCTTTAATACATCTTCCTTGATTCTTCGTAATATGAAAGGCTTTGTCATGGAAGCAATTTTATATGGCTCCAATTGACGAAATGCCTTTTTATTTGGCATCAGACCTGGTAAAATGACTTGGAAAATTGCCCACAACTCATCGACTGAGTTCTCTATCGGTGTACCGCTTAAGGCAAATCTTCTTTTAGCACTGATTTGGCGGATTGCCTTGGAAGTTTTTGTCGCATAATTTTTAATATACTGGGCCTCATCGAGCAACAACGTTTGAAAAATTAAATCCTTATATTCCTCCATATCTTGACGAATTGTACCGTATGAAGTAATCCATACATCTTTATTTTTTGCAGTTTGCATTTTCTTTTGCCGTTCTTCCTTTGTTCCCGTTAAAATAGCGACAGATAGGCTAGGAGCAAATTTTTTACATTCATTTCGCCAATTATAAACGACAGATGATGGAACGACGACCAAATGGGGATGATCACTTGGTTCAGACAATATATAAGCAATCGATTGAATTGTTTTTCCTAATCCCATATCATCTGCTAAAATCCCACCCAAATGATAGTAACTTAACGATTTAAACCATTGATAACCGGTTAATTGATAATCTCTTAACGACGCCTCTAATCCTTCTGGAACGAGATATTCCTGTTCTTCAGGATGGTTTAATTGATGTAATAGCTGTCGAAACGAAGCATCATAATGTTTTTTCGTTTCAATCACTTCATCAATTTGAGTTCCTTTATATACTGGCAAAGAAATCTTCCCATCAATTACGTGAGATTCATTAAGATCTAAATTAGAAAATAACCGTTGAACTGATTCAAACTTTTCATTTTCGAGCGACATTAACTTGCCACTATTTAATTTATAAAATCGTTTTTTCTCAATAATGGATTGAATAACTTTACTTAGCTCATCTTCATTGACGCCACTAATGTCGAAACCTATTTCTAATAAATTTGTTTCCGAACGGACAGAAACATTTGTACTTGCAATAGGTTCATGATCTAGCATCATTCGATGGATATCACTTGCTAAATATAAGTCAACATGCTCATCTAACTTAGGTAAAATATGGTAGATAAAGTCATATAATTCATCATCATTATCTAATGATATATATAGCTTTTGCCCGTTATAATGAAAATTTGATTGCTCGATAAAATTCATAATAATTCGCTCTTTTTCCATATCACGAATCATAATCATGTCTGATTGATCATTTCCTGAAAATGGGTTAATTTCATGTGGGCCATAATGATATTGCAGCATTCCCGTTATTTCTTCTGAGTTTTTCTCTAAGAATAGCTTTGCCCGTAACGGGTATTGAACAATTTCTTTTGATACAGCATCATCAATTTTAACCTTTGCCGTCTTTTTTAATGCAGGAACTACTTCAGAAAAAAACTCATCTACATCATCTTTTTGAATTGGCAATAAATGATTTCGAATCCCCAAATTCATGGCAGGCTTTAACACAGCCAACTGTGACTCATTGGGAAAATAAAAGACTCCCTTTTTAAAAAACATATCGTAGTACTCATAATAAATTAACTCTTTTCCCGCCTCGGTTTTAAGCGTCAGCATATCACTGCTTTTCTCGTGACGGTTAATGGTAAAATTTATTGGTGATTGATCGGTTTTAATCTCTACCTTTGTAAATGCATCATTATTAGAACGAACGGTTAATGATCGTTCATTTAACTTTTCTAACAAATCTTTCATTATTATAGGAGTGATTAAAACTTTACGCTTTTCTTGTGATCTTCCATAACGATTTTCTTGCTCATAAAACATTTCACTCGATTTTGCCACTTGTAATAATTGTTGAAATATTTCCTTATCTTGTTGTAGAAAATAATGCAGCTCGGGTTCAAATGTAAATTTTGTCGTAAAATAATAATGATTGTTTGCTAGCACATCTTGTAAAAATTCCTTAAGGTTTTTCACAACATAACAATGATCAATCCCGGTCCTTATTTGTAAATAAATTTCATCATATTCAAGGAGTAGTTCATACTCAACGTTCATTGGCAAATTGTCCATCACTGAAACATGTGTATGAGTTTGTGATGCAACAATATTATTAAAAAAGTCTTTTATGACCTTGCTATTTTTATTAATGGAAGTTTCTTTTGATTTAACCTCTTGTTGTATTGCTAGTAACACTGCAACTATATGTTTACATTCCCCATACGTATCAAATGCTGGACAATCACAAAAGGTTTGAACATTTCCTTGATGAATGTTAGCAAGCTTTATATCAACATAATAATCATAGGTACCAGAAACTTGGGCGACCCACGTACTGTTGAGACGATCATAGGTTAACCCATATACACGATTTTGAATAAAATACTTCAAGCCCCGAAGATAAATTTGTGGGCGAAAATGCTCCTTAATATTGATTCTTGATAATAAATCCACGCCTAGTTCTCCCCTATTAAAAATAATATTTACATTTATTTAATTAGACACCGTAGTTGAATGTTTTCGGGGATTCCTTTTTCCTGAAATGACCAAAAGGGTATAATATGCGAGTGATAACATCACCGAAAAAGCTGCCACAAGATAAATCATATAGTATCCAAATAAAAAAGCTAATTGACCAAACAAAATTGCTCCAACCCCCACACCTAAATCAAACGATGAGAAAAATGTTGCATTTGCCATTCCTTTACGATTTAAAGGGGCTTTGTCAACCGCCCACGCTTGCAAGGCCGGTTGTACCATGCCAAAACCAAATCCGTACAAAATACCTGCCGTAATTAACATCCCTGTATTAGGAAGCCATGATAAAAATAACATCGCAATAAAGATTAAAATAAGACCTGGGGGGATCACATATAAATCCCCTTTTTGATCGTATAATCGCCCAGCAAAGGTACGTGTTAACATTAATGCCAAAGCATAGGCAACAAAATATATTTGAATTCCTGCAATATCCTTTTCTATAGCGTATAGTGGAAGAAATGAAGCAATTCCACCAAAAGTTGCTGTAATAAAAAACAACAAAATAGCGGGATTAATAGCTGTTTTTTCAAAAACATCAAACCGAGCTACTTTCGTTTTATTTGGCGAATCATCTACTTTTTTAAACCTTATACTTAACGACAGTAATATAGCGACCAAACCTAAACCCGCACAAATTAAAAAAAAGTACGTAAATGACATTTTCCCGACGATTGAAAGCCCTAAGGCGGGACCAAGGGCTAACGCCAAATTACCCGATAGACCATAGTAACCCATTCCCTCTCCACGTCGTTTAGGGGGTATGAGGTCTGTCGCAATTGTCCCTGATGCTGTCGTTGAAAATCCCCAACCGATCCCTTGGATAATTCTCATTACAATTAACGCAATAATACTTTTTAAGAAACCAAAAGTTCCTACAGCAAGTACAAATAATCCGAGACCAAACATATAAACGATGCCTCTTCCCTTCGTCTCTAAAGCTTTCCCAGCATACGGACGAAATATAAGTGCCGAAAATGTAAAGATCCCAACGATAATGCCGATAATTTGTTCACTTCCACCAAGTTTGTTAATAAATATTGGTATTGTAGGTAACGTCATTTGAAATCCGAGAAAAATAAAGAAATTTGCAAGCCAAATTAATATGAAATCCCTTGTAAATATTTTCGGGTCGTGTTCATTGTCCATGAATTACTTCCTCTCTATCTTTTCTATTATACATGAACAAAATTTGATTTAAAAAGAGAAGAACTCAAAAAGCCTTTCTACTAACTGATTTCCAATTAGCAAAAAGGCTTTCTTGCATTCAATTTCGTTTCACCTTACAAATCATCAAAGCCATTCAAATCACTCGTTTTTGTATATTGACGTGACTTTTGTTCGAAAAAATCTGTTTTTGTCCCATCAAAATTATCGACATAGGCTCTAATCCATTTCATTGGATTCTCTACATAATCGGGATATATCTCATTCAACCCCATCATTCGCAACATTTTATTTGCTCGATATTTAATATATCCCATCATCTCTTCTACATCAATCCCTTTTACCTTTTTCAATACATAAGTTGACCATTCAATTTCTAAATCAACTGATTGTTTGAATCGTTCATATACCCAACCAATAAGTGCCTCATTATTATAGGCAGGATTTTCCGCCAAAGTGGCACGAAACAATTCGGAAATAAAACGGCCATGTTCTAATTCATCCCGATTAATATAACTAACCATCGTAGAAGTGCCAACCATTTTATTGTGACGTGCTAAATTGTAAAAGAAGGCGAAGCCAGAGTAAAAAAACATTCCTTCCAAAAGTGCCGTATAGACACATGTTTTCAAAATATTCTCAATCGTCGGCTTGGAGACAAACAAATTATATTGATCCATGATGGCTTCGTTTCTTTTTAACAAGATTGGATCTCTTCGTCCTAGCTCAAACGATTTATTTTGCTTAGCTAGCGAAACTACCGAGGAAAGTACGTAAGAATAACTTTCATTATGGACTGCTTCTTGTTGGGCGATAACAGCCATAATCGATTGCACAGATGGATCTGTTGCATACAGTGAGATTAATAATGCCGTTCTCGTTTGCGGGGCATCTAATGTTGATAAAAGTCCGATAATTTTTAAATAAGCATCTTGTTCTTCTTCCGTTAAATTGGGAAATTCATTAACATCATTTGCCATACTCACTTCATCCGCTTGCCAATAGTTTCCCACTAATCGTTTATACATCTTATACCAATGGGGATATGCAATATCATTCCAATTTAAAATTCCACTCGTTTTACCCCCGAATAACCTCGTTGATTTGTTTGGATTTTTTGGTTCTAATGTTTTTGCCCTATGAAGCAATAATGCCGTCATATTTCAACACTCCTTCTAACCATTGGTCTATTAGACGTTCTTGATATCCCCTTGGTGATTGTTCGATTTTCAACCCATCCCAGGGGCTTTGATAAAAAGTTACCAATCGATCAACTGCCCGACAAAATAAATCATCACCACCAAATTGTGTATCACCTGATCCAAAAACAGCAATATTTTTTGGTTTATAACCAACTTCTGAAACGAAGTCCTTTATTTCATCTGGAGTATAACCATACTCCCACGTAAATGTCCCGAGAAAAATTTTATCATATTGTGATACATCCGGAATCATTCCATAGCCAATTTCATATGTGTCAACTTCCGCTCCGTCGTAATGAAGTCTTGCCTCAATATACTGAGCAATTTCTTCTGTGTTACCACTGTAGGATAAATAAGCAATTAAATATTTCATGAATGACACCACTCACATTCTTCTATATCACTTGACGTTGAACGAACGTAATAGGTCGTTTTCAACCCTTTACGCCAGGCTTGTAATTGTAAATCCAAGAGTACTGAGGCTCGAATTGTGTTTGGTACGTAAAGGTTGAATGAAATACTTTGATCAATATGCCTTTGTCGTGCTGCATTTTGCCTGACAGACCACCGTTGGTCTAAAATATAAGCGGAACGACGATAAATACGATACGTATGATGGTCTAAATCAGGTGCTGTGAATGGAATTTTAAAATCCTTTTTCTCTTCGTGATAAAATACTTGGAAAATCGGATCAATACTCGCCGTTGAACCGGCAATCATTGCTGTAGAAGAGTTTGGTGCAATCGCCATTAAATAAGCATTTCGGATACCATGTTCCATTACTTGCTTTTTTAATGTAAGCCATTTGTCTCCTTCATATTTTCTAATATCAAAATAAGCGCCTGTTGACCATTTACTGCCCTCAAATTTCGGATAACATCCTTTTTCCTTACTCAATTCCATACTCGCCTCAATCGTTAAATAAGCAATATGTTCATACAGTTCATCTGCATATTGAACCGCTTCTTCACTTTCCCATTCTATTTCTTTTTGTGCGAGAAGATGGTGCCAACCAAATGTCCCCAATCCAATTGCACGATACTTTTGATTGGTAATTTGTGCTTGCATAATCGGTAATGTATTAATATCAATTACATTATCTAACATTCTTACTTGAATAGGGATTAATCTTTCCAATATATTGGTAGGAACAGCACGTCCTAGGTTAATGGAACTTAAATTACAAACGACATAATCACCCGATTGATATTTTTTTACAATCGTTTCATCATCTTCCAAATATTGTTCAATAAATTGTGTTGGTGACTGATTTTGTGTAATTTCCGTACACAAATTTGAACAATAGATCATCCCCTCATGATCATTAGAATTACTTCTATTCACCTCATCACGGTAAAACATAAATGGGGTCCCTGTTTCAAGCTGTGATACCATGATTCGTTTCATAATATCAATTGCAGGAACTACCTTTCGTGATAAACTATTATTCGCAATACACTCAAAATATTTTTGACGCCATGAGCCTTCCCCGATTTTTTCATCATAGTAATCTTCCAATTGAAAACCCATGATTTGTCTTACTTCATGTGGGTCAAATAGATACCAATCTCCTCTAGCCTCTACTTGTTCCATAAAATAGTCGGGAAGTGTCACCCCTAGGAAAATATCATGGGCCCGCATTCGCTCATCACCATTATTTAATTTTAAATCTAAAAAAGACTCGATATCAGAATGCCAAACATCTAAATATACTGCAATAGCCCCTTTTCGTGTTCCTAATTGGTCAACACTTACAGCCGTATTATTCAACTGACGAATCCAAGGAACAACACCACTTGACATCCCTTTAAAGTTTTTTATTGAACTACCCCTTCCACGCACTTTCCCCATATATACACCGATACCACCACCATTTTTCGATAGCTGTGCGACATCTGTATTCACATCATAAATTGACTGCAAACTATCACTGACAGTATCTATGAAACATGAACTTAATTGTCCATGGGTTTTACCTGCATTTGTCATCGTTGGTGTAGCAACAGTCATGTATAAATTGCTTAATGCCCAATAGGCCTCCTTTACTAACTTTCTTCTTTTCGATGTTGGTTCATCCTGCATTAAATGCATCGCAATGATCATCCATCTTTCTTGCGGTAATTCAAAAACATTTTTATTATGATCTGTTGCTAAATAACGGGTGGCTAAAGTGTATAAAGCCAAATAATTAAAGAAATAATCTCTTTCAGAAACGATGCATTGATTAAAATAGTTAATATCACTTAGGGAATACTTTTCCAAAATAGTCGGTGTGTAAATGCCTTTTTCTGTTAGTTGTTGAATCATTTGATAAAAGTCGCTATAAGGATTTGCTACTTTTATTTTTCGATTGGTTCTGGCATCCTCATATAGTTGGTTTAAATAAATCCTACTTGCAACATAAGTCCAATTAGGATTGGCCTCATCAATATTTTCTAGGGCGATCTTTATAGATAAATTAGTTAGTTTCTTAAGCGTTTCATCACCCGTCAGCCCCCTTTGAAGTTTCTCTTTAAATGATTGTACGTCTACTTGTAAATCCTTTGTTACTTCCTGTACAAAGTGTGACAAGTCATGTTCGATTCCCATTAAACGATTCATGTAGTTTCCCTCCTATGTATTAATTAACAATTTAATTAAAGTAAAAAAATCGTCTATCCCCAACATATGAGAATAAACGATTGAATTGATAATAATTCATGATCACATTAATCGCTTCATTCTCCCTCACCCCGGGGAACAGAAACTTTTCAGCGTCCTTGGTAGGTCTCCTGACTCATGTGAATTACCTACTCGAAACCTTCCCATGCCTTTATCACTTTGGAAGTGATGGGACTTTCACCCATCATCCATTTTAATTAGCACAGTGGTATCTTCTTTCGTCACATATACAGTTGCGGGGGCAGTTCTAGCTTTTTACTAGATTCCCTTTTCAGACACAAAGTGTCACCAAAAACACTATATATTGTATTTAGTTTTTATGTGAAACTAGATATTGTGTCTAATATACTATACATAAAATCTTTTTGCAACCTTAAAAACAATGGGAAAACAAATTACTTAAAAAAATACCTAATGATTTGTTCTAAAACAAATGGCGTTCGTAGGAAGGCACTTTTTTTATGAAGCCTTTCAGTTTCCTTATGAGCATCTTTACCAAAAGGGCCTAAATTGATAAGGGGTATTTGTAATTTTTTCATATCCTCAAAAGGAATTTCATAAACATCACCCCAACCAGGGGAATTCTGTTTAAAAGATTTCCAACCTTCGTCATGTTGATCATAACTTATATAACTTAAATCTGATATCCCTGGAAAATAATGAATATGTTTTGGCTTCATATTAAAATTCTCTTTAAATATCTTTCCTATATAAGCAACTACCTTTTTATTAGTTGTATTGTGTGCAGTATTTACCGATGGATAATACGATGGTGCAAAGAAAATAATTGTTGCTGGAGCCAATTCAGGACAATAATTCATCAATTCATCGCATAGTTTAATTGATTTCTCTCGTTCATCTGTTAGGTTGTTTTGTAAAATTTTTGACTCTATTTGTCCAACTTTTGAACTGCCATGCTTTTCTATTACATATGCTCGTAACTCATGAAATTCTAGCACTTGGATTGGGTTAGTTTGCCGGTCTATTTGTTGTAATTGGCAACTGTTAGCATATTGTTTGTCACATTTATTCATTGCTTCGATGGTTACTTGTTTAAACTTCTCCATGATTTGTTCGGCATTGCGATTAAAGACAAAAACATTATACAAAGCATAACTATGATGGGAGGTTTGAACGGAATAGGCCGTTTTTAAATCATTCATTTGTAAACAAATTGGATAAGGGGTAACTTCACCAGCCTCTTTCTCTACAAATGTGTCATTCCATTCCATTGCTTTCGTTAAATGCGCTGCCATGATATGACTTGTCAAACCACTGAGTGGCTGTCCAGCATGGGTTTCTTTGCCGAAAAATAATGCTGCTGGCATCATTTTACCGATCGACCCTGTATAAATATGATAGGTCTCATCTGTTTCCGCCTCAGCAAATGTTGGCTCACTATTAATCACTAATTCATATTGTAGAGAAAATTGCTTGCCTAAATCGACTAAATTAGGAACGACACCCCTCATTCCTAGCGAATTCACTTCCTCATCGGGTACTGTGACGAGTAAAATATTAACCGGCCATTTTTCTACAATTGCTTTCTCTAGTATATGAAGATGAAGAGCAAGGCCTATTTTCATATCCATCGTTCCACGTCCAAATAAATATTCCTTAGATTGTATATCTTTTTGGACATCCTCTGAATACTCGCTCAAATTTTGCCGTAACTGTTCAATAAGATTATTAGGTTGTAGAGCTACAGTTGATAATTCACCATAATCATCTATATGGACAGTATCAAAATGACTCATTAAGATAATCGTGTTTTTAGTTTTACCGTACTTGTACAATGCTGTTAAGGCGTGTAATTGTGACCCAACATTGTGTAACGTCAATTGTCTACGATTTTTTTCAAAATAGCATAAGGATTGTAATAATTCCATTAAAAGATAGGGAAACTTTTTTTCACCATTTGTTCCTGTTCGACTATCCCAACCAACTAATTGTTCTAATAACGATTGTAATTGTTCCGCTTCTCTCCACTTCATTCCCCTCATCCCTTTGCATTAATTTTTTCTATAGGCTTAATATTGATAGTCTTCTATTCTCGCAAAAAATGGCTTAATAAACTCAAAAAATAACTTTTCTGTCGGTAGTAATTCCCTTTCAGTCGGAATGATAGCAGCGACTGACCGTTTTAGGTTTGGTTCAGAAATGGGGACCTTTACGGTTGCCCTAGGTAAACAATCGACAATAGTTACCTCAGGAATTAACGTAATTCCTAGTCCCGCTGAAACAAGTCCTTTAATCGTATCAAAATCTTCCCCTTCAAATGCAACATTCGGTTGGAAGCCCCTTTGTTGGCATCCATCCATAATTAATTTACGAATGACGTTGCCTTTAGGAAAAAGGACGAAAGTTTCATTTTGCAATTCATTTAACAACAAAGAAGATTTTGTTGCTAACGGATGATTAGATGGTAATAGAGCCACAATATTTTCTGTAAATAGTATTTTACTTTTTATTCTCTCTTCTTCGATAGGGGGTGGCCCAACTAATGCAATATTAATTTGCCCTTTTTTGACCGCTTCAATTAACTCAACATATGCTGATTGATTCAATTCAAATTTAACGTCTGGATATTGCTGCCTAAAGTAATAAATCGCAGTCGGCATAATATAAGACGCTAAACTCGTTGTAAATCCTATATGAATGGTGCCCTTTTTAGGGTCAACATACTCCTTCACAATCTGCCTAGCCCCATCAATGACATGCATCGCACGTTCCATTTGTTCTAAAAATATTCGCCCAATTGGGGTTAAACGAATGGAGCGTCCTTCACGGATAAACAAATCAACACCCAGTTCATCCTCTAGATTAAATATTTGCCGGCTAATGGCTGATTGTGCGACATGTAATTTTTTAGATGCTTCTGTCACATGTTCACTTCTTGCTACTTCCATAAAATATTTAATTTGTCTGAGTTCCATTATTTTATCCTCCTCCAATAATACCTTTATAACTTCTTTCCCTTTCATTATCTCATATTGATATCGATTTTATCTATTTTTTATATTGTTTAGATTGATTTTTTCATGTAAAATGAAAGGAGCTATTAATTTAAATCAATTTTAATGCATTTTGCTTCAGTTAGGAGAGGGTACATGATGTTATCCATTAATGAAAATAGTACTAAGAGTGAAAAAGAAGCCATTGCTTACATGAGAGATATTTATAATAAATTAGAAGCACGTGATCCTGATGAGAAAGAATTTTTACAGGCTGTTAAAATCCTGCTTCATTCCCTTGTGCCTATCTTTGTGAAAAACCGCACATACTTAGAACATAATATTCTGGAACAAATTTTGGAGCCCGAACGGATGATTATTTTCCGTGTGCCTTGGGTAGATGACAAAGGAAATGTTCAAGTAAATCGTGGTTATCGCGTACAATTTAACAGTGCTATCGGCCCGTATAAGGGTGGCATACGTTTTCATCCATCTGTTAATTTAAGTGTCATGAAGTTTTTATCATTAACGCAAATATTCAAAAATGCTCTAACTGGTCAACCTATCGGGGGTGGTAAAGGTGGAGCGGATTTTGACCCAAAAGGAAAATCCGATAATGAAATCATGCGCTTTTGTCAGAGCTTTATGACTGAGCTATATCGCTACATTGGCCCTGACACTGATGTACCTGCTGGTGATATCGGTGTCGGGAAACGTGAAGTCGGATATATGTTTGGCCAATATAAACGGTTAAGGGGAGCTTATGAAGCCGGTGTTTTGACTGGAAAGGGTATTAATTATGGTGGTAGCCTAGGTAGAACCGAGGCAACTGGATATGGTACGATTTACTTTGTCGAAGAAATGTTAAAAGAAAAACGGATGAATTTCCGTAACAAAACATTAATCACTTCCGGATCGGGAAATGTTGCTATTTATGCGATGGAAAAGGCGATTAAATTAGGGGCAAAAGTGGTTGCTTGTAGTGATTCAAATGGTTATGTATTTGACAAGAATGGTTTAAGCCTACAGACTATCAAAAGAATTAAATTTTCCGAAGGGGCAAGAATTAAGGAATACATTAAAGAACATCCTGAGGCAGAATATTTTGATGATTGTAGTAAAATCTGGTCTATTCCCTGTGATATTGCCCTCCCATGTGCGACCCAAAATGAAATCGATGCCGATTCCGCATCAATCCTTGTTAAAAATGGGGTAAAAGTGGTTGCTGAAGGGGCTAATATGCCATGTTCGATAGAGGCAATAGATATCTTTTTAGAAAATGGGGTTATGTTTGGTCCGGCACAGGCAGTTAATGCTGGTGGTGTCGCTTGTTCATCCCTTGAAATGGCCCAAAATAGTGCAAGACTATCGTGGACTTTTGATGAGGTGGATGAAAAAGTAAAGGAAATTATGAAAGATATTTATCGAAATTGTACCCGCTCAGCTTCAAATTATGGCTACCCTGATAATTTGGTGATTGGTTCCAGTATTGCCGGTTTTACAAAAGTTGCTGATACGATGATTGAGCAAGGCGTCATTTAAAATAAAAGCGCAGTTAAAGTTTATTGTTGAAAATAGATATAATTGATAAAAAGTACGAGACTCCTGTGGGAGGGCTTGAGCTGAAGACCCACTTAGTAAAGTGAACTAATTTACTAAGTTATCTGAAGCCTAGCCCACTGAAAAGCAAGTACTATTTATCAACAACCAGATTTAACAGAGCCAAAATAAATGGAACTATTGATATTTTAATAAATTGAATATACCCTGATGAGTAAATAAAATTAATACAGTTCATTGAGCAATTTTCAGGAGGACCTATTTTGAACACATTACAACCTACCACCGAAAAGGATCGGCTACTACACATTGATGTCATCCGCGGCTTTGCAATCTTCGGAATTTTACTTGTCAATATGGCACATTTCAGTTATCCCGATTTATATTTACTCCCCATTGGTGAACATAACTTTTTTACTGAAAATTGGAGTCAATGGGACCAATGGACCCGAACATTATTAGACATATTTATTGAAATGAAATTTATTACGATGTTTTCCTTTTTATTCGGTTTTGGCATGTATTTATTGCTGGAACGTACTGAAGCAAAGGGATATAATTTCACTGCTTTGTATACTAGGAGATTATTTGTGTTACTTATTTTTGGAACCATCCATGCTTTTTTAATTTGGGACGGCGATATTTTAACAGAATATGCCCTACTCGGTTTTGTTTTATTACTATTCCGAAAACACAAACCTAAAACCATTCTCATTTGGGCGATGATTTTTTATACGTTAATTGCCATTCCCTTCTTGTTAATATCGATTGTACCGGATGATATGGCAGTCGACATGTCGGAATATTCAAAGCAAATGAAGCTGGAAGGGGAACTAGAAGCAAAACAAGCTTTACAAACTTATAGTGAGGGTTCGTTTGTTGAAGTGATAAAACAAAATATTCATGATCGTGTATACTATATGAAAATGAATGGTATGGCATCTTTCAATCCTTTGTTATATTTTTATGTGAATATTCCTTTTTTCAGTATGTTTTTACTTGGGTTATATATAGCAAAAAAGCGATTTTTACATAACCTGTCACAACATAAAAAAACACTTCTGAAAATTTGGCTTGTTGGCCTTATTATTGGTTTACCTACCAATATCATCTATGGCTTGAATGGTAATGAAGCAATGTTAATCATTGGCGCACCTTTTCTTATGATGTTTTACGTGATAACAATCATTTACTTGATGCGCTGTTCATGGAATAAACGATTATTTACGGCTGTAGCTGCCGTTGGTCGAACCGCTTTCTCCAACTATATTTTACAATCAATCATGATGACAACCATTTTTTATAGCTACGGATTTGGCCTTTATGGAAAGGTATATCCATTAGTAGGGTTAGCGATTGCTTCTGGATTTTTCATCTTACAATTAATTATCAGTAGCCTTTGGCTTCGACATTTTGCATATGGTCCACTTGAATGGGTATGGCGAGCGGCTACTTATAAAGGAGTATCGACTTTTAAAAAGAAATAATCAATGAAAGGGGCTATGTCTATCAATGAGTAAACAATTTAAAGAGTTAATAGAGAAAGCAAACTACACGATTGTTTTCACTGGTGCTGGCATGTCAACGGAGAGTGGTTTGCCTGACTTTCGTTCAAGGGATCGTGGTTTATGGGAGAAATTTAACCCTGACGAACTAGCTAATGTCAATGCTTTACACAATAATCGTGAGGAATTTTCAAACTTTTATCGCTATCGTTTAAGTGAAATTGATAAATATAATCCACATAAGGGCCATTACATTTTAAGTGAGTGGGAAGAAAAAGGACTCATTAAAGGCATCATTACACAGAACGTCGACGGCTTTCATAGTGATGCCGGAAATAAAAATGTTCTACAATTGCATGGGTCATTCCGATCCTTGCATTGTCATAAATGTCAACGTCAATATGGCCGACAAACATATCTAGATGGAAAATATATATGTGAATGCGGAGGCACAGTCCGACCTGGTATTGTGTTATTCGGAGAAAGCCTTCCAGAGGAAACTTTCCGACAAGCTGAGGTAGAGGCGAATAAAGCAGACTTATTTATTGTCCTTGGGTCTTCGTTATCTGTTTCACCTGCCAACATGTTTCCCTTAGTTGCCAAACAAAATGGGGCAAAGCTTGTGATTGTTAATCGTGAAACAACTGAATTAGACATGTACGCAGATTTTATATATCAAGATTTGAGTATAAAGGATTTGCTAATATCTTTAAATAACCAACTAGAGTGAAATACTTTAATTCTAAAAAAGTCATTTTGTTTGAACGACCTTCTCGGCTGATTTCCAATGTAGAAGGGCATGATTAAGTTATCATCCTTACCTTCTACATCAGTTTCGCACAGAGAAGGGCACGATTAAGACATAATCCTTACCTTCTACATCAGTTTTATACAGAGAAGGACACAATTAAATCGTAATCATTACCCCCAACAGCAATTTCATACAAATTTATTAAAAATAATAGCCAAGTGAATATCCACTTGGCTTTTCATTCTACGTTTATATTTGGAGCATCTTTTATTTCTTCCATTACGGCATCTTCTATAACTCTAACTTGGTGGCTTTCTCCCCGACAAACATATTTAAAAATGCCGTTGTTAAAATCTGTTCCAATTTCTTTATAAAATACACCCTCAAACAAATTGGCTTTTGATTTTGTAAAAGTTAAGATAAATCCATCGGCTTCTTTTCGTAAATAGCCCCTAATACCTTTTTCATATACTGCTTCATCTGTTACCTTCAAGGCCCTATCAACAGATACGATATGAATGTCGACAAAAACTAGTTCCTTTAATAATACATTAATGAAAGAACCTTTCGTTATTTCTTCCCATCGGTTTTGTGGTGTTTCCCCAACAATCACTTGGGTAATATTATTTTTATACGCTACTTCCTTAATAACCTTTGCAATTGGTCGGGTTTCGTTATCTTTTAAAATAAACTTCTCTGCCCCAAGCTTTTCAGATAACTCTTGCCATTGTTCTACGTAAGTCGATTTTTCAGCATCGAATTCATCTGATGAAAGACGGTCAACATTAAGTACATAAAATGGACAATTAATTAATTTTGATAGCGTATGCCCCCGCCTGATAAGGCGTTCTCCATTAGGACCATAGTATACACACACTAAAATGCGCTCATCCATATGGCTTTTAACATCCACCACAAAAGGTCACCTCTTTTTATTACTTCACCATTGCAACAATTTTTTGTTCGTTACTATATTAAAAACTTATTATACTCTATTTCATCGATAATATCTATCGTTTACAGTGACCAATTTTGTATATTCTTTTCAAAAACACCATTTGTTAATTATTTTGATTTCGTGCGGTCTCAATTGTTTTAGTATATAATAAAGAAAGCCTATTAATAGTAAATATTAAAATTTATCGTTGAATTTTCTATAAGGGGGAATCAAGTTGCTAACGATTATTTCAGCAATTCTCCTTCCATTTCTAGCCGCATTGATTATTATTATATTTATAAATAAATTTACCCGTTCGTTCATTCATTGGTTTGTGTTTATCGTACCAACCATTTTGTTTTGTCTTTTATTAAGTAAAATCCCTTTAATATTGCGTGGTACCTCTATCATTTACGACATTCCTTGGATTCCTTCCTATAACATTAACTTTTTAACGACGATTGATGGTCTAAGTTTAATTTTTGGATTATTAATTACAGGAATTGGCTCTTTAGTTGTCCTATATTCAATGTATTATTTATCAACAGAACCTTCAATTAATCGTTTCTATATTTATTTACTTTTCTTTATGGGAAGTATGCTCGGTGTTGTTTTTTCTGATCATTTAATGTCCCTCTATTTATTTTGGGAATTAACGAGCATCTCATCCTTTTTGCTTATTGCATTTTGGTATCGGAGAAAAGGCTCCCGTTACGGGGCTAAAAAAGCCTTAATGATTACGATATTTGGCGGACTTGCGATGTTTGTCGCCTTTTTAATGCTCCATCATATAACAGGAACGTTCAGTATAAAGGAAATAATGGCAACAATACACACCTATAAGCACCATCCACTTATTACACCAATTGTTTTACTCGTTTTATTAGGGGCATTTACAAAATCTGCCCAATTCCCATTCCATATTTGGTTGCCGGGGGCAATGGAAGCCCCGACACCAGTTAGTGCCTATCTACACTCTGCCACAATGGTTAAAGCTGGCATCTATATTGTCGCGCGATTTACTCCTATATTAGGTAGTAATGAAATATGGTTTTGGCTCGTCTGCGGTGTTGGGATATTCACCTTGTTTTGGGCCGCTTTAACTGCCATAAGACAAACTGACCTTAAGGCTTTACTTGCTTATTCTACAGTTTCCCAGTTAGGGCTCATTATGAGTTTGTTTGGTGTTGGATCATTAGCCTTTCATCCGCATATAAGTGTTGAAACAACTTTATTTACCCAGGCAAGTTTAGCGGCCTTATTTCATTTAATTAATCATTCTACATTTAAAGGGACACTTTTTATGGTCATCGGTATTATTGATTATCGCGTCGGTACAAGGGATTTACGTCGTTTAGGTGGATTAATTTCTATCATGCCAATTTCATTTACCATCGCTTTAATTGGCAGTTTCTCAATGGCTGGATTACCCCCTTTCAACGGCTTTTTGAGTAAGGAAATGTTTTTTACCGCCATGTTACAATTAAGTTCAGTAGATTTTTTATCGATTCAATCAATTGTTAATATCTTCCCAGTTATTGCATGGATAGCGAGTATTTTTACATTTATTTATAGCATGATGATTGTTTTTCATACCTTTTTCGGACCGAAAATAAAACGTACAGCTGTTCAATTACAAGAAGCATCTTTCGGAATGTTAATTGCCCCCATTATTTTATCAATATTCGTTATTGGGATTTTCTTTTTCCCAAACATCATCAATCACTATTTATTGCAACCTGCTTTAACAACAATTTATCCGGATATTGCTTTAAGTCAAGTGAGTCAAATTGAATTATGGCATGGATTTAATACAGAAATGATGATGACGATCACCCTTATTATTGTTGGAATTATTTTGTTTATTTGGCGGGATTATTTTCTTAAAGTTTTTATCCTGTTCCCAGAAAGCCTATCTTTTGATAGTCTCTATAGTAATGTTTTAAGTTTAAATGATCGGTTATCAAAAATTATTACTAATTTTTATATGACCGGCTTTTTGAGGCACTATATGAGTTATATTTTCCTCTTTTTTGTCTTAATTTTAGGGGGTTCACTTTTTTATTTAAATGGTTTTTCCTTTTCAATACATCATGATGAGCCGATGACGATTTTTTTATGGATCATGACAGGTTCCATTGTTATCGCTGGTATAGCCATGTTGCTTTCAACATCCCGTATCATTGTTATTATTATTAATGGCTATATTGGTTTTGCCATTGCTTTATTGTTCGTTCTCTTCAGAGCCCCTGATTTAGCATTAACCCAACTAGTCGTTGAAACAATTACAACTGCATTATTTTTACTGGCATTTTATTTCTTACCTAAATGGAATTTAGAATCTTTCAGTTTCCGTCGTTCATCGTTTAGAATGTTGTTATCTATTTCGGTCGGTCTAGTTTTTACGTTAATTGCTTTGTCTGTTAAATCTGGAATGCTATTCGATTCGATTTCATCGTACTATGATCAGTCAGAAAAATTAGCTGGAGCAACGAATATTGTAAATACGATACTTGGTGATTTTCGTGCGTTCGATACGATGCTCGAAGTGATTGTATTGTTTATTGCAGGAATTGGTGTATACACCCTTATCAAACTAAAATCTGGTAAGGAGGCAAACAATATTGAAAATAAATGAAGTGATTTTGCAGTCTGTATCCAGAGTGGTTGTGTTTATCATTTTAACGTTAGCTTTATATTTATTTTTTTCTGGTCATCATGCCCCTGGTGGTGGATTTGTTGCTGGTCTCGTTTTAGCTTCTGCCTTCATATTAATATTGCTAGCGTATGATGTTGAAACTTTAAAATCGGGAATACCTCTTAATTTTAAACTCGTTGCCGCCACTGGTGCCTTAATTGTCCTTATTAGTGGTATTTTATCAGTTATATTTGGTCATTCCTTTTTATATCAATCCTTCTTCCAAATAGATTTATTATTATTAGGTAAAATCACCATTTCTTCTGTTACTTTTTTTGAGCTAGGTGTTGCTTTAACTGTTTTAGGAGTGGTGATTACGGTAATTCTTAGTATTAGTGAGGACGTGTCTTAATATGGAAACGGTAATCATTATCGTTGCTGGTGTACTTGTAACAATTGCAGTCTATTTTTTACTTTCAAGTAATGTGGTACAGGTCATTATCGGTACCGCTGTATTAACTCATGCAGTTCACCTTCTTTTAATGGCGATGGGTGGATTTGGTGGCAATGAAGTACCTATTACAACTGAACAAACATCATCCTATGTTGACCCATTACCACAGGCGCTTATTTTAACCTCCATTGTAATCAACTTTGCTGTTTCTGCGTTCTTCCTTGTATTAAGCTTTCAAGCATATAAACTATTACATACAGATAATTTAAGTCATATGAGGAGGTACTTCTATGAATAATTTAATTGTGTTACCAATGGTACTTCCTTTATTATCAGCAATTATATTAGTGTTTTTCAGTTCACATATCATTTTACAACGTTGGATTACCTTTTTTATGCTTGCCATCAATAGTTTAATAAGTATTGTTATATTGTATTCCATTCAACATCAAGGCATTATTCGTTTAGATTTTGGTGATTGGTTACCACCTTTTGGGATTTCTTTTGTTGCTGATTCGTTTGCGATGATTTTAGTTTTAACAACTAATGTGGTAAGTTCAATTATTATTTTATATGCAATGTATACAATCGGTAAACAAAGGGAAAAATTTTACTTTTATTCATTCGTTTCTTTTTTAATTGCCGGGGTTAATGGATCTTTTTTAACTGGTGATTTATTTAATTTGTTTGTAACGTTCGAAGTCATGTTATTAGCCTCCTATGTTTTAATTATATTAGGTGGTAATAAATCTCAATGGAAGGAATCAATTAAGTATGTCGCAATTAATGTTGTTTCATCTTCATTATTCTTAATTGCAATAGGCTATTTATATGGCGTTCTTGGCACGTTAAATATGGCCCATCTTTCAGTCCGTATTGCGGAAGTAGGACAGTCATCAATGTTAACCGTCATTAGTTTACTATTTTTAATTGTCTTTTCAATTAAAAGTGGCCTGTTACTATTTCAATGGTTGCCAGGTTCCTATAGTACCCCCCCAACTGCGATTGCTGCCCTTTTTGGTGCTTTGATGACCAAGGTAGGGATTTACGCACTTTTCCGTATTTTTACCTTATTATTTTATCATGAACAACAAATAACTCATTTAATGATTGGTCTTATGGCGGTTTTAACAATAATCACCGGTTCAATTGGGGCTACTGCCTATACTAATATCCGACAAATTATTTCATATAATGTCATTATTTCAGTTGGATTTATATTAATTGCATTAGCCATTATGTCACCAACTGCGATTGAAGGAGCGATTTATTATTTAATTCACGACATGATCGGAAAATCTCTCTTGTTCATCCTCGGTGGAACAATTATCTATGTGGCAAAAACAGAAAAAATGGATGAGATGAGTGGTTTAATTAAAAACTATCCAATACTTGGTATCATGTTTTTCATCACAACGTTATCACTCACTGGTATACCACCGTTAAGTGGTTTTATAGGGAAGTTATTAATTGGTCAAAGTGCGATTGAAACTGAAGCATATTTATTGTTGGCCTTTAGTTTTCTTTCAAGCATTATCGTGCTCTATTCATTAGTACGTATTTTTATGAATTGTTTTTGGGGAGAAACGATTATTTCTAGAGAAGAGGAAATTCCTTTCAAAAAACAATTATTAATTCCGAATATATTTTTGGTAGGATTAACGATTGTTCTAGGTGTCGGGGCCGAATCGATAGCAATATATGTTCAAGATGCAGCAAATACTTTAATGAATCCTTCCATTTATATTAATGCCGTATTAAATGATTAACATATAGAGGGGTGAGTAAATATGGCAGGACAATTTTTATTAAACTTATTCATTATGTTTTTATGGGTATTATTAAAAGACGAAACGACTATCCGAATAGAGACGATGGTAATTGGTTTTTTGATTGGAGCAATCATTGTCTTTTTAATGAGGAGATTTTATGGTGGAACATTTTATTTATATCGTGTGATAAAGTTAGTCCAATTAATTTTAATCTTTATTTCTGAAATTATCCAATCGAGCATCGTTGTCATTAAGCATATTTTAACGCCAAAAATTAATATCAAACCTGGCATCTTTACTTACAAAACAATTTTGCACAGTAATTGGGAGGTCACAACATTAGCGTTACTTTTAACACTTACTCCTGGCTCTGTCGTGATGGAAGTAAATGAAGAAGGGAATATGTTTTATATTCACGCAATGGACATTGAGAGATATAAAGTAAATTTAGAAAATTCCTTAAAAAGGTTCGAGCATGCAATTATGGAGGTAACTCGATAATGATCACAACCTTATTGACTATTTCTTTAATATTGTTTGGTGCTGCAATAGCAATTACTTTTTTGCGTATTATTATTGGGCCAACGATACCTGATCGTGTCATTGCAATGGACGTAATTGGGGTTAATTTAATATCCTCCATAGCCATCATTGCGATATTATTTCAAACGAGAACATTTTATGACGTCATTCTCGTGCTTGGCATTCTTGCATTTATAAGTACAATCTCCTTTTCAAAGTTCATTGAGAGGGGGACAATTATTGAACACCGTCGAGATTTTTAAATATGTTGGTGTCATATTAATTTTTTTGAGCTCTATCATTAGTGTCATCAGTGCTATAGGGATAATAAGATTTAAGGACATTTATTCCCGTGCCCATGCAGCAACGAAAACGACCACCCTTGCCGTATTAATTTCGCTTGTAGGTGTATTTATATATGTTGCTGTTGATGAAAGTTATTTTAGTGTACGGTTAATTTTAGGAATTATTTTTGTTTTTATTACTGCTCCCGTTTCTGGCCATATTGTGCTTCGTTCAGCATATCGGGCAAAGGTAAAATTGACAGATGAAACAGCGGAGGACGAATTATATCCTGTTTTGTTTGGAAATAGCCAAGAAAAAAAAGAGTAAATTGATCATCGTGATTGCGACAGTCAACTACTCTTTTTATTCATCATGGCTAACCTACATTTTTACGATTCATCTGCTTACTTCTTAACTGCCCACAAGCTGCATCGATATCTGCACCCTGTTCTAACCGAACCCCACAATGTATATGATGACGTTTTAGCGTTTGAAAGAAGGCTTGAATATTCTCATCTGAGCTACGTTCATATTGAATATGTTCACTGACTGGGTTGTATGGAATTAAATTAACATAGGATAAATGCTTTTTATCCGCCAAAAGTTTTGCTAACTGTTCCGCATGTTCTACTTGGTCATTCACGCCATGAATTAAAATATATTCAAATGTTAAACGCCGATTGCGTTTTCCCAAATAGTAATCTATAGCCTTCATTAATTTTTCAATCGGAAACGCCCGATTTATTTTCATGATGCTCGTCCTCAATTCATCATTAGGTGCATGTAAGGAAATAGCTAAGTTTACCTGGATGTCCAAATCTGTAAAGTCATAAATTTTATGGGCTAGTCCACTTGTTGATACTGTGATGTGTCGCGCCCCAATTGCCAACCCTTTATCGTCATTCACTATGTATAAAAAGTTTTTTACATTTTCAAAATTATCTAATGGTTCACCAATGCCCATTACGACAATCCTACTTACCCTTTCTTCTTTTCCCCTACCGTCTAAAAACATTTGTGCTTTCACAATTTGTTCGACTATTTCTCCACCCGTTAAATCACGGCTTTTTGATAATATTCCACTAGCACAAAAAGAGCATCCAATATTACACCCTACCTGGGTTGTCACACATATAGACATTCCATATGGGAAGCTCATTAATACTGTTTCAATTAAATTTCCGTCAGATAATTTAAATAAAAACTTAATCGTACCATCTTGCGATTCTTGTCTTAATTCTTCCTCCATCGAATGAAAGGTGAAGTGTTCATTAAGCAAATCTATACAACTTTTATTGACGTTTTTCATTTTCGAAAAACTATTAACTCGTTTTCGATACAACCAGTCCCAAATTTGTTCTGCTCGAAATGGCTTTTCATTATTTTCAACGACCCATTGTGATAGTTGATTGTATGTTACATTATAAATTGATTGTTTCATATAAAATAACTCCTATAATAACAACTTAAATTTACAACTAAACTATCATACCATAGATGACACATGTTAAGATAGAAAAACAAATTAATTTGTAGCCAAATTGTCCTCGCTAATTTTTAAATTAGGTTGGATCAGTACTTCAACGCGTCGATTAACTGCTCTATTTTCTGGGCTATCATTTGGTACGAGTGGCCGATATTCTCCAAACCCTCTCGCACTAAACCATTTAGGCTCTAATTCTGAATCTTCCAATAATAAATACATAAATTGTACAGCCCTCATCGTACTTAGCTCCCAATTAGATGCAAATTCTTCATTTCTCATCGGTATGTCATCAGCATGTCCACTTACTACTATTTCCTTTGGTGGATCCATGTTTAAAAAGTCAGCTATTTTAATAGCAATTTCTTTTCCTTCTTCCCTTACATTAGCCTTCCCTGAATCAAATGTTATATCTGTTCGCATAATAATTAATAAACCTTCTCCAGTTAATTTAGTATCTAACACTTCCGTCAAACTGTTTAGTGCTATATATTCTTCCAGCTCTGCTTGAATAGAACGTAATTCATCATATTCTTCCTTCCTTAACCTTTCAAGCTCATCCTCTAGAGAATTTTCCCCAGTTTCTTCCCCATTCTCATCCTTAGCATCATCTTCCTCAACAATTTCTTTTTCAAAATCTATCGGCTCATCTTCCGGAACAATGCTAATCCCTTGATCAATCATCCCGGCACCACTTGTAAATTCTGATTGGAAGATAAACGACAATTGTTCAAACTTTTTTATATCAATTTCACTCATTGCAAATAACACAATAAACAATGCTAGTAGTAACGTTAACATGTCTGCATATGGTAAAAGCCAACTATCATCTATTTTTTCATCATTATCCTTTTTAGTCCGCCTCTTCCACAACGTTACCTACCCCCCGTTGGCTCATTTCTTCCTGTTCCATTCTCTTAAGTTCTTTTGTTGACAAATAGGAACTTAATTTATCTTTAATAACATTTGGTGATTCGCCAACAGTAATCGATAAAATACCTTCGACCATAATATATTTTAGTTTTACTTCTTCTTTGGACTTTTCCCGTAATTTATTGGCAAATGGATGCCATAATACATATCCTGTAAAAATACCTAGTAATGTTGCAATAAATGCCGCCGAAATTGCTGCGCCTAATACCTCCATATTACTTAGATTCCCTAACGCTGCAATCAGCCCTACGACTGCACCTAATACACCCAATGTAGGAGCATATGTACCAGCTTGTGAAAATACCCTTGCTCCTTCTTCGTGTCTTTGCTCCATTGCTTCTATTTTTTCAATCAGCACTTCTCTAATGAAATCGGGATTTTGGCCGTCTACTGCCATTTGTAAACCAGAGGTTAAAAATGGGTCATCAATATCCACCATTTGTCCCTCTAAAGATAATAAACCTTCTTTTCTCGTTTTTTCTGCCCAACTAATAAATTGATCAATTAACTCTTTTACATTTGTCTTTTCAGTTTCTTTAAAAATTATTTTAAATAGATGGGGAACATTTTTAATCACTCTTGTTGGAAATGCAATCAACACTGCTGCTGCTGTTCCAGCGAATATAATTAAAATTGCAGCTGGATTTAATAAGGCATCAAATGTAATGCCTTTTAAAAGCATGCCAATACCAATTGCAACGACTCCTAAAATTAATCCAATTATTGATGTTTTATCCATGATATCGCTCCCTTATTGCTATCATTTTAAATGATATCACTATCATACTACATTTTACATATTATTTATAACGAATTATTGCGTTTTTTCTACATTTAAGGGGATTTTAAGACAAAAGTCTTATTTTTCTTACTATCCATTTTAGTATTAATATTCACCGGGGATAATTGTATTTCTATAATTTCTCATTTGTGTTATAGTCGTTGTTAGGAAAAGATAAGAAAGCTGGTTTTTAATCATGTCTACAACTACTACGATACACCCTACAAACAAAACTGTTTATCCTGTATTACTTACGATTGGTGCATGTCATTTATTAAACGATTCATTACAAGCTGTTATCCCAGCTATGTTTCCTATTTTAGAAAGTTCCTTAGGATTAACATTTACACAACTTGGTTTAATCGCCTTTTCCCTTAATATGGTAGCATCTGTATCACAACCTATCATCGGTATGTTTACAGATACACATCCAATACCTTTTGCTTTACCAATTGGGTTAGTAAGTAGTATGTTAGGTATGCTTGGGCTAGCATTAGCACCAAATTTTTCATTCATATTATTAAGTGTCATCTTTATTGGGCTCGGGTCGGCAACATTTCATCCTGAAGGCTCAAGAGTAGCCTATCTAGCTGCTGGTCCAAAAAGAGGATTATCACAATCCATTTTTCAAGTCGGGGGAAATACAGGTCAGTCTTTAGCCCCGTTAATTACTGCTCTTGTCCTCGTACCTTTAGGTCAATTTGGGGCTATTTGGTTTACAGTTGTCGCTGGAATAGCTGTCATTTTACTATTTTATATTGCCAAGTGGTATCAACAACAAATGACCATTATTAATAAAAGTGAAAAGAATGGCAAGTTAGAGCAAAAGCAACTGACCGTATCCAGAAGACTTTTGAGAAATACCATTTTTTTATTAGTTATCGTTGTTTTTGCCCGCATGTGGTATCACGTTGCTATTTTAAACTTCTATGCATTTTACATAATCGATCAATACGGTTTTTCAATCTCTAAAGCACAAATTTATACATTTGTATTCCTATTTACAGGAGCAATCGGCACCTTTTTTGGTGGTCCTTTCAGTGATCGTTTTGGTAAACGGACAGTCATTATCGCCTCTTTTCTTATTCCTGTACCTTTTGCTATATTACTTCCTTATGTAAATTCCTTTTTAGCAATTATTTTATTATTAATAATCGGCTTCTTCATTATGTCTAGTTTTTCAGTTTCTGTTGTCTATGCACAAGAATTAAAACCGGATAGGGTTGGAATGATGTCTGGCTTAATCATTGGACTTGCATTTGGAATGGGGGCTTTAGGCTCGGTTGTTATTGGCTTTTTAATTGACTGGATTAGTTTAACACCTACTATGATCATTGTTTCAACGATACCTATCATTGGTTTATTATCATTTTTATTGCCGGAGGATAAAGCAATTGCAGGGTGGTATAAATAAGCGATACTTGGTTTAACAGTATTTTGTTTTAAATATTTTCTTCTAGTATTTTACAGTAATTTTTGGTACGCTAAAACTAATAATATAGGGTAATTTTCGTAAATAGATGGAGGGAATAAAATGAAAAATATTGTCATACTTGGTGCGGGATATGGTGGTATAAAGGTACTTACTGGTTTATTAAATATGTCCCTCCCTGAAAATATAAAAATTACGGTAATTGATAAAAACCCTTATCATTCTTATAAAACTGAATTTCATACAGTTGTTGCCGGTACAGCGGCGGATATTGATGTGAGAACAAGTTTTCCTACTCATGACCTCATCGAATATGAATACGGTACGGTTAAAAAAATAGATGTTGATGAACAACATATTTACTTTGAAAATAAAAGTAAAATTGTTTCTTATGACTATCTCGTTTTTGGTTTGGGATGTGAGGATGCATATCATAATATTGAAGGTGCAAAGAAATACACTGAAAGTGTGCAATCTTTTTCAAAGGCACGCCATGCTGGATTATCAGTTGGTAATTTAAAAGCCTATGGAATGTTGACCATTGTTGGGGCAGGCTTAAGTGGAATCGAAGTTGCTTCAGAGGTTAGAGAAAGCCGCCCCGATTTAAATATTCGTTTACTCGACCGTGGTGGTTCTGTTCTAAGCTCATTTGACCCTAAAATTCAAGCATATGTTCGTAATTGGTTTGTTGAAAATGATGTAGAAGTATTACATCATGCAGTAGTCGAATATGTTGAAAAAGATGGTGTATGTAACAACGGAATTTGTTATGTGAATGATGTCACCATTTGGACGGCAGGGGTTCAACCACATCGATTAGCACGTGAATTACCTTTTAAAAAAGATCAACAAAATAAAATTGTTGTCAATGATTTTTTTCAAGTACCCACCCACCCGAACGTATACGTTGTCGGTGATAATGCTTCCTCAGTTCACTCCCCAAGTGGACAGTTAGCCGGACAACAAGGAGAACAGATTGCCTCTGTTTTAGGTGATATATTATTGGGAAATGAACCTAGAAAACCAAAAGAAATTAAACTCCGTGGTACACTTGGTTCACTTGGAAAATCGGACGGATTTGGCAGTATGTTTCAACAATCTCTTACTGGTTTTCTACCAAGGCTTACTAAATCTGGTGTTCTTTGGCTACAAAAACGTCACTAATTTTACTTAAAGGTAACTTCTTATTACTCTTTACATGAGGAGTGCAATAAGTGGTGGAGTAACGACTGAAACAAATAAAGTACTTAAAATCATCGCTATTGTACTCATAGTACCTGTTTTTGAATCATACTCTAACGCTTTTGAAGTCCCTATAGCATGTGATGCAGACCCTAATCCAATTCCCCTACTTATAGGGGTTTTCATTTTGAAGAGTTTAAAAACATAAGGACCCAACATCGCACCTACTATCCCAGCAAATACTACGAATACTGCCGTAAGAGAATCTATTCCTCCCAAATTCGCACTAATATCCATAGCTACTGGAGTCGTTACAGATTTAGGGGCAATTGAATAAACAAGCTTTTCTTCAATTCCAATGATTAAAGCTAATCCTACCCCTGTTGATACACCAACTATTGAGCCGATGAGTGTGCCGACAATAATTGGTAGTGCCTTCCTCCTAATAATTTGACGGTGATGATATAGTGGATAAGCCAAGGCAACAACTGCTGGGCTTAATAGCTCATGAATCCAAACACCACCAGCCATATACGTGTTATAATCAATAGAAAAAATTAATAGTATCATGACTAATGTTGCTGTTGCGACAACAATCGGTATTAATAGAGGTGTTTTCAACCTGTTATATAACCATCTACCTAATAAATAAGCCCCGATTGTGATTGAAATACTTAAAAAGATAATGATAAAATTCTCCATTTATTTGCTCGCTTTCTAAAAATATCAAGAGATTTTTAATTAACTTGTTCTACGCTGTTTTTCTTCACTAAAAATTCTGAAACCTTGCCCGAAATGACTAGAACAATTAGTGTGCTAAGAACCGTAATCATAATGAGCCATAAACCATTGCCTGTAAATATATCTAAATAATTTACGATACCAACCATAGCTGGAATGAAAAACAACACTAAATGGTCCAACATAAAATTAGCACCTTTTTTTATAAAATTGGTTTTTAAAACCCCAGTCATTAACAATATAAATAAAATAAATAAGCCGATAACACTGCCCGGAATTGCTAAATGAAAGTATTGTTGGATCCACATGCCTCCCATAGAAATACAATATAAAATAGCTATTTGATAGGTAATTTGCAAAATTTTTACGATTAGTTGTCCCCTCCCTAGTCACACCATATTATCCAAACAAAGAAGCTGTCTGACTTTAATAGAATTTTCTATTAGAGCTAGACAGCTTGTTTTTATTCAATCCATTAATTTACTTATATCATTTGTAAATTGTACGGGGTCTGCGATTGGTAATCCTTCTATAAGCATCGCTTGGTTATATAACAATTCAGTATACAGTGTCAGTTTTGCCTCATCTGTTTCGTATGCTTTTTGTAACGCTTTAAATACATCATGGTCAACGTTTAATTCTAATACTTTTTGTGCTTTCATTCCTTGTCCATCCGGCATTTGTTGCATCACTTTTTCCATTTCTATTGATATTTCCCCTTCAGTAGAAAAATATACTGGATGTGTTTTTAAACGTTTTGATCCCTTGACATCTTGAACCTTACCCGCTAATATTTCTTTCATTTTAGAAAATAAATCTTTGTTTTCTTCAGATTTCTTTTTTGCTTCTTCTTTTTCTTCATCTGTTTCCAATCCTAGATCTCCATCAGAAACATTTTTAAATTCCTTTTCCTCAAAATTCATTAACATACGAATTGCAAATTCATCTACATCCTCAGTAAAATATAAAATCTCATAGCCTTTATCAGCAACGAGCTCCGTTTGAGGTAATTTGGCAATTCTCTCATTTGATTCACCGGTTGCATAATAAATATATTTTTGCTCTTCAGGCATTCTTTCCACATATTCAGATAAAGTAACTAATTTTTCTTCTGTTGATGAATAAAACATCAGCAAATCTTGTAAAGTATCTTTATTTTGACCAAAATCACTATATACACCGTACTTTAACTGTCGTCCAAATACATCATAAAATTTAACATAGTTGTCTCTTTCATCATTTAACATTGCTTTTAAAGCCTGTTTAATTTTTCGGGTAATATTTTTTTCAATCAACTTTAATTGACGGTCATGTTGTAACATTTCCCGGGAAATATTTAGTGATAAATCTTCAGAATCAACCATACCCTTCACAAAACTAAAATAGTCTGGTAATAGTTCAGCAGATTTCTCCATAATGAGCACGCCACTAGAATACAATTCTAAGCCTTTTTCAAATTCCTTGGAATAGTAATCATATGGCATCGTTTCAGGTATATATAAAATCGCATGGTAACGAATATTTCCATCAACGCTCGTATGAATATGTTTTAAAGGCTTATCGAATCCATAATGCTTTTCCTGATAAAAATTTAAATAGTCTTCATCAGTTAGTTCGTTTTTATTTTTTCGCCAAATTGGAATCATACTGTTGATTGTTTCCTCTTCTGTAAATTCAACATATTCTTCCTCATTATCTTCTTTTGGTTTACTTTTCGTTACTTCCATTTTAATAGGATAACGAATAAAATCAGAATACTTTTTAATAATCGTTTGTAATTGGTTTTCATCGGCAAAATCTGTATATTTTTCATCATCTGTATCTTCTTTTAACGTTAAAATTATTTCAGTGCCGTGGGTTTCCTTTTCTGCGGGTTCAATCGTATAGCCATCAGCACCTTCGGAATGCCACTGATAGGCTTCATCAGTTCCAAATGCTTTACTAATAACAGTCACTTGATCTGCTACCATAAAAGATGCGTAAAATCCGACACCAAATTGACCAATAATATCAAAATCTTCATCCATCTCCTGTGAGGATTTAAAATCTAAGGAACCACTTTTAGCAATTGTACCTAAGTTTTCTTCTAATTCTTCCCTTGTCATCCCGATACCAGTATCAATAACCCTTAATGTTTTCTCTTCTTTATTGGGAATAATTTGAATATAATAATCTTCACGATTAAATGATAATGATTCATCTGTTAATGTTTTATAGTATACTTTATCAATGGCATCACTTGAATTTGAAATGAGCTCCCGTAAAAATACCTCTTTTTGTGAATAAATAGAGTTAATCATTAAATCAAGTAGACGTTTTGATTCTGCTTGGAATTGTTTCTTCTCCATTAAAATCGCTCCTTATAAATTCTTTTCCATCTATATTTTAAATTTTATTAAATATATTTCAAATGAAATGATTGTTGATTATCATTTTACTATATTTAACACTTCATTTAGGTTACCTTCATCGTTTGTCAACGGTAACGAAGGGCACGATTACGACCTATTCCTTCCCTTCTCCCTGAAAATCAGACATCGAAGGGCACGATTACGACTTATTCCTTCCCTTCTACATGTAAATCAGACAACGAAGGGCACGATTACGACCTATTCCTTCCCTTCTCCCTGAAAATCAGACATCGAAGCGCACGATTACGACTTATTCCTTCCCTTCTACATGCAAATCAGACATCGAAGGGCACGATTACGAACTTTTCCTTCCCTTCTACATGAAAATCAGACAACGAAGGGCACGATTACGAACTATTCCTTCCCTTCTACATGAAAATCAGACAACGAAGAGCACGATTACGAACTATTCCTTCCCTTCTACATGAAAATCAGACAACGAAGGGCACGATTACGACTTATTCCTTCCCTTCTACATGTAAATCAGGCAACGAAGGGCACGATTACGATTATTCCTTCTACTAGTAAATCTAGATACAAACATCATTTCATTTTAATTTAATATCCTTTTATTTCCCACAACAATACTACAAGTTCGGTACCTTTTACCGTAATTGAATATCATGAAAATGTGCAAACAGCCCATCTTGTGCCATTAATTGTTCATGGGTACCTTCTTCTTCAATTCCTTCCTTTGTAACGACTAAAATTCGATCGGCATTTTTTATCGTTGCTAATCGGTGAGCAATAATAAGTGTTGTTCGGTCTTTAGCTAATTCCATTAACGCTAGTTGAATGATATTTTCTGTTTCAGTATCCAATGCAGACGTAGCTTCATCTAAAATCAGTATGGGTGGGTTTTTTAAAAACATTCTAGCAATAGCAATTCGTTGTTTTGACCACCTGATAATTTTAATCCTCTTTCCCCAACTTGAGTTTCATAGCCGTGGGGTAATTCGGATATGAATTCCTCCATATGCGCTAATTTTGCCGCTTCTTCCACTTCTACATCGGTAGCATTCAATTTTCCGTAAGCAATATTCTCCCTTAAGGTACCGGTAAATAAAAAAACATCTTGTTGAACGATACCAATTTGCTTACGTAATGACCTTGTTGTCATATCTCGAATATCTATCCCATCAATTTTAATTTCCCCTTTATGTACATCATAAAATCGCGGGATAAGGGAGCATATCGTTGTTTTTCCTGCACCAGAAGGTCCAACTAATGCAATCGTTTCCCCTGCTCTTATTTGGAGATTTAAATTTTTTAATACTGGGGCTTGTGTCTTTTCATACGAAAAAGTCACATTTGAAAATGAAATATTTCCATCCAACGATTTAACTTCCTTGGCTCCTTTTCGATTTTGAATGTCTGGTTCGATAGTTAACATTTCGGTAAATCGGCGAAACCCTGCCATCCCTTTCGGGTATAGTTCTAATAATGCACTGATTTTTTCAATCGGTCGAAACAGTACATTGACATATAGGACAAAAGCAACCAAAGATCCATAGCTCAACTTACCATTAAAACTTAGCCAGGCACCAATGATTAACACAATTAACGTCATGAAACGCATCATCATATAAATATTTGATTGAACGAATGCCATCACTTTATAAGCCCTTAATTTTGAAGTACGAAATAATTGATTATTTTCAACAAAACGATCCATTTCATATTTCTCATTTGTAAATGATTGAACAACCCTTGCCCCAGAAACCGCATCCTCAACCCTTGCATTTACTTTGGCAATATTTTCATACATGGAACGCCATGCCTGACCCATTTTTATATTACTATACGTCATAAACGCAATTAAAATCGGGACGATGACCAATATTACAATCGCTAATGGAACATTGATGGAAAACATAATTAAAAATGCACCGAAAAAGGTCATAATAGCAATAAAGAAATCCTCAGGACCGTGGTGTGCCAATTCACCAATTTCAAATAAATCATTTGAAATACGGCTCATAATATGGCCAGTTTTCGTATTATCAAAAAACCGAAATGATTGTTTTTGTACGTGATTAAATAAGTCTTCCCGCATATCTGTTTCTATATTTAATCCTAATTTATGCCCCCAGTAAGCGACAACATATTGTAAAAATGTACTTATTAAATATACGATGGCTAATAAAATACTCACCTTAACGATAAGCTCCCAGTTATTTTCTGGTAATAATTTATCAATAAACCATTGTACTGCCACAGGAAATGCTAGTTCTAATATTGCAACGATAACTGCACTTGTGAAATCAATGATAAATAACCGTTTATGCGGTTTATAATAGGAAAAAAATCGTTTAATCATCTAGTTACCCCTCATTATAGGCATAAATATTTTTTACGTAATTTAACTGGATAAGATTATCATTTCGAATTAAGGACTACGATGTTGTAACAATGATAAACCAAAATGAAAAGCACATGTTAATAATGTGCTTAACGCATTTAATATAAATTAATTCCCCTTTTAAAAAGTGGCATCCGCTTCACCATGATCATTATGAACGGTCAACATGGACAGGTGTCCATGTACTTAAGCCACCCCTGACATTCGCTAAATTTTTAAACCCTAACCGTTTTAATTTTTTGCATGCTTGATTACCTTGTGTACCAGTTTGACAAATGGTAATAACCTCGTTTTCCATAGAAAGATTGGTAGCCCGTTTTTTTATTTCAGATAATGGTATATTGTCAAAGCCGTAAATATGGAATTGTCTATATTTTAATGGATGGCGGACATCGATTAACTGTATTTCTTCATCATCCAGTCTTTCCTTTAGTTCATTAATCGTAATTTGACGTACTCCTCTGGCTGGTAATATATACTTTAAAATCGCAAATACAAAAATAATAGTAATTACTATTTTTACAATACCTAAAGTCAAAACTTTCTCACTCCTTTCGGATGTTCGTGACTTTAACTTTAGCCATTTTATCATACCATTAGGCAAGTTCTGTTTCGATAAATAATGTCAGTACCTTTGCCCCTTTATTATCAACAGGGACAAATAAATGGGGTTTAGTTCCGTTGAAATAAGCTGTGTCTCCTGTTTCCATATCATACTCGTCACCATTATAGGCAAGTTTTATTGAACCCTCTAAAATGTATATAAATTCATCATGTGCATGAGTATAGCCTTCTGTTCGGGTAATCTTATGCTTTGGTGTAACATGGATAATTGTCGGTTCTACACCTGTATATGGTGAGCGATTTGCCAACAATTCAAAAGAATATCCCATATGCTCATCACCAATTTTTGATTGACGTTGTTCTTTTCTTAATAAAACTAAATCATGCTCCGACTCATCTTCTAAAAGAAGGGATAATTTTACACCGAGGGAGTCAGAAATTTTTGCCAATGTTGCAATCGCTGAATTTGTTTGTCCATTTTCTATTTTTGATAATAGACTTTTTGAAATGTGACATTCATCTGCTATTTCTTGTTGAGTTTTCTTCTGTCTCAATCTTAGCTGTTTAATCTTCTTTCCTACATAGTCTAGTCTAATCTAATTTCTCTCCCTTCCTTATCATGCTAACCTATATACTAACACAAAATAAGGCGAATTACTTCAGCTATTAATTCACTGATGCAAATTCACCTAATTTTATGTTTATCCTTTTGATTAAGAAGTTTTATTGCGTATTTTTTTATACTGATCTTTTAGGAAATAATATATGATTTCCCGTTTTCTCAGTGGCTGTACCTTTTGGGTAACTTGCTTATCCCTATCAGACACATACGTTAAATTTTTGCTAGGTAATTGTTTACCTAATTTTTCTTGAATAAATAATGATGCTTCTGCAATTTTTGCGGAATTAATTCCTGTGTCAATGCCAATCTCATTAAATAAATAAAGTAGATCGTTTGTGGCGACATTTCCAGCAGCTCCAGGGGCATAAGGGCAACCACCAAGCCCGCCTAATGAAGAATCAAATCTAACTATTCCGCTTTGTATCGCTGTAATAATATTGGCAACAGCCATTCCTTTTGTATCATGAAAATGTAAAATAATATTTTTTGCTGGAAAATAATATAAAACTTTTTCAAGCAATCTTTCTACTTGATTTGGTACAGCCGTACCTATCGTATCACCCAAAGATACATCATCAACGCCTAATTCCATTAAATGTTCAATAACACTTAACACATCGTCTATCGGTATTTTACCTTCATATGGACAGTCAAATACCGTCGAAACATAGCCTGTTACTCGTTTATTTTCATGCTTTGCCGTTTTAATGACACTTCCTAATATCGGGTACGTCTCTGAAATTGTTTTATTTATATTTTTTTTATTATGAGTTTCACTTGCCGACATGAAAACTGAAGCTGTATCAATTCCGACCTCTAATGCATGTTCCAATCCTTTTTCATTAGGAATTAGTGCTGAATATTGTACATTTTTATTTCTTTTTATTTGCCTACCTACCTCCCGAGCATCCTTTAAAGCTGGTATCCATTTAGGATGTACAAAAGATGAAAACTCTATTTCCTTCACACCCGTTTCAGATAGCATATTTATCCAAGCTACTTTGTCTTCCGTCGGAACAAATTGTTGTTCATTTTGTAATCCGTCCCTTGGACCAACTTCCTTAATTTGTACAAATTCCGGCCAATGCATTGTCATTGCCTCCTTTACGTTGATTACGTCAATTCTATATGTTATTGTTTAGTTTAATTTAAACTTATTTTTTTATTCAGTTTATTGCCATTCAACCTTGTTGAATAAACTATACTACAATTTATGCTTATTTGTCAATGAAAGAAAACGGATACAGGCGTATTTAAGTTGCATATTATTTAGAGCGTATTAAATTCTTATCATTGATAAAAATACATTTATTCCTTGTGATTGACTTCACTTAATATAGAATTTCTCCATAGGAATGATGTAGTTTATCAATAATTTCTGCGTGAATTTTAACCAAATAAATAATGAAGTTATAGGGGGAGAATAATGTTCTTTCTGAAAGTAAATGAGGATATTTTTTTAAGGATGCTTTCTGCACGTGATGCAATTCCTTTATTTGCAATTACTGATCAATCAAGGGAGTATTTAAAAAAGTGGTTACCATGGTTAGATGAGACGACATCTGAGGCTGACACCTTATCCTTTATTAAAAATTCATTGGTCCCATTTAATAATCGTAAAGGACTCACTGCTGGTATCTTTTTCGAGGAAAATATTGTCGGTGTCATTGGTTATAATACGTTAGATTTTCAAAATAGGATTGGCACTATTGGATATTGGTTAAGTAAGCAGCATACTGGTAAAGGCATCATGACAAAATCGGTGGATGCACTTGTCACTTATGGATTTACTGAATTAAATTTAAATCGGATTGAAATTAGTTGTGCAAAGGAAAACCTTGCTAGTCGTCAAGTTCCCGAGAGGCTAGGGTTTGTGCAGGAAGGAATTTTAAGGGAGGCTGAATGGCTTTATGATCATTATGTTGATCATGTCGTATATAGTAAGTTAAAAAATGAGTGGAATGACACTAGTTATCCACAAATTTATTAACATATGCACAAATACCTATCTATATATTGTCTTTTCATGACAATTTTATCTATATTTTGATTTTTGTTTTTCTCTTTGTTTTTTGTCCACTGTTTGTTAATAACTCTGTGATATTGTGGATAACTTTTAAATAAATAAAGTGCCTTTTTGAGTAGGCACTTTATTTCATCTAAATATTATTGTTGTTCCCCTAAAGTAACTGTCGTTTGTAACTTTTCGCCGTCCCGGTAATAGACAACTGTTACCTGATCACCAACTTTTAAATGTTGGTATAATTCTTTTCTCAAATCTAAAATATCATTTATTTTTGTACCACCAAATTCAGTAATGACATCTAGTCTTTCCAGACCAGCCTGATCAGCTGGTGATAATGGCTCAATGTGCCAAATGTAAATCCCACCTTGTACGGAATTTGGTAGTTGTAAGGTGTTTTTCCATTCAATTTTAGGAACTTCCTCAAGCGAATATATTTCAACACCTAAAAATGGCCTTGTTACTGTGCCATTTTGTTCTAATTCTTCGATTAATGGTCTGGCTGTATCAATGGGAATAGCAAACCCTATTCCTTGGGCAATATTTTGTTTAATCTTCATTGAATTGATTCCAATTAGTTGCCCTTGCATATTAATTAATGCTCCACCACTATTTCCGGGGTTAATTGCAGCATCGGTTTGAATTACTTCAGCTTGCCAATCAGGCCGACCATCTTGATTAAAATCTTGTGGAATTGTCCTTTGTTTCCCACTAATAATCCCTTGAGTGACAGACCCTGCAAACATATGACCTAAAGGGTTACCAATGGCAATAACTGGTTCACCTACTCGCAGACTTTCTGATGACCCCATTTCTATTTTCGTTTCAATTTGTTCACTTTTCACCCGTAGTACTGCCAAATCTGTAAATAGATCGCTACCTAACAATTCCGCTTCGACTGTAGCCTCATCATTTAACACAACCTCTAACATATCAGCTTGGTCGACAACGTGATGATTCGTAACTATGTATGCATAACCGCCATTTATATTGTAAATCACACCTGACCCTGTACCCGCTTCACTTTCCTGTCCTTGGATATTCCAAAAATCTGTTTGCCGTTGGATATTTGTTACCCCTACAACTGCTGGAGATACTTTATCAACGATATCGGTGATTTGTGTTGATAACTCTACAGTCACTTGCTCTGTTCTCGAAATAGATTCATTCCCTTCCTCTGTATTCGATTCATTTTGTTCATGATTATTTAAAATAGTTCTTTTTTCCATAAAATGTGGATAAACAGTTAACATTAATAAAATTCCCATTGCTAAACCAATGATGATTGGTAGTAACCATCCACTACTTCTTTTCTTTTTCTTTTCAGATGGATCCGTATAATATCCCATGAATCACATCTCCTTTGTATTTTATTTCTATTTAATGAGCTTTTATATATTATTATCAATTAATGGTTAAGTTATGATAAATCATTTTAACAATTCATTATACTCAACATTACTAATCTCATAAATTTTTGTTGGATTGTCAGGATCTGTATCAAATAAGCTCGTTTTCATATCCCTTTCGAGCAACATCTGCTCCACTGACATTCTAGCCAAATCTTTCATGTTATTATCTTTACTTAAATGAGCTAAATAAACCCTCTCCGTTTTATCCGTTATGACATCACTTAAAGCTAGTCCACAATCTTCATTTGATATATGTCCATAATCCCCTAATATACGTCTTTTCACATTCCAAGGATAATGTCCCATTTGTAACATATTAATATCATGGTTTGCTTCAATAATAAATACATTTGACCCTTCAATTGTTTTTTTAATTCTCTCCGAAACGTAACCTAGATCAGTTACTAATGATATTTTATGATTATTGTGATGAAATGTAAAAAACATTGGGTCGACAGCATCATGTGATACAGAAAATGATTCTATATCCATATTTCCAAAGGTCTTTACTGTATTCGCTTCAAAATGAAACTTTTGATCTAGTGACAGCTTACCAATCCCACTTCCCATTTTGTTCCATGTCTTTTCATTTGCATAAATTGGCAGTCGGTATTTTCTTGCGATAACACCAAGCCCTTTAACATGATCTGAATGCTCATGAGTGACTAAAATTGCTGATAATTCATTTGGATCGATGCCAATCTCATTAAATAATCTGTCCATTTGCTTCCCACTAAGACCAGCATCAATTAATAACTTTTCATTATCTGCCTCTATATAAAAAGCATTACCTGTACTTCCCGAAGCTAACACACTAAAACGCATTGTCACATTATTCACTCCGTTGTATATTCTCAATTCTATTCTCTAGGTCTTTTTCAATTGTCTCAATATCCGCTTCTTCATTAGAGTAACTATACATTCTTCCTAGTATTGTTTCAATGGTTTCTACTAAAAACTGTTCTTCCGTTGTAGAAAAAATCCATCCTTCAATAGCATTCACGAAATAGTCTTTATTTTGATTCACATTTACTTTCCATATCGGGGCAAAAACATAGACTCCACCCTCAAACGGCACCCTAGTATGAAATCCAATATTTACTGAGGTAATATGGTCACCTTGATTCAATTCATTATTTTTATATAATGTTTCTATCGCTCGTAAAGGTTTAATTAATTCTCGCTTTTCCGATAGAGATTCCGCTTCACCCAGTATTGTTTGGGCATAATGTGTCAGTTCATTATGATCATTTAGAAAGAGTAAGATAATACCATTTTGGTTAAAATAAATTGGCCGATCCCTTTGGGTTTGGAAAAAAATTATAATATTTAAATTTTCGTTCCAATGCCAAAGCGTATATTCTTCAGGAAAAAGTACTAGTTCCGCTACTATTTCCTCTAAACCTTCATCCATGATATCTTGATTGATTTTAACTTTCTTTTTTAACTTTGAAAGTAAAAAGTATTCATTTAACAAATAAGGAGTTTGGTCCCCTTTGTCTTCTAATAACCTAATCATTTCATCATCATATTTTTTTTGTTGGACCGATATATATGTCTCCTCATATTTTTCATCTGGTAACTCATTAAAAGTAATAGACTCTGTCGCTAATTGGTCCTCAATTGTTGATTGTTGTTGTTCTAGTATTCCAATATCTTCCCGTTCTTTTTTATCAAGAAACTGGACGAATAAATAAATATTTAATATAAGGAAACTGAGGATTAATAATGTTTTAATTTGTTCCCAATTCATCGTTAATCAACCCCTATTTCCGAATAAGTAGCCATCTCTTCAGTGGAAATCTTTTGCCATTCATCTTGATATAATATAAACCAATTTGGCTCTAATGAAATACTATGTGAATCATATAAAAATTGGACATAATAGCCGATTTTAATATCATCAATTTTTGTCAGATCATAAGTGTCATCTTGAATAATATATTGCTTTAACTCCTGGCCAGATAGTAAATTTTCTTTTTGATTATTTAAGACATTCTCTAGCTTAATCAAAGGGCGGTTATATTTATTTAATTGTTGATTCCTCCAAATTTCATGAATGGTTGCTAAATTATTATAATCAAATAATGGATAACCATCGTGATGTAAACGAAAAATTATTTCATTATTGGTAGCAATATAATCATCTAATAAAAACTCATTTGTCCATCCTTTATGATCATTAATATGGTTGACGCTTAGGTCTAAAACATCCATTAAATCCGTTCTTTCAAATGAACTTTGAATGGGATGGATAAATTCAAGTCCCTTATTATCCTGGGTAATACTCATACCCCGTATGTCATCAGTAAAATAAGCTTCCTTTCGATTTGGTGTGACAACATTTGGATTAGAAAACAATGCATTAATAAAAAGCTCCGGCTCAATATGGCTCACAACTAAAGTCTTTTTTTGTATTTCCAATGCTTCTTGTGGGATATAAATTGGTTGTTTCACTGTATCTTCATCAATTTTAATATATCCTATCAAATCTGTAGGGTCATTAAAGTAATTAAGGATATATTCATACGTTTCGAGCTTCTCAACTGTTGCTGTTATTTGCTTTCGATTGTCTATCGAATGAATCGCAATTTGTATAGTATGAGAGTCTTCATTCAATGTGATATACATCTTTTTAAATGACCAGTTAGGTAATTCAGCTGATTCATTAAAAGTTAGCATATTCGATAAAAACTCACTCGGGATATTTACCGGAAATAATAGCTCCACATAATTATTACTTGACAAATCATCACTTTCTATATCAGTTTCCTTATACCCATACAACGTCCAATTCATCATTTCTTCATAAAATAAATTTTGATCACTCGGTTTTTCAAAGCCGAATATGTTTTCATTTTCATTAAATAACACATGTTCTGGTCTAATAAGATCGACCTTTAATATTTCTCTTCCACCAACATTTGCTTCATTTACATAACTTGTGTCATAAATTTGATCATAACTAGGTTGGTATGTCCACAAAATAAATGATAAAAATAAACTAATTCCTACGAGTAAAAATAAGACTAATGATTTAATTGATTCAAAACTCATAAGGTTTCCCCCCGCTTCTCCTTCATTAGCGGTAGTGTAAAATGGATGGCAGTCCCTTGATTCCCTGTACTTTTAGCCCATATTCTACCATAATGAGCCTCAACAATTTCCTTTGTGATGGCTAAGCCCAATCCTGTACCTCCCAATTGACGTGACCTTGCCTTATCAGTTCTATAAAACCGATCAAAAATCCGATCTAATTTATCGTAGGAAATACCGATTCCTTCATCACGAATACTCACTTCAATGTGGTTCATTGTTTTCTTCAACTGACACGTAATGTTACCACCGTCTGGTGAATATTTTATTGCATTGGAAATGATATTATCTAACACTTGAGTCATTTTATCCTTATCAATCCACGCATAGTAATTTGCCTTAGGTATTATTCGCCTAAATGTAATCCGTTCATCTTTGACGTTCAATTCAAATCGGTCAATAATTTGATGAAAAAACTTATTAAACTCTATTCTACCTTTATTTAAAGTAAATTCTTTATTATCCATTTTTGATAGCTGTAATAAGCTATTTACCATTCTAATTAATCTTTCAGTTTCTTCTTCTGTTACCCGTAAAAACTTTGGTGCAATTTCTTCATCTTTCCATGCGCCATCAGTTAGGGCTTCTAAATAACTTCGTAATGTCGTCAAGGGAGTCCGGAGCTCGTGGGATACATTTGAGACAAATTCTTTCCGCTCCCTTTCAATCTTCTCTTCTTCCGTTACATCTGATAGAACTGTAATATAACCACTTTTTTCTTCATTATTTAATCCACTATCTATTGCTGTAAAATTAGCGCGGATAATATAACTAGCTTCTTCCTCTTCTATATCCAATAATAGTGACCCATTATCATGTAATTCAGATATGTCGTTGACCCTTTTTTGTAATTTTAGCACTTTTAATAAACTTTGACCTAACAACGTCATTGGATTTTCATTTAATAATTGACCTGCTGCTTCATTAACGAGTATTATTTCCCCTGTACTATCTGTCGAAATAACACCTTCACTCATATTTTCCAAAACCGACTTTAATTTTACTTGTTCATTTTCAATTGTTGCCATGGAGTGCTTCAAACGGTCATTTAAATGATTAAATGTCACGGCTAATTGGCTAATTTCATCATTTCCATAAACCTTTACTTTTTGGGAAAAGTCTCCTCTTGCCATTGTCAGTGCTTGGCGACGCATTTCCACAACCGGATTTGTAATAGCCCTTGCAACTAGAATTCCAAGCATAACCGATACGATTAGTGCGATGGCAGATCCCTTATAAAATGTTTCATTAATTTTTTGTAATTGACGATAAACACCTTCTAATGATGTTTCTAAATAAACAACCCCTAACACTTGTTCATCATGATCAATAATCGGCTCAACACGAATAAACATTCGTTCCCCTGTTCTTGTATTTAATTCTGTATTATCATGGGAGGTCCCAAATGTTATTGAACTTTGCACATAACGATCTGTCGTCTTCTTGCCAATAATCTCCTGGTTTAAATAATCATTTGTTCCTAAAACACGTCCTTGGCTATCAATCACTTGGATTGTTGTGGAGCTTTCCCTTTCTACATCCGCTATATTTGTTTGAACATCACTTTGTAAGGTGGATTCCTCCTGATCATCTATTTTATCTTTTTTAAATGCTTGTTCTAAGTTGTTTTCCAATAATACGATTCGATCATTAATTGACTGCTTAAAATTACTTAGTAACTCATCTTCTAATGTCCTTGTCACATATGAGCCGATGACTTGTATAGCAATAACCAACAATAAAATATATATAATAATAAACTTTAATTGAATCGAATGGAGGAAATTAACCTTTTTCATCCTCTGTTACACCTCATCTGGATTACGTACATAATAGCCTACTCCTCTACGAGTAATAATCCATGTTGGATTACTCGGGTCTTCTTCCACTTTTTCCCTTAATCTTCTTACAGTCACATCTACTGTTCTTAAATCGCCAAAATAATCATAACCCCATACTGTTTCCAATAAATGTTCTCGTGTCATCACTTGCCCGATATGTCTTGCTAAATAATAAAATAATTCAAATTCCCGATGAGTTAAATCGATCTGTACACCATTTCTTTTCACATTATATGCTTCGGGGTGAATCGTTAAATCGCCTAATTGTATTTCTTTCTTTTCCATTGTTGACTCATCTGGTGCTTGCTTTAATCTTCTTAAGTTCGCCTTCACCCTTGCTAATAATTCTCGATTACTGAAGGGTTTTGTTACATAATCGTCAGCACCTAATTCTAAGCCTAATACTTTATCTAATTCTGAATCCTTTGCCGTTAGCATAATAATTGGCATGGCATGAGTTTTTCTAATTTCACGACACACTTCGTTACCATCTCTTTCAGGCAACATAATATCAAGTAGTACTAAGTCAGGATTTTCTGTCGTTGCTAATTCTATTGCCTTATTACCATCGTGTGCACAAATTACTGTATAACCCTCTTTTTCAAGGTTAAATTTTAGTATATCTGCAATTGGCTTTTCATCATCTACAACAAGTATTTTAGTCGACATGATCATACCTCTTTTCGTTATTTCTTTCATTCATTTCCGTTCCATCCATTTTTACTATTGCTTACTATTTTAACGCATTTATTGAATTTTGTCTGTGTTATTAAAAAAGAAATTGCATCAGCTTAAATTAACTTGAGTCAATCCCTCGCATATATGAAAAAACCAAAGATTAGAATAACTAATCTTTGGAAATATTGTAATTGCTAATAAATTTATCGGTATACACTTCTAACAACATTTGTTTGTGTTCGGTCAGGCCCAACTGAAAATATTGATAGTGGTATTTCCGTTAATTGGGCGACCCTTTCTAAATAATGTCTAGCGTTTTCTGGTAACTCATGTAAGCTACGCACATTTGTTATATCCTCAGTCCAACCAGGCAATTCTTCATAAACAGGCTCACACTTGGATAACGTATTTAAATTGGCAGGGAATTCTTCTATGATGTTACCATTATATTTATAGGCGACACAAATCTTTAAAGTTTCAATTCCTGTTAAAACATCTATAGAGTTTAAAGACAAATCAGTTATTCCACTTACCCTTTTCGCATGGCGCACAACAACACTATCAAACCAGCCAACACGACGCGGTCTACCTGTTGTTGTACCATATTCTCTCCCAATTTCACGAATCCGATCACCAATTTCGTTTTTTAGCTCCGTTGCGAATGGTCCATCACCAACACGGGTTGTATATGCCTTCGAAACCCCTACAACATTAGAGATTTTTGATGGACCAACCCCAGATCCGATTGTTACACCGCCCGCTACTGGATTGGATGATGTGACAAATGGATATGTCCCTTGATCAATGTCTAACATAACACCTTGGGCACCTTCAAATAACACCCGCTTACCATTGTCTAAGGCATCATTTAAGACGACAGATGTATCACAAACATATTCCTTCATTTGTTGACCATATTCATAATATTCCTCAAAAATTTCATCCATAGTTATCGAGTTAACTTCATAAACTTTTTCAAATAAACGGTTTTTCTCTAATAGATTTTGTTTTAGCTTTTCCTTAAAAATATCTTTATCAAGTAAATCTGCTATCCGAATACCACTGCGTGCAGCTTTGTCCATGTAAGCAGGACCAATACCCTTTTTCGTCGTGCCTATTTTATGAACACCTTTTTCGTCTTCTTGTAAAACGTCTAATTTAATATGATATGGCAAAATAACATGTGCACGATTACTAATTTTTAAATTATGAGTCGCTACATGTTTATCATGTAAATATTTTACCTCTTCAACAAATGCCTTTGGATTAATCACCATCCCATTGCCTAATACACAAGTTTTATCTGGGAAAAAAATACCCGAAGGGATTAAATGCAACTTATAAGTCACATTATTAAATACAATCGTATGCCCTGCATTATTTCCTCCTTGATATCTAGCAACTACCTCTGCATTTTGCGATAAAAAATCTGTGATTTTTCCTTTTCCTTCATCGCCCCATTGTGTTCCTACTACAACTACCGAGGACATAGTACACCTCCAAATGTATACCCTAATTTATTTACTAATTTGGCTCTAGTAAATCTTGTTATTAATAATAAACACGACCAATGGCATAGCATCAGTAAACTTAATAAAGTAGACCAAATCATTAGCCTAAACTTTCCCACCGGAATCGTGTATTTTACTTGTTTCTAAAAAAGTACCATCAATAGTATACTACACATTTGAAATTAGACCAATCTTATCTAATCTCAGTTTTTAAACAATTTCACGAGTGATGTACAATGTAAGTTATTCTATACCGGCATTGGTGGTGGTATTTCACTACCGTCATAACGATGATCTAAATCAACAAACTTATTATATTCTTTAGCAAAGGCTAATTGTACAATACCTGTGGGGCCGTTACGTTGTTTGGAAATGATAATTTCTATAATATTTTCTTCTTCCGATTCAGAATTGTAATAATCATCACGATATAAAAATCCGACAATATCTGCATCTTGTTCAATACTACCCGATTCTCGCAAATCAGACATCATTGGCCGTTTATCTTGACGTGATTCTACCCCACGTGATAATTGGGATAAAGCAATTAACGGAACCTCTAACTCTCTCGCTAATGCTTTTAATGAACGGGAAATTTCTGAAACCTCCTGTTGCCTATTTTCCCTTGCCCGTCCGCTTCCTTGGATCAATTGTAAATAATCAATAATGATCATTCCTAATCCTTCTTCTTGTTTTAGGCGACGGCATTTAGAACGAATATCACTTACTCTTACAGTTGCCGAATCATCAATATAGATTCCAGCATGGGATAAACTTCCCATCGCCATCGTTAACTTCTCCCAGTCATCCTCCTCTAACTGGCCAGTTCTTAATCGTTGTGAATCTATATTACCTTCTGCACATAGCATTCTTTGAACTAGTTGTTCTGCCCCCATTTCCAAACTAAATAGGGCTACATTTTCCCCTGTTTTAATCGCAACATTTTGAGCAATATTTAATGCAAATGCTGTTTTACCGACTGATGGTCTTGCAGCTATTATAATGAAGTCATTTTTTTGGAATCCAGAGGTAATACGGTCTAAGTCCCGGAACCCTGTGGCTACACCAGTAACATCACCTTTTTGATGGTGTAATTGTTCAATATTTTCATAAACCTGCTCTAAAACATCCCTTATTTGTTTAAAATCAGTTGCATTTTTTCTATTAGAAACCTCTAAAATACTACGTTCGGCCTCATCTAATAATTTTTCTACCTCATCCTCTTTAGTAAATGTGGATGTCACAATATTTGTGGCAGTTTTAATTAAATTTCGTAAAATAGACTTTTCCTCGACTATTTTACTATAATAATCTATATTGGCGGCCGTTGGCACACTGCCTGCTATATTGGTTATATAGGTTACCCCACCAACTTGCTCTATTAATCCCCTATTATTAAGTAACGTTGTTACCGTTACAAGATCAATCGGCTCACCCTTTTCGTATAAATCCAGCATCACTTCAAAAACTGTTTCGTGACTAGACTTATAAAAATCAAGTGGTGATAGTCTCTCAGCAGCAACAGAAAAAGCATTGGCATCTAAAAAAATCGCACCAATAACTGCTTGCTCTGCCTCTATATTATGTGGTGGTGTCCGATAATCTAATAATGAGTCCATCTATATTTCCTCCGTTGTCACCTTATTAACACTCTATTCTTCTGTCACATGTACCATGAAGTTCCCAATTACTTCTGGATGTAATTTAACGACTATTTTATGTTGACCTAAAGATTTGATTGGATCATTTAAATCAATTTTACGACGGTCAATCGTTATTTTATAATCATCTTTCAGTTTTTCCGCTATTTGTTTCGAGGTAATCGAACCAAACAGTTTTCCATCTTCACCTGATTTCGCCTTTATACTAACCGTTATTTTTCCTAACTTATTTTTTATGTTTTCTGCTTGGTCTTTTATTTCCTTCGCTTCTTCTAATGCTTTATTTTGCTGCGCTTTTAATTTTTTTATATTAGCTGGAGTTGCTTCCTCTGCCAACTTATTTTTAAATAAAAAGTTATTTGCATACCCGGTTGACACTTCTTTTACTTCACCTTTTTTCCCTTTTCCTTTAACATCCTGTAAAAAAATTACCTTCATCATTAAAACCCCTTATATAATGTATTTAGAATTTCTACTATCCATTTTAGTTATGATGCATCAGTGCCAAAATATTGTTCAATTTGATGGATAACTTCCTTTTCAACTTCATCAATTGACATATTTACTATTTGGGTGGCTGCATTTGTTAAATGTCCACCACCATTCATCTGTTCCATCATTATTTGAACATTCATATCACCAAAGGAACGGGCACTAACTGAGATGATGTTCTCATCTGTATGAGCAATAACAAATGATGCCATAACATGTTCAATTGTCAATAACGTATCCGCCGTTTGGGCAATGGTAATACTATCATACTTTTCATCGTCAGGTGCCTTCACAATTGCTATTTTATCATGGTACAGGTAAGCTAATTCAATTAACTTATTCCGTCTTTTATATGATTGTAAATCTTCTTTTAAAAATTGTTGGACGACGAGTGGATCTGCCCCTTTTATTCGTAAATATGATGCAGCATCGAAAGTTCTAGACCCCGTTCTGAAAGAAAAACTTTGTGTGTCCACAATAATCCCAGCTAACAATATAGTTGCTTCAAGTGACGTTAACTGCTTCTTACTAGGTGTATATTCAATTAATTCCGTGACTAACTCGGCTGTAGAAGAAGCATATGGTTCCATATAAACTAAGGTAGCATCTTCTATAAACTCCTCACCCCTACGATGATGATCGATAATGGCCTTTTGACTAGTTCTTTGGAGCGCATTTTCACTTATTGTTAATGATGGACGGTGTGTATCTACAATAATAATTAAACTATTTTCAGTTAATAATTCATCAGCCCTATCTGGGTCAATAAAATGATGTGATAATTCATTTTCAAGTGTTATCTTCTCATATACTTTAGACACATTGAGTGTCATGTCATTTTTATCGAATATAACATAGCCAGTTTTGTTTACTGATTTAACAATATGTAATACTCCGATAGAAGAGCCTAAAGAGTCCATATCAGGAGAGCGATGACCCATAATAAATACTTGATCACTATTTTTTATCAATTCGATTAACGCCTGGGAAATGACCCTTGCTCTTACCTTTGTTCGTTTCTCAATTGGGTTTGTTTTCCCACCGTAAAACCTGACCTTTCCCAAATCATCTTTAATTGCTACTTGGTCCCCACCCCTACCCAAAACTAAATCTAAACTAGATTGGGCTAATTTTGATAATTCTAAAATGGTGACATCACCTGAACCAATACCGACACTTAATGTAATCGGGGTCCTTTTTATTTTATCAAGATGAATCGTTCTAATTTCATCTAATATATGAAAACGGGATTCTTCAAGTCTTTGTAAAATTTCCTTCGTTAAAACAGCAAGAAAACGATCCTGTGAAATTCTTTTAATGTAAAATTGATGTGCCTCCGCCCATTTATTCAAGGTTGTTGTTACTTCAGAGTTTATTTGGCTCCTAACGTCATCCTCCATGTTTCTAGTTATTTCATCGTAGTTATCTAAATATATATTTGCCAATACAATTTGTTCTCTCTCATAAGTTTGTTTAATCTCATATTCATCCGTACGATTAAAAAAATATAACATCCGATTGTCGTGATCAATCCATACTTTAAAATAATACTTTTCTACATGTAACCATGTTTCTTTCTTCATTAACCTCATCACTTGATTTAAATTACCATCAAATATATCTAGAATTGATTGACCTATCATTGTTTTATGTTGGTAAATTTTTGCCATATACGAGTTGGCCCATTCTATCACATTATCCTCCGTATAAATGATGACACCGATAGGCATGTTTTCATTTATTCGATTACTCGCTTTTTCAATTTGCGTAAACATCTCTTTTTCATGCTCTTGTAGTCTTTTTTTCATTAATTTAAATGATCGAATTGTCACAATTGTCAAGATTAGATAAATGATAAAACTAATTAATGCTAAATATTTATTCAACATCGTTAAACAAATAATGATGAGAAACGAAAATAGATAAATAAATAAAAAATACTTTTTTAAATTCATATATTTATTTAATACTTCCACGTTTCACACCCCTTTTAAAAGCATTTAACAAATAAAGTCATTTGCTCATATTACTTTTTAATCGCTTCTTTAAAGAAAAACCTATATCAATTATACCAATTATCCGTATGAGCACCAGAAAAATTTGCGGAATAATAATGGAAATAATCACAATTGCTATCGGGATTGACTTATTTAATTTTTTATAATTTGCATAAAAGAATATAAATGAATAGCCCTGAATTATAATTAAAAATGCCGTGATAACAAATGTGTTAATGACGATTAAATATAAAATCGAATTTTGATCCAGTTCTACTAACGCTAACAACATGGCGATCAAGTAAAACCAAATGATAAGTAGTGGTAAATTCATTTCCCTAAACGGTGGAAAGAAAAGTGCTTTTCGTTCAATTCTATTTAATAATTTATAGGCTAGCCATTGACATATAAAAGACATGATTATACTAAAAATAGCAATGCTAGCCGGAATTAAATCCTTCACCATATTCATTTGTTCTTTCATTACTTCTAATTGTTCAGTTGCATCATTTCCCATCCCAAACTGTGATATGAGGTGTTCAGCAGTGTCGATACTATCATTGATAATTAAATCGATTTCCTCTGTTAAATTGACTTGTAAAATCATTTGTAAAAATAAAAATACAAACAGCAGGCCAAAAATAAAGCCAATAGTTCCTCGTGCCCATACTTCGTATGGATTTCTTTTTTGGTGAATGGCTATGCCTATCATGATACCACCCGAGACCGATAGTACAGTTAATGGTACAGAGACGAATGGGAAGATGATGATTGAGATTATTATAGCGACAGCCATCATAAGTAGAGATGCTTTAATACCATGTTTCACCGCATAAATAATAAAAGGAATTGGTAATAAAAATAAAAAAACGATAAATATAAACGGTGTAAATATTGAAAAGATTAATAGTACCATATATACGGCGGTTAGTAATGCCCCATCTGTTAATTGCTTCGAACGATTCATGAAAGTACACCTCATACGACATTTCTACACTGTAGGTAAAAGTTATTTGTTATCATTCATCATATCATTTTTATTTCTTTTCTACACATATCTCATATTAGAATCATTTAATTCGCTTATTTTTTAGTTCCTTTTAATGTTTAATTCATAAATAGAAATATAAATAATGCTATACTATAGATTAATGCTATTTAAAAAAT
>DKGO01000065.1:1691-2627 GCA_002453315.1 Caryophanales bacterium UBA6768 | reverse complement strand
TTGTACAGTGTTTTTTATGGTATGAAACATCAAGTGAACGCCATGGTGGAGACTGGCGGGGGTGCGATTGTGAATACAGTTTCGACAGCTGGAATTGAGGGTGTAACGAATATGACACCTTATGTGGCTGCAAAACACGGTATCACTGGATTAACTAAATCAGTCGCATTAGAGTATGCTAGACAGGGAATCCGCGTCAATGGTATTGCTCCAGGCTCAACGTTGACCCCTGCATTGCAAGGTTGGGCTAAGGAAGCCCCCGATCAATATGAAGCAGTATTACAAGCCATTCCAGCCGGGGAAATGGCTCAGCCTGAGGACCAAGCGAATGCTGCGTTATTTTTATGCTCTAACATTGCCGGGCACATAAATGGAGTCATTTTACCGGTTGATGGTGGCTTTGCATCTGGAAAAATTTAAAACTCTTACCTAGTAATGATGAATGATAGAACCAATCTCGCCGAAGGTTGGTTCTTTTCATTTCCAAAGACTTTAACCTTTGAAACGAAAGATGTTATACTAAACAATAGACACTCTAGTACCTATGCTATATTTTCGACTTATTTTAAAGGCATTTCGAAAGGAGCATTATCAATTGTCCCAAAACAGATTAAAACACCATCGACGTTACCAGGAAATTATTAATACGTTTATCAAGAATGGTTTAAGTCATGTGTTGTTCCGCATTGGTTTAACAGATAAGTCTTCATCACGAAAAGATGCTGATGAAAAGTTAGATGAAAATTTAACATACATCGGTAAAAAGTTACGAAATTCATTACAAAGTCTTGGTCCCACTTTTATTAAATTAGGTCAAATTGCCAGTTCAAGACGTGATCTTGTCCCAGAACAAATTGCAATTGAATTGGAAAAACTACAAGATGAAGTTCAATCATTTGAATATGACATTGTAAAGAAAATTATTGAGAAAGAATT
>DKGO01000065.1:0-1498 GCA_002453315.1 Caryophanales bacterium UBA6768 | reverse complement strand
AGAAAATTATTGAGAAAGAATTAGGAGAACAACCTGAGGAAGTTTTTGCTGAGTTCAGTCAGGAACCACTTGCCACTGCCTCGATTGGACAGGTTCATGTTGCTCGACTTCATAGTGGGGAAGAAGTCGCAATAAAAATACAACGTCCTGATATTGAAACGATTATAAAAACAGACTTAGAAATTTTACACAATTTAGCGAGATTTTTATCATCTCGAATGGAGTGGGTAAAAACATACCGTATTCAAGAGACAATTGATGAATTTTCTCACTCTTTAAAAAATGAATTAAATTATCATCTTGAGGGACGAAACGGGGAACGAATTGCCAACCAATTTACAGAAGATCCCATAATTCATATTCCAAAAATTTATTGGGATTTTACGACAGAAAAAGTCTTAACAATGGAAATGATTCACGGGATTAAAGTGAATAAATATGATGAATTAGAAGAAAAAGGCTATAATAAAAAACTAATCGCCCAAAGAATTACAGATGCGATGCTTCATCAAATTTTAGAAGTGGGTGTTTTCCACGGGGACCCCCATGCAGGTAATATTTACATTTTACCTAATAACAATATTGCCTTACTGGACTTTGGAATGATTGGATACTTAAATGATGATATTAAATATTACTTTTCTTCTTTAATTATTCATTTACAAGCTGGCGATACTGACGGGATCATTAATATCTTTAATGAGTGGGAGCTGCTTGATCAGGTGACGAACATGGCAGGTCTTCGACGGGATATCGATACATTACAATCTAAATACTATGAAACTTCTTTACAAAATATAAGTTTGGGAAAAATTATGTTAGAAGTGTTTTCAATTGCTTATAAGCATCAAATAAAAATCCCTTCCGATATTGCTATATTAACGAAAGTTGTATTAACGTTAGAAGGTATTTTGGAAAATTTAGATCCAGAGCTAAGTATTATGAAGGCAGTTGAACCATATGGGCAAAAATTGATTTTAAAACGGTATCATCCAATGAATGCGGCCCGTAAATCGTGGATAAGACTAATTGAAAATATTAAAATTTTGTCTAGCTTGCCAGCAGATTTAAAGGAAATTTCAGCAGCGGCTAAAAAGGGAAAACTTCAATTTGATATTAATTTATTCGATTTAGATGATGTGTTAAAAAAGCTTGATAAAATTACAAATCGACTATCATTCAGCATTATATTGCTTGCGTTTAGTATTTTAATGGTAGGACTCATCATAGGAGCCTCCATCGCTGGACAGACGAACTTATTATGGAGAATTCCTGTTATTGAAATTGGTTCCGTCGTTGCGACCTTAATGTTTTTATTTATGGTATTTTCCATTATTCGTTCTGGTCGAATGTGAATACATTTAAATAAAAGGAAAAAGTAGTTCGCTTTTAAAGTAATAAATATTGTTTTGCACCCTGAAATGTTTGTTCAATCTCACATTAAAATAACTGAGAAGATTTCGTATAAGTTACAATGTAATTAGGGATTACTGAATAA
>DKGO01000117.1 GCA_002453315.1 Caryophanales bacterium UBA6768 | reverse complement strand
TTTAAGAAATTAATGGGCTGAATGGAGGCCTAAATATACTATACGAGGGGTATATATATGCAGATTCATTCGACTAGTTTACAGCAAAAAAATGAATTAATTCAACGATATAAATTACATGATGAACAAGTAATGAAATTTTTTGACTATAAGCCATTTGCTTCACGGAAACAACGTTTGTTAGATTTAAAATCTAGGAAATTTAATAGAAAATCATTGCGTGAGGCCCTTTATGACATGAATCAATCATGGAAAGCCCCCGAAAAGACGATGAATAATATTGATAAATTGCTAGATGAACAAAGTGTTGTTGTAGTGGGCGGACAACAAGCAGGATTGTTAACTGGGCCATTATATACCGTTAATAAAATCATTTCGATTTTAATTTATTCACAACAACAAGAAGAAAAATTAAACATTCCTGTTATTCCAGTTTTTTGGATTGCAGGGGAGGATCATGATTTTGATGAAATTAATCATATTTATGTTGAACAAACTGACCATGTGAAAAAACATATCTTAAAACAACATGAAATATATAAACGATCAATATCACACATTGATATGAATAAAGAACAAGTGATGCAATGGATAAATGAAGCCCTTTTAACCTTAGGGGAAACGACTCATACAAAAAACATTTCGGAAAAATTAGTGGAATGTTTACAAGACTCACAAACGTTTGTGGACTTTTTTGCACGATGTATTTTTGAGCTATTTCCTCGGGAAGGAATTGTTTTACTTGATGCTGCCCATCCATCGATACGGCAATTAGAATCCCCCATGTTTCAGCAATTAATTCATGAACAACCTTCAATTAGTCAAGAGGTTTTTCGGGCAACCGAACAACTACGACAACAAGGGTATTTACTTTCGTTAGAAGTTGAACAAGATGATGCCCATCTGTTTTATCATGATGAACATAATGAACGGATATTGTTAAAGAAAAAAGGCGCACAATGGATTGGAAAAAATGATGAGGTCCAGTTTTCCGAAAAGGAAATGTTAAGCCTAGCTAATCAATCACCCGAAAAATTGAGCAATAATGTGGTGACAAGGCCATTGATGCAAGAATTTTTATTGCCAACACTTGCTTTTATAGGTGGTCATGGGGAAATATCCTATTGGGCAACATTAAAAAACGCATTTCATCAATGTCAAATGAAAATGCCTCCGGTGATCCCAAGATTATCAATTACTTATATTACAAATAAAACGAATAAGTGGTTAGAAAGACTATCAATTGAACCAATTACTGTTTTAAATCATGAGCTAAAACATATAAAAATGAATTGGATTTTATCGCAGCAGCAGGCACCTATCCAACAAGCGATTGATCAATTGAAAAAGGATATTGCTAAATCCCATGAACCGTTACAACGATATGCCGCTAATATTAGTCCAGATATGAAAGTATTAGCCCAGAATAACATGGTACAAATTGAAAAAAAATTAACTTATTTAGAAAAACGATTAGTAAATCAAATGAATCATAAATATGAAGTACAATTAAATTGTTACGATAATGTGGAACGATGTTTAAATCCGAATGGTCAATTACAGGAACGGGTGTGGAGTCCATTGCAGATGATTAACGAAAATAGCATTGATTTTATTGAACAACTATTTACACACAAGTTTTCCTTTGAAGATGACCACTATTTTATTTATAGCTAATATTCCCTCCACCTTTAAAAACTGTCTTTTCTAGTTATAGCATAGCCTAAATAACTAGAAATGGCAGTTTTTTTATGTTTAAAAGTGGGCATATTTACCCCTTTTTCAAAAAAAGCAATTATTTTTAAAAATTAGGTGGTAGATTGTGGGGGAATGTGGTAAAATATTTTTATCGGAGGGTAGATAGGCATGTTTATGGGTGAGTACGAACATCAAATTGATGTTAAAGGACGTATAATCGTTCCAGCAAAGTTTCGAGCTGATTTAGGCAATCAGTTTGTACTTACTCGTGGGCTCGATCAATGTTTGTTTGTTTATCCAATGGAAGAATGGAAGATTCTAGAGGAAAAGCTTAAAAAATTACCCTTGACAAAAAAGGATGCCCGAAGTTTTACAAGGTTTTTTTTCTCAGGGGCTGTTGAATGCGAAGTGGACAAGCAAGGAAGAATCAATATCCCTCAGCCTTTGAGAACATATTCTAAATTGGAAAAAGAATGTATTGTTATTGGGGTTTCAAATAGGGTAGAAGTATGGTCGAAAGAATTGTGGGCAGATTACATTTCACAATCTGAAAATTCATTTGTTGAAATTTCCGAAAACCTAATGGATTTTGATATCTAATTGTATATTAATTGAAGTAGGTGGCGTAATGGACAAGCATAAAAGTGTTTTAATTGAAGAGGCAATTACAGGATTAAACATTATTTCAGATGGGGTTTATGTTGATTGCACCTTAGGAAGGGCAGGGCATGCACTTAAGATTGCGAACAAATTAAATGAAAACGGGAAGTTAATCGGTTTTGATCAAGATATTGATGCCATTCAGGAAAGTGCCACTAAATTAAAGTTGTTTCAACCACTTTTAATACATGCAAATTTTCGTCATTTAAAAAAAGAATTATTACACTACGAAATTAACAATGTCGATGGTTTTTTATTTGACTTTGGTGTCTCTTCACCTCAATTAGATGAAAGTGAAAGAGGATTTAGTTATCAGCAAAATGCAAGATTAGATATGAGAATGGACCGTAACAATCCATTATCAGCATATGAAGTCATAAATGACTGGCCATATGAAAAATTAGTTAAAATTTTTACGACATATGGTGAAGAGAGGTTTTCTAAGCAAATTGCACGTCGTATAGGGAAACGTCGAAAAGAGGCCAAAATTGAAACGACATTTGAATTAGTTGATATTATTAAAAATGCGATTCCTGCACCAGTGAGAAGAAAAGGTGGCCATCCAGCGAAGAGGACTTTTCAAGCCATTCGAATCGCTGTCAATGATGAATTAAATGCTATAAATGAAGCACTCCATCAGGCGGCTGAGCTTTGTACAATCGGTGGCCGAATCGTTGTCATTACATTTCATTCATTAGAGGACAGGTTATGTAAAACAGTTTTTAATCGTTGGACAAGGGAAAAAGAAACCCCTAGGGGGCTGCCGGTTATTCCCGAGGAAAACAAATCTCCGTTTAAATTAATTACGAAAAAGCCAATAGTGCCTTTGGACGAAGAAATAACCCAAAATAGAAGGGCGAGATCCTCTAAATTAAGGATTGTTGAAAAAGTAAAAGAATGGGATCAAACATTCATGTATAAGAAGGAGTGGATTTAATGATGCAAAATGAAGCGAGACATTGGCAAGAAAGTTATCTAGCCGAACCGAAGAAAAGTAAAAAGGTAATTGTTAAAGTAAAGAAAAAGGGCTGGCTAACAAAGGGAGAAAAAGCACTTTATTCTCTATTTGCATTATTAATTATCGTAAGTTCCATCTACATTGTCTCATATTCCTCCACGATAGATTCTATTTCTAGAGATGCGCAAAATTTAGAAGGTGCTGTGAAGCAAAAGGCTATCTCAAATGACAATTTAACATTTGAGATAAAAATATTGAGTGAACCAGCAAGGATTTTACAAATCGCTGAAGAAAATGGCTTGAAAATTCAAGACACTAAAGTGAAAAGCATATCGAAATCATCACATAATTAAGTCGGGTGGAAAGGCATATGGAAAAAAATAATCGTACTCGTCGAACAACTATATTTTTATTCATTTTATTTACTATGCTATTTACAACTGTTTCTAGCCGTTTTATTTATGTACAAATTACTGGTGAGGTACATCAAACCCCATTAAAAGCATTGGCGAAGGAAATGAGAAGTGCCTCAATTAAATTACCATCAGAACGAGGGAATATTTATGATAACAATGGAAATTTATTGGCTTTTAATCGGCCAGTGTATCGGCTCTATGCTATTATTGATCAAAATTATTCGGAAAAAGGTAAGGAACCACAACATGTAGTTGATCCTTCAAAAACTGCGAGGGAATTGGCTCCTTTTTTACATATGGAAGTGTCGGAAATAGAGAATATTATCGAAAACGGAATGAAAAATGATTCGTTTCAAGTAGAATTCAAATTAAATGGGAGAAATTTATCTAAGGAAATAAAAGATGAAATAGAGTCATTGGAACTGCCAGGAATAAATTTCATTCAAGAGACAACCCGCTACTATCCAAACAATACGTTTGCATCCCATGTCATTGGATTTGCCAATGATAAGGAAGAAAACAAATTAGTTGGTTTGACCGGCATTGAACAGTATAAAAATGACATTTTAACCGGAGAAGATGGTTATATCCATTATGAAAGGGATAAATATGATCAAAAGTTATTACGAAGTCAAGATGTTATAAAAGAGGCAGTCAATGGTCATGACATTTATTTAACACTTGATCAAAAAATTCAAAGCTTGTTAGAAGATGTTTTGACACAAGCTGATGAAAAATTTGATCCCGAAAGAATGGTTGCTATTGTCATGAACCCGCAAACTGGGGAAATCCTTGCGATGGGTAATCGACCAAGTTTTAATTTAAATAATCCAGATGATATTGAAAATTGGTACAATGATGCGATTTCAACCCCGGTAGAACCCGGATCAACGATGAAAATGTTCACATGGGCATCTGCAATTGATTCAGGTGTATATAATGGTAATGAGACTTTCAAGTCAGGTACGTATAAAATACATGAAAAGGTAGAACCAGTAAATGATCATAACCGTGGTGTCGGCTGGGGAAATATAACTTTTGATGAAGGTTTTCGTAGATCATCTAATGTGGCGGCTTCAAAATTAGTTTGGGAAAAGATGGACGAAAATGTGTTTTTAAATTATCTACATGAATTTGGATTTGAAGAAAATACTGGTATTGACTTGCCAAAGGAGACACATGGACAAATTTCCTTTAATTACCCATCCGATAAATTGAGAACATCATTTGGTCAGGGTAGTACATTAACTCCGTTACAACAGATGAAAGCCGCAACATCATTTGCAAATAATGGAGAAATGCTTCAACCATATATTATTAAAAAAATAGTTGACTCTAACAATGGTGACATCGTGGAAAGTAACGAACGGAAAGTCATTTCTAAACCTATTTCAAATGAAACTGCTACAAAAATGTTACATTTGCTTGATACCGTCGTAAACACTGAAGAGGGAACTGGTAAACATTATCGATTAAAGGATTACTCGGTTATTGGTAAAACAGGGACTGCCCAAATTCCCGACTATGAAAATGGTGGATATTTAACGGGGGAACATGATGCCATCTATTCATTTTTAGGGATGGCCCCGAAAGATAATCCAGAACTTATGATGTACGTATCTGTCAAACAACCTAAGATTGGTGCTGATGAGTTAGGGTCAAATGTAGTTTCATTCATATTTAATAACGTCATGGAAAAATCCTTACGATATTTAAATATAGAACCGGATAAAGAAGAAGCATCATTAAAAGCCGAAACGATAAAGTTTCCTAATATTTTAAATGAAAATATTAGGGATGTTGAAGAACAGTTAGCTAGTTTCCACGATATTTCCGTAATTGGTAATGGAGAAATAGTGAAAAAAACAAATGTGCATCCGTCTAGTACCGTGTTTGCAAATCAAAGGATTATCATTGTTACCGATGATGTAACAATGCCTAATTTGATTGGTTGGTCCTATCGTGATGTGATGGTGTTAAGTCAATTATTACAAATTCCGTTTACCATTGAAGGTGGCGGTTATGTGACAAAGCAAAATATAGAAGAGGGAACAAGGTTAAATTTCGATAGTCAAGTTAAATTAACCCTTTCAGCAAAAGGAATTAAAGAGAAAAGTAATAGTAAAAGCGACTAAATCACCGTAATAAACAACGATACAATACATATAGTAGTTACAAGCTTTTATAAAGAAAGGAAGTCTTTTTATGAAGCATGTAACTACATATATGATTCAAAATAGAATTCGTCTACTATTCTTTGCTAGTTGTATTATCGTATTTATTATAATCGGAAGATTATTTTATGTACAAGTTCTGCAAGGAGAGATATTAACGAGTAAAGCAGAATCGTCTTGGTTAAGGGACATTCCATTTCGCGGTGAAAGAGGGATTATTTTAGATCGAAATGGCGAAGTGTTAACTGAAAATATAACAGCATTTTCGGTGTTTATTGTTCCTAAACAAGTAAAGGATCAAGAGAAAGTAGCAAAAGAATTATCTGAAATATTAAATATCTCTTACGAAAAGATGCATAAACTAGTGACAAAAAAGGCAACAAATGTGGAGGTTCACCCTGAAGGAAGGAAAATTACTGAAAAACAAGCAAACAAAATTAGGGGACTTCACCTTGATGGTGTTTATTTAGCAAAGGATTCTAAACGGCATTATCCGTATGATAAATACTTATCACACGTTTTAGGATTTACAGGCATTGATAATCAAGGATTAATGGGTTTAGAATTACAGCATAATGATGAACTAAGTGGCGAGAATGGAAGCCTATCTTTTTATGCAGATGCAAAGGGAAATCGAATGGCTGATAAACCATATAAATATACCCCACCAACAAACGGCAATGACTTAAAAACGACAATTGATCTTACTGTTCAGACGATTATTGAACGGGAATTAACAAATGTTACGGAAAAATATCATCCTGATCAAGTATCTGCTATTGCTGTTGATCCAACAAATGGGGCAATTTTAGGAATGGCTTCACGACCGAATTTCTCGCCAAACAATTATCAAGCAGTTGATAGTGATATATTTGGTAGAAATGTTCCTATCTGGAGTACATTTGAACCAGGGTCAACTTTTAAAATCATTACATTAGCAGCAGCATTAGAAAATAATCTAATCGATATGAAAAAAGATACATATTATGATAAAGGGCACATTGAAGTCGGTGGGGCGAAATTACGTTGTTGGAAGGCAGGAGGACATGGGAGTCAATCATTATTAGAAGTAGCAGAAAATTCTTGTAACCCGGGATTTGTGCATATCGGTGAAAAGGTTGGCAAGAAACAATTGTTTTCCTTTATTAGGAAATTTGGCTTTGGCTCCAAAACAGGCATTGACTTACAAGGAGAGGGAACAGGTATTTTATTTAAAGATGAACAAGTAGGTCCTGTTGAACTAGCTACAACATCGTTTGGGCAAGGTGTTTCGGTGACCCCAATTCAACAAGTGATGGCATTAGCTGCTGTTGTAAATGGTGGTTATTTATATACTCCATATATCGTCGATGAATGGATCGATTCAGAAACGAATCAAACAATGAAGAAGACAAAACCAGAAATAAAAAGACGAGTAATTTCCGAATCTACATCTAAACAGATGAGGGATATTCTTGAATCGGTCGTCGCTAACGGTACAGGAAGACCCGCTTATATTGATGGGTATCGGGTAGGTGGTAAAACCGGAACCGCCCAAAAGGTTGGTCCAGATGGACGTTATATGAAAAATAATTATATATTATCCTTTATTGGTTTCGCTCCAGCTGATGACCCGAAAATAGTTGTTTATGTTGCGATAGACAATCCAAAAGATGTCGTACAATTTGGTGGTGTCGTAGCTGCCCCAGTCGTAAAAGCAATAATAGAAGATAGTCTTCGGAATTTAAATATCCCAGTAAGAAAAGGTGGACTTGAAAAAGAATATCAATGGCCGGAACAACCTAAAAAAGCGGTACCTAACTTAATAGGTTTAGAAAAAAATGAAATGTTGCAATATTTATCTCCATTTAACATTGAAGTGCATGGGAAAGGAGAAATTATCGCTGATCAATCGCCAAAAGCAGGAACGAAATTAGAAGAAGGTGCTACAATTAGACTCTATTTAACTAGTAAAAAGTTTCGTGAAAATGAATAAAATCTGCTATAATAAATAAGATTTATAAGGAGCTTTTTTAGAAATTCTTAGGAAGGGAATTTTTAAATGAAATTAGCAAACTTGTTAAACGAGTTTCCTTTTTATAAATCAAATGGGCCAATAGATGATATAACGATAAAGAACATTAAGGTAGACCATAGAAAAGTTAATAAAGGCGATTTATATATTTGTATCGATGGTTTTACTGTTGATGGTCATGATTTTGCTCAACATGCCATCGACAATGGAGCATTAGTTGTTGTTACTGAAAAATATCTATCATTATCAGAATGTACCATAATAACAGTCCGTGATACAAAACGTGCTTTAGCGATATTTGCTGCAAAATTTTATCAATATCCGACAAATAGTCTATTTTTAATCGGTATTACAGGTACAAATGGTAAGACGACAATAACGAATTTATTAGATGCTATATTCACTGAACATCACATGAATGGTGCTATTATTGGAACTATCCATGCGAAATACCATGAAAATATTATCCAATTGAAAAACACAACACCTGATGCATTAATATTACAACAGCTTTTTCATCAAATGATTACAGAGAAAATAAATGTTGTTTCAATGGAAGTATCTTCTCATGCGTTAGATATAGGAAGAGTGAATGGATGTAATTTTGATATTGCCCTAATGACAAATATTTCGCAAGATCACTTGGATTATCATGGCAATATGGAAAATTACGTGAAAGCTAAGTCATTGTTATTTTCCCGATTAGGGAATCATTATAGTAGTGAAAACAATAAGTTTGCTGTGATTAATAAAGATGATTCATATGCGGATTATTTTCAATATAGTACCTCACAACAAGTTGTTACTTATGGATTTCATCAGCATGCGGATGTTAGAGCGACAAATATTAAATTATCGAAAAATAAAATGTTGTTTACAGTCGTTACACCTCATGGGAAACTGGAGATTAATAGTCATCTAATTGGTAAATTTAATATTTATAATCTACTTGCTGCGACAACAGTAGGCATGTTAATGAAAATACCACCCCTGACAATTAAAAAAGCATTGGAAAGTGTGACGGGCATAGATGGGCGTATGGAACAAGTAAATATCGGTCAATCGTTTTCCGTTATTGTTGATTATGCACATACTCCCGACTCGTTAAAAAATGTATTATCAACGATTCAAGAATTTGCCAACAAACGAGTTATTGTCGTCGTAGGGGCAGGAGGCGATAGAGACCGTTATAAACGTCCTCTAATGGCAAAGATTGCTTTAAAATATAGCGATTTAGCCATCTTTACATCAGATAATCCCCGAACAGAAAATCCTGAGCAGATTTTAAATGATATGACAAAAGATTTAGAGGATGAAAATTTTATTCGAATTGAAAATCGTAAGGGAGCAATTCGTCGAGGGATTCAATTGGCACAAGATGGTGATGTAGTTCTCATTGCTGGTAAAGGTCATGAAACTTATCAAGAGATAAATGGAGAAAGATTTCATTTTGATGACCGCATAATCGCGAAAGAAGCCATTGAATTAAAGGAGTAACTAATCATGATATGTAATACTGATTTTTTAGATTGCCTTTTTAAACGATTGAATGATGGGACAACTGGAAAAACTTTTATTAAGACTATCATGACGGATAGTAGAGAAAAGTGTGAACATGCCTTGTTTGTCCCGATAGTTGGGGAAAATTTTGATGGTCACGATTTTCTTATACAAGCTATTGAGAATGGGGCAGTAGCAACCTTGTGGCAAAAATCAAGGCCATTACCAAAAAAAATACCTATAAATTTTATGATTTATCAGGTGGAAGATACAATAGCTGCATTGCAAAAATTAGCACATAAGTACCGGTTACATGTTAATCCTAAAGTAATTGCTATCACTGGATCAAATGGTAAAACAACGACAAAGGATATGGTCATTGCGATTTTACAAACAACATACGTAACTCATGGGACAAAAGGCAATTTTAATAATGCAATAGGATTACCATTAACTATTTTGTCGATGCCCCAGAATACTGAAATGTTAGTTGTTGAAATGGGAATGGATCATTTTGGGGAAATTGCTTTACTAACACACATTGCCCAACCTGACATAGCTATTATTACGAATATAGGGGAATCACATATTGAATTTCTTGGTTCTAGGGAAGGCATTGCCAAAGCAAAATTAGAGGTATTAGAAGGGTTAAAAAAGACTGGGCTCTTATTTATCGATGGTGATGAACCATTATTAATGAAGGATAGGCATCATTTTAAAAAAATCCCTTGTGGTTTTACAAATGACGAAGGCTATCATATTTCTGCAGTGGATATGTACAATATGACTACGGTTTTCACACTGAATAGGGAAAATGTTTATACCATTCCTCTGTTAGGAGAGCATCATGCTAAAAATGCTACATTAGCAATTGCAGTGGCAGAACATTTGGAAATGGAAAATGAAAAAATAAAACAGGCACTAAAAACATTAGATCGTACAGGGATGAGATTTGAGGTATTAACTGGTCAACAAGGTGTCACAATTATTAATGATGCATACAATGCTTCAGCCTCTTCTATGATTGCTGCCATCAATGTGGTTAAAAAAATGGACCCATATTCATGTAAAATACTTGTTTTAGGTGATATATTGGAATTAGGAGATCATGCCGAAAGACTGCACCTTTCCGTAGCTAAGGAAATTTCGGAACCAATTCATCTTGTATTCACTTATGGAGAAAAGTCCAAATTGATTTACGAAAATATTCGGCAGAGAGAACCCTCCATTAAAACGAAGCATTTTCAAAACAAGCAATTGTTAGTCGATGAATTAAAGGAATATTTTAATCGTGATACGATAATTTTATTTAAGGCTTCTAGAGGGTTAGCATTTGAACAAATGATTGAACAATGTTTATAATCGGGCAACTATTTGTCCACTTTGGATATGTCATCTTAAATGGTCGGGAATCGTAGGAAGGAGTAACATCTTAATGAATTTAGCAATCATCGTCATTACGATAACGATTAGTTTTTTAATTACTGTCCTTTTATCTCCAATATTTATTCCTTTTTTAAGAAGATTAAAATTTGGACAAAGCATTCGTGAAGAAGGACCACAATCACATATGAAAAAGTCTGGCACACCTACAATGGGTGGGGTCATTATTGTCATAAGTATTTTAATTACATTTGTCGTCATGTCGATGAAATCAACGAATGAAGTTATGACCTATGAGTATTGGTTATTAATTTTTATCCTATTAGCCTATGGTTTACTCGGTTTTTTAGATGATTTTATTAAAATTGCTTTTAAGAGGAATTTGGGATTAACATCTAAACAAAAATTGCTTGGCCAATTGCTTGTCGCTATCATATTTTTTATTGTATTAAAAATGAATGATTTTCCAACAACTGTTCAAATATTAGGGACAGACTTACAATGGGAGTTTGGTTGGTTTTATAGTCTTTTTGTAATTTTTATGATTGTAGGGTCCTCTAATGCTGTTAATTTAACGGACGGATTAGATGGTCTATTAGCAGGAACCGCAACGATTTCATTCGGGGCTTTTGCTATTTTAGCTGCATATTATTTTCCACAGTATGAAACGGTGATGATCTTTTCCCTAGCAGTTATCGGTTCTTTAATTGGATTTTTAGTATTTAATGCTCATCCCGCAAAAGTGTTTATGGGAGACACTGGCTCATTAGCCCTAGGGGCTTCAATTGCGGCCGTTGCGATTTTAATGAAGGCGGAAATCATTCTCATTATTATCGGTGGGGTTTTTGTGATAGAAACGTTATCTGTTATTATTCAAGTTATTTCTTTTAAAACGACTGGTAAAAGGGTATTTAAGATGAGCCCGTTACATCATCACTATGAACTGTTAGGATGGACTGAATGGAGAGTAGTTGTCACATTTTGGACAATTGGAATTGTTTTTGCGATATTAGGGATTTTTATTGAGGTGGCTTTAACATAATGAATACTTTAAATCGATTTGATTATGAGCATATACTGGTGCTAGGCTTAGCGAAAAGCGGGATGGCAATCGCCAGGTTATTATTGCATGCTGGGAAAAAGGTACGTGTCAATGATGTGAATACGGGTGAAGATGATACGCAAGTAACTATTTTAAATAAACTAGGTGCAGAAGTGATCGTCGGTGAGCATCCACTTTCTGTATTGAATAACGTTGATATCGTGATTAAAAATCCTGGTATTGCCTATTCGAATCAAATTATAAAAGAAGCAATAGACAGAAATATTCCTATCATAACAGAAATTGAAATTATCCACTACCTAATCAATAGTGAACAAGTTGTGGCTTTAACAGGAACGAATGGAAAAACGACAACGACAACTCTAATAGAGCAAATATTACACTCAAGTAACCAACCAGTACGTGTGGCAGGAAATATTGGTATCGTAGCATCAGAACAGGCTTCTTTACTGCAACCGGATGAAATACTTTTATTGGAATTATCTTCATTTCAACTTCAGGGAATTAGGAATTTTCGCCCACATATTGCCGCATTATTAAATTTACATGATGCCCATCTAGATTATCACGGATCAGTTGCAAATTATGAACAAGCAAAGAAAAATATTTTCAAAAATCAGACGGAATCAGACTTTTTAATCTACAATGCTGATGATAAACGTGTCTGTGCAGCGATAAAAAACTCTGTTTCTACATTAATACCATTCTCAACTGAAAAAAAGTTATTAAATGGAGCATGGGTTGATGAACGATATATTTATTATAAATCAGAAAAATTCATTGAAAAAAATAAAGTAGCCCTGGTAGGGGAGCATAATATTAAGAATATATTAGCTGCCATTTGTATGTCGATGTTATTAGGTGCTTCAATGGAAAGTATAAAAAAGGTATTAACGTCATTTACAGGTGTAAAGCATCGGTTACAATTTGTTAAGGAAATTCGTAATCGTTTATTTTATAATGACTCGAAAGCAACAAATTTACTAGCAACTGAAATTGCCCTAAAGTCATTTAGTCAGCCAATTATTTGGTTAGCTGGTGGCCTAGATCGTGGTGATGATTTCCAGGAAATTATACCATATATGGTCAATGTAAAAGCAATGGTTGTTTTTGGACAAACCGCTAAAAAATTAAAACTATTTGGTGAAAGTAATCTTATTCATCCAGTTATTGAAGTAGAAAATATAGTAGAAGCAGTTAAAAAGGCATATGAAATTTCTAATGAAAATGATGTCATTTTGTTGTCACCAGCTTGTGCCAGTTGGGACCAATTTAAAACGTTTGAGGAAAGGGGGGACATGTTCATCAAAGCTGTACATATACTTTCATAAAGGAAAATATTTGTGATTTTAAAAAATTACAATTTTCCTAATTGAATAGTATATGGGGGAAATGTGATGTTGTTGCCGTTTGACAAAAATAGATTACCAGATATCATTTTATTATTTATTGTTATTATTCTAGTCATAATTGGTATTTTAACTGTTTACAGTTCCTCCTATATTTGGGCAGATCATGTATATGATGATCGATTGTTTTATGTGAAAAGGCAACTTATTTTTAGCGTTATTGGGTTTATTAGTATGTCTGTTTTTATGGGGATCCCGTTTTATTTTTGGAAAAAATATGCCTCAGTTATTTTTTTATCAAGTTTTATTCTATTACTAGTTGTATTAATTCCCGGTATAGGGATGGTCCGTGGTGGTGCCCAAAGTTGGATTGGAATTGGATCTTTTAGTATACAACCTTCTGAATTTGTCAAACTTGGTTTAATCATATATTTAGCCCATTATCTAGCAGAACAACAACGATATATACTCTCATTTAAGAAAGGTTTTTTAATACCGATTGTGCTCATTTTTATCCCTTTCGGTTTAATCATGCTACAACCGGACCTTGGAACAGGTATTGTTATTGTCATTACATGTTTATTGATGATTTTTATTGCGGGTGTACAAGTTTATCGTTTTATTATGTTTAGTTTTATTGGTGTCATTGGTTTTGTTTATTTAATAATATCTGCACCATATCGAATTAAACGAATCACGGCATTTTTAAATCCGTGGAGAGATCCATTAGGTGAGGGATTTCAGATTATTCAATCATTGTATGCAATCGGGCCGGGAAAGTTAATTGGTGTTGGGTTTGGTAATAGTTTACAAAAGTTCTTTTATTTGCCTGAGCCGCAAACTGACTTTATTTTTTCTGTTGTCGCAGAGGAGTTTGGCTTTATTGGAGCAACTTCGTTACTTTTATTATTTTTGCTCTTTTGCTATCGGGGTATTTATATCGCGATGAATGTCCAAGATTTATTTGCACGTTTTGTAGCATTTGGCATTATTTCGATGATAATGATCCAAGTGTTAATTAATATAAGCGTCGTTAGTGGTTTAATTCCTGTAACTGGAATAACATTACCATTTATTAGTTATGGGGGCTCCTCATTAACGATAACTCTTTGTTCCATTGGGATTCTTTTGAATATAAGCAAATTTGTAAAAAAGTAATGACAATGTTTTAGATAGAAATCAATGATATGTTTTGGTATGATATATGTTATAATTTAACGTATAGTCAATCTCATATCGTTATTTAAAAACGATTAAGGTCAATGACCATTTTAAAGGAAGTTTTTAATGGAAAAAAAGAAAATTATCTCCATTGAGGATAGAATTCCTAAGCTAAAAGAAGCTAGAAAAAAGAAGGCTAATCGACGATTGTTATTTTATTTATCCTTGTTTTTTATATTAATTACAATCATTGTTTATTTACAATCACCTCTGAGTGATGTACAAACGATTCAAGTTAATGGTAGTTTAATGGTGAAGAAAGACGATATAATTGAATTAAGTGACATCAACACATCTACTAATATTTGGACAATTAATACGGGACAAGCTGAACAATTGATCCAAAATCATCCGATGATTAACACTGTCGAAGTACAAAGGCATTTTCCACAATCTGTTCATATTACTATAGAAGAATATAAGGTTGCTGGTTTCATCAAAGAGGAAGAAACTTTTTTACCAATTTTGGCTAACGGCGAAATAATAAGCGAAAAAACTGAAATTGATGTAAGTGAAGCACCGTTATTGAAAAACTTTTCAAAAGAGGATTTATTAGAGAGAATGGCGTATGAATTAGGTGAAACTCCTTCGGGAGTGTTTGATTTAATCTCAGAAATTTCGTGGGAACCATCGAAACAAAATAAATATAAAATTACACTATTTATGAATGATGGTTTTATAGTACAAACAACGATAAGGAATTTTTCCAATCGAATTAAAGACTATCCTTCAATTGTTTCCCAAATTGAAGAAGGTGATTATGGTATCATTCATATGGGCGTTGGAACTTATTTTGAAAAAATAGAAGAATAATAGAAGCATTAGGAGGTGCCCAAGGCTATGCAAAATGATGAAATGTTAGTCAGTTTAGATATTGGTACGTCTGAAATAAAAGTAATCATCGGTGAAGTTCAATCTGATACAGTAAATATTATCGGAGTTGGCACTTCTGAATCAAAAGGGTTGAAAAAAGGTTCAATCGTTGATATTGATGAAACGGTTCTCTCTATTAAACAAGCTGTTCAACGGGCGGAACATATGGTAGATATGAAAATTGATCATGTCGTTGTGACAGTGAATAGTCATAATGTTCAGCTTCATCCATGTCATGGGGTTGTTGCTGTCCAAAATGAAAATAGGGAAATTGATGATGAAGATGTTAAACGTGTCATTGATGGTGCTCAGGTGATGTCAATCCCACCTGAAAGAGAAATTATTGATGTTATTCCAAGACAATTTATCGTAGATGGACAGGATGGAATTACAGATCCACGTGGAATGATTGGTGTACGTTTGGAAATGGAAGGAACTATCATTACATGTACGAAAACAATTTTACATAACATCATTAAATGTATTGAAAATGCAAATTTGTATATATCAGATATTTGTTTACAACCAATTGCGGCTGGAACGATTGCATTATCCAAGGACGAACAGAACTTAGGTGTGGCATTAATTGATATTGGTGGGGGATCAACAACGATTTCAGTATTTGAGAATAACCATTTAATTTCAACGAACGTTATCCCTCTTGGTGGGGATAATATCACAAAGGATATTTCTATTGGTCTACGAACCTCTACCGAGGAAGCTGAGGAGATTAAATTAAATTATGGTCATGCTTATTACGATAATGCCTCTGAAGGAGAAACTTTTGAGGCGACAGTTATCGGTAATCAACAAAAGGAAACGTATAATCAATTACAAATTGCCAATATGATAGAAGCCAGATTAGAGGAAATTTATGAACTATCTTATCAAGAATTGAGAAGAATGGGATTTTCCGACCTACCTGGTGGGGTTGTATTAACTGGTGGTTCAATGAAGTTAGATGGTGCATTAGAATTAGCACAAGAAGAATTTCCGTTTGGGGCACGAATTTCCATACCGAATTATATTGGTGTGAGAGAAC
>DKGO01000028.1 GCA_002453315.1 Caryophanales bacterium UBA6768 | reverse complement strand
TTCCCGCTCCACTATAACCGACAATTCCATAAATTTCACCACGGTTTATGTTCAAATCAACATGATCTACACCGATCACTTGAGACTTTTTTGATTCATACACTTTTGTAACTTGTTGAAGCTCAATCATGGAATTCCCCTTTCTCTGTTGTTTATTTTTAAATTTTTATCATCGTAAAACATCCATTATTATTTGTCACTTAGGTAAAAACTTCAAAGTTTAATAATTTCCATTCCTTTCAATCTACTAATTCGTTTGACATATATCGATTTTTGCACAAATTAAAAACCCCTCTTTCCATTCGAAAGAAGGGCATCATATTCATGTTGTCTCCCTTATCTTCCAGAACGGATTCATTCTGCAGGAATTAGCACCACTCCATTTGGAAGGTTGCTGTGACGTCTTCAGGCCTGATCCCTCAGTCACTCTTGATAAGATTCTATTCGATTTTTAAAAGTCTAAATATGATAATACTAGGTTATATTTTGTTTGTCAACTAAATAAAATTTATTTTATTTCAGTTATGTTGGAAAATTATTAATAGATGAACCACTCTCTTACTCGGAAACTATATGATAATTGGATTCTTAAATTATTTAACAACAAACATTCTGGGACAAGCCTATTTGAAAATCCCTAATTCACCAATCCGTTTCGCAGCCTCTCGTAGGCGCTCTTCTGAATCAAGCAAGCCCATTCGAACATAGCCTTCTCCCTGTTTTCCAAAGCCTGCTCCCGTCGCAACGACAACATGGGCCTTTTCTAATAATAAATTAGCAAACTCATTTGAAGTATAACCTTCTGGAACCGGGAACCAACAGAAAAATGTCCCCTTGGGTGCCTCCACATGCCAACCAATTTCTCGTAAACTTTCAACGAGAACATTTCGACGGCTTTCATAAATTTTAACAACTTCATCAATAAATTCCGTTTCCTCAGTAATTGCTATTGTTGTCGCTGCTTGAATAGCCCCATAAATACTTGTAAACATATGATCCTGTAATAAATTAATCTTTTCAATAACCGAGGCATTTCCAACCGCAAATGCAACTCGCCAACCTGCCATATTGAACGATTTGGACATCGAATACATTTCAATCCCGACTTCCCTCGCCCCATCAACACTTAAAAAACTGGGCTGCTGTTTACCATCAAAACCGATTCCACCATAAGCAAAATCATGTACCACACAAATGTCATGTTTTTTTGCTAATGCAACTGTTTCTTCAAAAAACTCCGGAGTCGCCACACCGGTAGTTGGGTTATTCGGATAATTTAAAAACATTAATTTCGCCTTTTCCAAATCTGCAGGTGCCAATTGATCATAATCTGGCAAGAAACCATTTTCTTCTAACAACGGCATATAAATCGGGTCAACATTCGCTAGGGCCACCCCCGCTAAATAATCGGGATAACCTGGATCTGGCAAAAATGCAACATCACCGGGATTTAATAAACATTGTACAATTTCAAAAAGACCAATTTTTGACCCAAACATCAATGCCACTTCTTTATTCGGATCCAAATCAACATCATAGGTTTTTTTATAAAAATCCGCTACTGCCTGTCGAGTCGTGGGGAATCCACGAAATGGTGAGTATTTATCGTTCACCGGATTTTCGGATGCTTCTTTTAGAGCCTGTTTAATTCGCTTTGATGCAGGTTGATCAGGGTTTCCTTGCCCTAAATTTATAAGATCATGTCCCTCACCCAGTAATTGTTGGACCCTTTTCCCCAAATTTGCAAAAAATTGCTCTGGAAGTCGTTTCATTGCTTCTGAAGATTCAAAGACTTTCATTTTGACACTCCGTTCTATGGTATATTCTATTGACTAGCATAGTATAAGAAAATTTTTACGACAAGTTATAACTAGCAAAGGGGAAATTCTTCGGTGTTCATAAAATCGATAGCATTCACTGTTTGTTTATCGCTCCTAAATAATGCGGAACACTCATAAACATTGGACCACCGCTCTTAAACTGAATTGAACGCTCATAAGCTGAATTGAACGCTCATAAACATTGCACCACCGCACATAAACTGAATTGAACGCTCATAAACATTGCACCACCGCTCTTAAACTTGACGCCCAATGGGGGTATCATGCCATCTACCGCCCTTAAGACACCTACACCCTTATATATTCCTTCTCCCAACTTCAAAAATGAAATTTTGACTTTCCCATTTTCTGTAACATGAAGTAATTTTTGCACTTTTTCAAAAAGTTGAATCAAAATTGAACAAAATTCACTTCACTTGCGTTATAATAAAGAGTATGTAATTATTATTATATTTTATACTGATTTTTATAAAAGGAGATATTTCAATGTCAGACAAAATGATCAAAGTGGAACTTACAAAATCACCGAAAGAAAAGCCAAACACTGCTGATTTACAGTTTGGAAAACAGTTTACCGATCATATGTTTATCATGGATTATGATGAACAACATGAGTGGCATGATGCTCGAATTGTTCCTTACGGTAAAATTGAAATGGAGCCTTCTGCATTTATTTTTCATTATGGTCAGTCAGTTTTTGAAGGGTTAAAAGCATATATAGCGGGAAATGGCAATGTACAACTTTTTCGTCCTGAAAGTAATTTTTCCCGTATGAATCATTCAAATAAACGGATGTGCATTCCGAAAATTGATGAGGGGTTCGTATTAAAGGCGTTGAAGCAATTAGTGGAATTAGAGAAAGATTGGATTCCGAATGAGGAAGGAACTTCACTTTATATTCGACCGTTCATTATTTCAACGGAGCCTTATTTAGGTGTGCGTCCTGCGAAACATTACAAGTTCATGATCATTTTGTCCCCTGTCGGTTCTTACTATGATGAAGGGATTAATCCTGTGAAAATTGCTGTGGAGAATGAATATGTCCGGGCGGTGCTTGGGGGAACTGGTGAGGCAAAAACTGGTGGAAACTATGCGTCAGGGTTGATGGCCCAAGAACTTGTCGCTGGTTCAGGTTTTGCACAAGTATTATGGTTAGATGGTGTGGAGAAAAAATATATCGAAGAAGTTGGAAGTATGAATGTATTTTTCAAAATTAACGGGGAAATTATTACCCCTGCATTAAATGGTAGTATCTTACAAGGGATTACACGGGACTCGACATTAAAACTTTTAAAACATTGGGATCTCCCAGTAGTTGAACGAAGAATTTCCATGGCGGAAATTATTGAGGCTCACAAAAATGGGACTCTAGAAGAAGCTTTCGGAACAGGAACAGCTGCAGTTATTTCACCTATTGGTCAACTTACATGGAATAATGAAGATTTTACAATTAATAATTATGAGACAGGGGAAGTGGCTAAACGACTTTACGATACATTGACTGGCATTCAATACGGTAAAGTAGAGGATCCATTTGATTGGGTGACTATATTATAAAAAAATTGATGCCTACCACTTATCGCGTGGTAGGCCCTTTTCTATTTAGGGTGATTTCCTTGCTGGGCGATTGGCCCACTCCAAGATTTTTTCAACCCATTCACGTTTAATTTTCCCTCCTGTCATTCGTTCTAAATGAATAAACCTCATGTTCAGTAAATAATACGTATTGTTCGCGATGAAAGGTTTCCGAATCAATAGGAAAAATTTGCGCAACCATAAAATCGAACGATATAACAAACTTGCAAATTTATTTTTATATTGTAATTGGGCAAATGAATCACTCATTTCTAACGCTTTTTCCCGATCCCAATATGGATTTGGTGGTTCATATCCTAACAAACGAACATATTCCTCATCAGTCACATCATGAACATTTCCAGAAAAATAGCATGGAAAATTCTCCTCGGTATGCTCGCATGTCACATCGTCCCCTACTTTTTCTACTGACTCTCGTAAATGGATATGACGACTTGAACTTCCTACCAAAATTTCATATTCCCCTGGTTCGACAACCCAATCGTTAACAGTCGTGTTGTAATATGCAAAGTCTCTCTCTTCAATCGGAATTGTGATGACTTCACTTTCCCCCGGCTCTAGGGCAACCTTTTCAAAACCTTTTAATTCCCTTTTTGCTCGGACAATTTTAGTGTCGCTTTTTTCAATATATAATTGGGCCACTTCCTCACCAGCGACATCACCAGTGTTAGTTACTGTAAATGTAACATGGTCATCATTGACCGTTAACTCATCATATGTGAACTCGGTATACGAAATGCCGTAACCAAAAGGAAACAACACGGGTTGATTAATTTTATCGAAATAACGGTAGCCGATAAAAATTCCTTCCCGATGCTCTGCTGTTGCCTCTTTACCAGGAAAATATGGCGCAGATGACACTTCTTCATAAGAAATTGGAAAAGTTTCACTTAGTTTACCACTTGGATTATAAGTACCTTTCACAATATTTCTTAATGCTTGTCCACTTCCTTGACCAGCCAAATAGGCATGGATTATTCCTTCTACATCATCAGCAAATGGCATCTCAACAGGGCCACCGCCTGAAATAATGACGACAATTTTTGCATTTTCTTTCAATAAAGCATCGACCAATTCAAGTTGATTATCATTTAGGCGTAAATTTTCCCGGTCTAACCCTTCTGATTCACTTAACTCGTCTAATCCTAAAAATAGTAGTACAGTATCTGCCTGACGGGCTAAGGAAACAGCTTTTTTAAGTAGTTTATCACTTGTCCCACCCATTCGTTTAAATCCTGGTTCATAGCCAATCACTAATAAATCTTCATCATTATTAAATGCATTCAACGCGTTCGATATTTTCGTTGGAGTAATGAGAGAACTTCCCGATCCTTGATAACGTGGGTTTTTAGCAAAATCACCGATAACAGCAATCCGTTCCTCTTCACGAAGTGGTAACACATTATTTTCATTTTTTAATAAAACGATAGAACGTTGCGCAGCATCGACCGCACTCAAATGATGATCCAACTCGATAACCTCAGGAATTTCCTCATCTCTTGGCTGTGTCGTGAAAATGACGTCCAGCACATCGTCTACTGCTTTATCTAAAATTGCTTCATCAAGCTCATCGTTCTCAACAGCAAGGACAATCTCAAAATCGGTTAACCCGTTTGTTGATGGCATTTCTAATTGATTTCCGGCTACTAAACCAGAAATCCGATCATTATTGCCTCCCCAATCAGTCACGACAATTCCGTCAAATCCCCATTCCTCATATAAAATCTTTGTCAAAAGTTCGGGATGCTCATTCGTATATGTACCATTCACCTTGTTGTAAGAGGTCATCAATGTTTTTGGCTTCGTTTCTTCTACTACCCTGCGGAAACCTTCTAAATAAATTTCCCTTAACGAGCGCTCATCGACAATTTCATCCACTGTCATCCGCATATGCTCCTGACTATTAACAGCAAAATGTTTCGGACAGGCCCCAATATTATTCGATTCAATTCCCTTTACCATTTCACTAGCCATTACTCCCGTTAAATACGGATCCTCAGAAAAATACTCAAAATTTCTGCCACATAACGGATTACGTTTAATATTTAATCCTGGTCCAAGCAGCACATTCACATTTTCACTGGCTGCTTCCTTTCCAATTTTTTCACCAATCTGGCGAAGGAGATTTTTATCCCAGCTATTCGCCAAAGTTGCCGCCGTCGGAAAACATGTGGCTGGTAAACTTTTGTGCAATCCTAAATGATCCGCCTTTCCGCCTTGTTTCCTTAATCCATGCGGACCATCCGTTAGCATCATCGATGGAATATCTACTCTTTTTATTGCTTTCGTATTCCAGTAATTGGCACCCGACATCAGTGAAGCTTTCTCTGTTAACGTCATTTCTTCTATTATCTCTTTATATTTCATCGTTTCACCCCTATACTTCACTATTTTACCGAAAATTTCATTATTTTTCTATATTATAGATAAAAGTTACTAAATAATGGTGATTTACTATCGGAATTTTATCACTTTTTAATCATGAAATTGGAAATGATCTACAATAAATTAAGTTCTAACTGGCTAAAATAGGTGTGCGTACCCATTTAATTAAAGGGACTAGAAACCTAGACGACCAAAACGCATGTAAGTGTCCATTTCTAATCAAGTATGGTTGGACGCAACTTTCACGGATAAATGTCAATTTTCTTCCCATCCAAAACAAAAACCCTACTTGAAAATGACATACTGACAGCGAAACGATTCTATCATATCATTTCAACGAGTATGCCTATTTCCAAGCAGAGTTTATCGAAAAATTGTAATCCAAAAGATAAAAAGCCTTATCTATTTCATTCAACATCATATCAAATAACTAATTCACAACTATATATTATCTAATTAAAAAGAGTGACATTTGTGGTACGAACATAATAACAAACAACGCCATAATTAATACTACAATGAATGGAGTTGCTCCTCTAGTAACATCGGTAATCGACATTTTACTTATTCCTGATGCGATAAATAAGTTTAATCCAAATGGTGGAGTTAACATACCAATAGCCAGGTTAACAATCATAATGACACCGAAGTGAATTGGATCGATGCCCATCTCCATGACAATTGGTAGGAATAGTGGCACAAATATTAACACTGCAGCACTAGAATCCATGAACATACCGACAATCAATAAAATGACTGTTACTAATAATAGGAAAGTAAACGGGGTATCAGCAAATCCTAAAATTAATTCTGCTAATCTCGTTGGAATTTTTTCATACGTTAAATACCAACTAAATACTTTAGCTGCTGAAATAACGAACATGATCATTGCTGACGTAATGACAGAGCTCTTCGTTACTTCATATAACGATTTTAAATTTAATCCCTTGTACACAAATAGTCCAATGACTAAACTATAAACAATCGCTACGGAAGCCGCTTCTGTTGGGGTGAAAAATCCTTTATAAATTCCCCCAAGCACAATAATCGGCAATAAAATTCCCCAAATTGCTGATTTGAAGGCATCCCATATTTCTTTTAATGTTGCTCTTTCCTCTGGTTGATGGCCTTGTTTTTTTGCAATAATATAACTGATCACAATGAGCACCAGCCCGATAAAAATACCTGGAACAATTCCAGCAATGAACAAATCACTAATCGAAACCTCAGCGACAGCGCCATAGACGAGTAATGTGATACTTGGCGGAATGATAATACCCAGTGAACCAGCTGCACACATTAGTCCAACTGAGAACTTACGAGAATACTTTGCTTCATCTAATGAAGGAATCATAATACCACCAATTGCCGCAACTGTTGCCGGGCTTGAGCCAGATAATGCAGCAAATAGCATTGAAGACATAACGCCTGCAATAGGCAAGCCTCCCGTCGTCCAACCAACTAACTTTCTCGCAAAATTTATCAGTCTGGCAGAGGTTCCACCAGCTAACATTAAATTCCCTGCATAAATAAAAAATGGAATGGCCATCAGTGTAAATGAATCTACACCAGAAAATAGTGACCTTGCAAATGTATCAATAGAAATACCACCTTGAAACATGGCAACTAAACTAGCAAGAGCAATGGAAATGGCAATCGGTACACCTAAAATAAGTAAAATAAAAAATAGAACTAAAATCAATATTTAGTCGCCTCCTCTGTCAAGGAAGTCTTTTCATAATCTTTTAAAATAATCGATCGTATATCCTTGACTAAAAGTTGCATAAATCGAATAAACATCAAGGAGGCACCAACAGGAATAGCTAAGTATGGAAATGCCATGGAAATTCCCATTGTTGCAGTTACAGTATTAAACGAAAGAGCATTAGCAACAAGCCCATAGCCAGCCCAAATAGCGACAACACAAAATGCTAGTCCCAATATATTCACAACAATAGAAAAAATCCGTTGCATTAATCCCGGTAAAAATGCAGTTACTGCATCGACAGATGCATGTGCTTTCTCCCTAACTGCGATACTACTTCCCACAAATACAATCCAAACAATCATATATCTCGCAACTTCATCAGACCACGAAAGCGATGTATTAAAACCATATCGTAATACTGCCTGAACAAAAACCAATAGAGATATTAAAAAGAGGGAGATAGCAGTAAAATACTCTTCTATATGGTTTAATATATGATTTAATTTCCGCAAAGAAATTCCCTCCCCATCATGTTACACTTCGGAGTTTATGTCTATTTCACCATAAACGAAATGTGCAAACATCACTTAATAGTTTACTACCAATTTAAGTATTATTATACGATAAAATTCAATTCTTACCTATATTTTATACTTTTAATTTCACTTAATCATGACATACTTTAACGGCAAATCAAATATGAAATTTTATACAGTCCTTAAGTGGGCCAGCAACACTTAAGTTGGCTGACCCAAATGAGGACTGTTATCATTTCAAAAAATGTTCAATTCGTTAATCAACAAACGACTGCATACATCTAATAGTCATGCTATAGACTTAATGACTTATTGTTCCAATGCATCAAGTAGCTCTTCGGCACCTTCCATTTTCTTGAACTCATCATATGTTTCTGCCATAGCTTCTTTAAAGGCTTGTTTTTGTTCGTCTGTTAATTCTGTAATCTCAATACCAGAGTCTGCTAAAACTTTCATATACTCTTCCTCATCAGCAGCTGATTGCTCCCACTGCCACTCACTAACTTCTGCTGAAACTTCATCGATTGCCTCTTGTAAGTCAGCAGGTAATCCTTGGTAGAATTCATCAGCAATCATTAACACATATCCCATGTAACCATGGCCACTTAGAGTAATATAATCTTGTACTTCATAAAACTTTTGACTGACAATATTTGATAATGGGTTTTCCTGTCCATCAACTGTTTTCGTTTGTAATGCTGTGTAAAGTTCTGAGAAATCAATCGATACACCAGCTGCATCTAATGCTTCAAATTGGGTAATAAGTAATGGACTTTGTGAAGTTCTTAATTTTAATCCTGCAACATCTTCTGGTGTTTCAATTTTATGTTTTGAGTTAGTAAGATGTTTAAATCCACCATCCCAGAAACCTAATACGTGGAAGCCTTGATCAACTAAACGATCACCTAACAATTGACCTAGTTTACCATTTGTTGCGTTAAATGCATGTTCTTTATCATCGAATAAAAATGGTAAATCAAACACTTCATAATCTTTCAGGAATGAAGGAAGTACCCCAGTAAATGGAGCATTCATTTGTACTGTACCTGACTGCATTTGTTCTTGAATTTCTCTGTCAGATCCTAACTGTGAATCAGGGTAAATTTCAACAGTAATTTGGCCATTTGTTCTTTCTTCAATTAACTCACCAAATTTTTCCGCTGCTTTACCTTTTGCTGTACTTGCACTAACAACGTGGGCAAATTTAATGACATATTCCTCATCACTGCTTGCATTTCCATCATTGTTATTTTCTTCATTTGCTCCAGTGTTGGCATTATCGTTAGTGTTATTCGATGAATTTGCATTATCATCTCCACTACCACACCCTGCAATAACAAATACCAGTACTAGTGCTGCAAACATAAAAAATAATCTTTTCTTCAATGTAAATTCCCTCCTAATTTTTTTAAAATCATCACATTGATGTTGTTGATATATTTGATGGTGAAGGTTGATCTTTCTTTAGTAGTTCCACCATAAAATGAATAATTTGTTTCGTTTGTTCGTAAAGAAGTGTATCAGCTTGTCTCATACTTTCCTTTAACGTAAGGGGTTTATCAATAATTGAAAAACTTCCTGTAAACGATTCACGTAATTTATCGTGATTTTTTAAACTTCCTGAAATTAAAATAACGGGGACATGATATTTTTTACCCAATTGAGCAATATATCCGGGTGCCTTCCCATAAAGCGTCTGATAATCACTTTGACCTTCGCCAGTAATGACTAAATCCGCTTGTTGAATCGCTTCTTCTAATTTCATTGTTTCCGCCAAAAGTTCTGCTCCAGATATTAACTTTGCGCCTAATGTTAAAAAGGCAAATCCGAGCCCTCCAGCAGCACCTGCACCAGGTACATTTTTCAACGGCTTATTTAATTCTGTTTCCATCAAGCTACCAAAATTATTTAACGATAAATCATACTGTTGAATTTGCTCTTTCGTGGCACCTTTTTGTGGACCATATACTGCACTTGCCCCATTTTTACCACAAAGTGGATTATCAACATCACAAGCAACTTTTATCGTCACATTTGACAACCTTGCATCCATGTTGGATAAATCTAAGCTTTTCACTCGGTGTAAATCTTTACCGAATTGACCAACTTTTTGTCCATCGGCATCGAATGCTTTCATCCCCAATGCTTGGAGCATTCCTAGACCACCATCATTGATGGCACTTCCACCTAGTCCTATGACAAATGATGTACATCCTTTATCCATCGCATCAATCATTACTTCACCCATACCATAAGATGTCGTAAAATCAGGATTTCGTTTATTGGACGGTACTTGCATTAGGCCAGAAACACTCGCACTCTCAATAATTGCTGTATTGGAATTGACAATTGCATATGTTGTATCATTTTTTTCTCCCAAAGGCCCTGTACATGTAATAGGGATTATTTCACCCTTTGTTGATGCTAATAGTGTTTCTAGTGTCCCCTCACCTCCATCAGCCATTGGCATCATGACAACATTGTAATAATCGCAATCCAAGTCTAGTATTGAAGACTTTATGATTTGGGATGCTTGTAAAGATGTTAAGCTACCTTTGAAAGAGTCAGGTGCTATTACAATGTTCATATATTTCTCCCTTCCATCATGATATATTAAATTTAACACGTTACTGGAAACGATTACAATTGGAGTAAAAAACGAAGTTTTTTGAAAATTCCCTTTACTTATTTGTGCATTTGCACAATTAAATATTTCTGCTAATAATTAATTTTAAAATAATTGCATCAGAAAAAATACGGGGATCTAAGTCGACCTTTTTATACACTTGTTCAAGTCGATATAAGAGGGTATTTCGATGAATATGAAGAATAGTTGCAGTTCTCTTAATAGAAAAATTCATATCAAAATAAGTATTAATGGTGTCAATATAAATATCGTCCAACATTAACAAGCGGTTTTCAAATTGTAAGCAAATTTGATCATAAACCTCCTGAGAAACTGTATGGGCAAGTCTCTCTAATTTCCAATCTTCACTATAAGCAATAGTCCCCGGATCATCCTGAAAATTTATTGCTTGCTTCGCCTGAAAATAGGAATCCCGAATACCTTTCATACTAAATCCTTCTTCTCCAATGCCAATTTTCACATTATCGCTTGAAGATTTTAGTAAGGCATTTAATAATTTCGAGATATTTTTGACATGGGAGGAAACTGCAATAATGACTTCATCACCCGAAAAAGGCAATGTAAATAATACATCATTTTTATGTAAGATTTGTCGATAAATGTCGAGATAATCTTGTACATGATCACCAAATAGAACAATCACCTTCCAATATTCTTCCATCTCAGTATGAAGCGTATACTCCGCCTCTCGTTTTAAATTTTCCTCATTAAGTCCAGCAGGATGTAGTAATTGCTGTAACCAATGGTTCCACTGTCGTTCTTTGTAATATTCTTGCCTTTGAATATATAGTTGATCGATAATAATTTCGACAGATACACGGATTAAACCCGTCATTGGCAAAATTTCATCGGGATTTCCACTTACCCCAACGACACCTTCTATTTTCTGATGATGAATAATCGGTAAATTTGCCCCTGGCTTTGTCCCCTCATATTTAATGACATCTTCCTCATACAAAATAAGTTCCTTATTCGTTTTAATTACTTCAATGGCACCGCTATGGACTTGGTTAATCCGGTTTTCATCCGTACTTGCGACAATTTTCCCGGTTAAATCCATAATATTAATATCTACATCTATGTACTCTTCTATACGCTTAATTATTTCTTGTCCGAGTTTACTATTAATATTCACAGCTAATTCCCCCTACTGAAAATATGTATCTAATGAAGGAAAAAATTAATTGAAAGCATTGATAGTTTAAATATACACTTAATAAGCGTAAAATGTAAACATACTACACTTCAGATAATGTTGATTAGGTCTAGGAAAAAGCAATTCTTTTCAAATTTTAAATGTCAGCGTAAAAAATTTTAATCTAAGACAGCTTTTGTATTGTAAATACTTGACAACAACAAAACAGCTCAAGCAATGTTACTATTCGGATTTGTAGATTTTCCATTCAAACATAACGTCATAAAAATTTACATTTTAAAAACCAGCGTCATATGACGCTGGTTGGTAGTAAACTGTATGACATGGGAGTGTCATACATTAAGGGAAGGTAATTTTATCATGTTCAACATCATATCAACATTAAACATGTTCTATATAACGTTCTTTCATTAAAGCAAGAACATCATCACCTGGTTGGTCCCAAATAGATTGGTTAATAATTTCTACTTCAATTGGCCCATTATACCCTGCTGCCTCAACAGCTTTACGGATACGACGAAGCTCAATGACACCATCGCCCATCATTCCTCGTCCTTTAAAAATATCTGGAACCGGAACAATCCAATCAGATACGTGAAAACCTAAAATGTTATTTTTAGCACGGTTAATTTGATTGTATAAATCAGGATCCCACCAGACGTGGAACACATCAACAATGACACCTACATGACTTGAGTTCATTTTTTCTGCCATTGTATTTGCCTGATCAAGTGTCACGACAACAGAGCGATCAGCTGCATACATCGGGTGAAGTGGTTCGATTGCTAATTTTACCCCGTGAGATTTAGCAAACGGTTCTATTTTTGCAATCCCTTCTTCTACCCATTTACGGGCAGTATCAATATCTTTATCAGGAGATGAACCACAGACAAGCACTAAGACATCCGTCCCAAGTTCTGCTGCTTCTTCGATTGCTAGTCGATTATCATCAATATTTTTTTGACGTTCTTCCGCAGTTGCCGCTGGGAACATTCCACCACGGCAAAGACTTGATACTTTTAAGCCTGCAGCTTCAATTTGCTTTTTACTTTCTGCCAATCCTAGTTCATGAACCTTATGACGCCAAGGGGCAATCCATGGCACCTCTGCTTTCACACACCCTTGAATAGCTTCTTCAAGTGTCCAATTTTCAGTTGTAATTTGATTAAGGCTAAGGTTTTCTAATAATGGTGATTCATTTCCCATGATTAAACAAATCCCCCTTTCTGTTTAAAAATTCATTCTTTTACAAGCACTTAAATTTAAAACAATTTGGATTGTAACTATCAAAACTCTTTAACTTGTCGGATTGCTATCAACATTGTTAAAAACTAAATTTTATGAACGCCTGCTTGTTTCAATACGAGCTGCATTCTCTCAACTGCCAAATCTGGATTACTTAACAAGCCTGCCTCATCGGCCATCACAAATAAATCGGAAAGATGAATGATCGATCGCCAGCTTTCTGCTCCACCAATCATTCTGAAATGTGACTGATGGCCATTTAAGTACGCCATAAACACGACACCAGTTTTATAAGCGTAAGTTGGGGCTTGGAAAATATGACGTGATAATGGTACAGTTTTTTCTAAAACTGATTGATACGTATTAATGTCACCTTTATCCAATGCTTGAAGTGCAGTGGCTGCTGCCGGTGCAATAGCATCAAAAATTCCTAGTAATGCGTGACTAAACCCTTGCTCATCCCCAAGAATTAAATGAGGATAATTAAAGTCATCACCTGTATACATTTTCACACCTTCAGGAAGTAAACGTCTCATTTCGATTTCACGTTGATCATCTAACAGAGAAATTTTAATCCCATCAACTTTATCGGCGTTATCTCGAATCACTTGTAAGCAAACTTCCATAGCACTATCGATATCATTATGGCCCCAATATCCTGACAATGCTGGGTCAAACATATCACCCAACCAATGCAATAACACTGGCTCTGATACATTTTGTAAAATAGTACCGTAGACCTTTACATAATCTTCGGGTGTTTTAGCACATGCTGCTAACGCACGGCTAGCCATTAGGATGATTTGTCCACCACTTGCTTCCACAAATTCACACTGTTCTGTATAGGCTTTAATGACATCATCAATCGTTACATCTGATCCCGGTTCTAAATGATCTGTACCTGCACCACAAGCAATTCTACCGCCAACAGATTTTGCCTCAACGACTGATTTACTAATTAGTTCTTTTGCATGCTCCCAGTTTAGGCCCATTCCTCTTTGGGCTGTATCCATCGCTTCAGCTACACCTAATCCTTGTGACCATAAATAATGACGGTATCTTAATGTTGACTCCCAATCAATTCGTCCATCATTCAAAGGATCAGCTTCTGCAAATGGATCTGCTACAACGTGAGCAGCTGAAAAAGCAATTCTCTTTTCAAAATGTTTTACCTTCGGTTGCTCAATCGGAGTTGTTCTTCCTACATGATAAGTGTAAAGTTCTCCACCAGCTCTAGGTAATGTTATTTGATTCGTCAATGTTATACCTCCTATAACTTTAACTCTGGAACATCAACCCATGCACGTTTTTCCCAGGATTCTAATGCTAAATCAGAAATTTGAGTACCTTTAGCACCTTCGAGTAAGTCCAAGTCGTATGGAGCATCGGCTACTACGTGCTTTAGGAACATTTCCCACTGAATTTTAAATGCATTATCAAATTCTTGATTGTCTGGTACTTTCTGCCATTGTGATTGGAAATCAAATGGATTTGGAATGTCAGGGTTCCAAACAGGCTTAGGTGTGTTCACACGATGTTGGATCTTACAATCACGAAGTCCCGCTACGGCACTTCCTTCCGTACCATCTACTTGAATTGTCAATAAATCTTCACGGTTTACACGAACTGCCCATGATGAATTTGCTTGGACGATGATCCCATTATCTAGTTCAAACGTACCATAGGCAGCATCATCAGCTGTAGCAGCATACTTTTCACCTTTTTCATCAATTCTTTCTGGAATATGAGTTTTTCCAATACATGACAATGATGTAATATCTCCAAAAAGATGCTTAATTACGTAACGCCAGTGGGCATACATATCAACGATGATGCCACCACCATCTTCTTTGCGGTAATTCCATGAAGGACGTTGCCCTTCTTGCCAGTCACCTTCAAATACCCAATAACCGAACTCCATTCTTACTGATAGCATTTCGCCAAAAAATCCTGAATCAATTAGACGTTTTAATTTTAAAATACCTGGTAAATATAATTTATCTTGTACGACACCATTTTTCACATTAGCTTCTTTAGCAAGTTGGGCTAACTCCAAAGCCTCTTCCGTCGATTCAGCTGTAGGTTTTTCGCAATAAATATGTTTTCCCGCCTTAATGGCTTTTTTAATTCCCGCAGCACGACGAACTGTTGTTTGAGAATCGAAGTAAATTTCGTTATAATCGTCGGCTAAAGCAGCATCAACATCTGTGGTCCATCGAGTTAAATTGTATTCGTCTGCCAATTCCTTCAGACGATTTTCACGACGTCCAACTAAAATTGGATCTGGCATAATTTTATCTCCGTTAGGGAGTTCAACGCCACCCTGTTCCCTAATAGCTACAATCGAACGAATTAAATGTTGATTAGTTCCCATTCTTCCTGTAACACCGTTCATTATAATTCCAATATTTTTAACAGCCATCGATATACTCCTTTTCCAAAATAATTTTATTTAACCTAAGCATAATGTGTTCTAATTTTATTTTCTTATAACTTTTCGTATTAAATTCTCAATTTCGGAACTAACAAGATAAATATTCAGAAAAATTGAAAATTGTTGCTGTTTTTAATTAAAATGCTAATCGCATAAAAAAATATCCATCTTTTGTAAAACTGTTACAACGGATAGATATTCGTTCTAAATTTATTCGGAGATGTATGAAAATATTGATTAAACGTTCGGTAAAATGTTGATACAGATTCAAACCCTACCTCAAAACAAATCGAAATAATGTCCTTATCAGATTCTAATAACAACCGTTTCGCCGCTTCTAACCGAACTTCGGTTAAATATTGCAATGGTGTCATGTTAAATTTATCTTTAAAAATTGAATTAACGTATCGGGAGCTGACCCCCAATCTCCCAGACAAATCGGTAGCATTCATCACATTAAAATAATTTTGATCAATATATTTTTTTAATTTTTCCGCACGCATCATGTTTGCATCCATAATCACCGCTTCATGACGGGACCGGGCTAGTAAATACAATATTTCTAATAAATATACTTGCATTCCAA
>DKGO01000115.1 GCA_002453315.1 Caryophanales bacterium UBA6768 | reverse complement strand
AATTATTCAGTAATCCCTAATTCATCATCTTCTTTTAGTGCAAAAACACCAAACGTGGAAAAATGACTAGGATTGATTGTGATTGTATTGTTGCCCGTATTCTTGGTGCCATTTTGTGCTACCCATTTTTTATCCGATTCGTTGTAATAATAAATGTCTATGGCCGTGGCAAAGCCATTACCGTAAGTCATTGTCAATTCGGAATTTCCTGTAAAGCTTTGGCCATTTGGTAATTCAAATTCAAAGTTCAGCACATCCCCAGCACTGTCTATTCCTTCTGTATTTGTGACAAAACCTTCTCCACTAACATCTGTAATCGTCACAAATGTACCTGAAGGTAAGTCATTAGGGAACGTGATTTGGGTGCCTTTCCCATCAATTGTAACAGCTTGTCCTGCATAAACCTTCTTTTTTGTGTTTAATGGCAAGGTCACTTTAGGATCAATCCATTTAATTGGTTGTATGACCGTTCCAGAAAAACCATTTTTCTCCTCAGCATCAAATGAAAAGGTCCTTTTAATTTCTGTTCCTGTTAATCCTTCCCATTTAATTTTTTGACTACTTGAATCATATGAACCATCATCAACAGTAATAACATCGTCCAAAATAGTTCCATCATGATAAATAATTGGATTCTCAATTTCTAATGTAGAGGAGGTCCTTAAAACCTCAATTTCGGGAAGCTTAATATCTTGAACGCCAAAAATCTGATAGTTATAATTTAACATAGATAAATCTTTTAACGGTGATAGATCACTAATTTGATTACCATAAAGATATAGGCTTCTTAAATCTGTTAGATTTTCTAATCCGGAAATATCACTGATCTTATTATTTACAAGTTCCAATGTTCTTAAGTTCGTTAATTTTTCTAGATTTGGTATTTTACTAATTTGATTACTAGTAAGATCTAAATCAATTAAATTTGTCATACTTGCTAATGCTGAAATATCACTAATGTCATTATAACTAAGAATTAAATATTCTAAGTCCGTAAAATTTCTCAATGCTGAAATATCACTAATTTGATTATAATAAAGAGATAAAAAATTTAATTTTGTTAAATTTTTTAATGTTGAAATATCCTTTAAATAGTTTTCATCGAGGAATAAAACTTTTAACTCTGTTAAACTTTCTAATGCTGAAATATCGTTAATCTCGTTGTCACCGAGATCTAAATAATGCTCTAAATTTATTGCGTGTTCTAATCCTGTTAGATCCTTAATACCATAATCGTAAGCATCAAGTTCTGTTATGCTTTTTAAATCATATAATGTTGGTTCATATGATTCACTTTCACCAAGTTCATCATTAATTGCCTTTATTAAATTATCATCTGGAATGTACGCGATGGACTCTCCAGTATCACCAGGATCTGCAAAACTTATTATACCAAATGGACCAAGTAGTAAAACTAAACTAAAGAGAAAAAGAATATTCCTTTTCAATATTCCTTCCTTGCGAATGTTCAGTCTAGCAATTCTATTTCCTCTACCTTTTCCTATCACAAAAACTACTCCCTTTCTTCCTAAATTTATGATTTTTTATGAAATTATACCTATAACTTATTACTATTATGTCAAATCTAGGTCAAATCTAAGTCAAATCTAGGTAAAGTTTAGGTAAAATTTAGGTAAAAAGAGTGAATTTTATTGTTTTTTTAGAAAAAGTGAAAAAAGAACCCCACTACATTAAATGACGAGGTATGTCCTTATTTTTAATTTACAACCCTTTCACCTTATATTGCTTTGTATTGGGTAGGATATAGTGGACATTAGGGTCAGATATACAAGTAATTTCTAATTACACTACAAGTAGATCTATTGAACTCCGGGATAAAGGTAAAGATTAAAATTTTAGGTGACGTGACTTTGAATTAGAGGATCATTAGTTCATGACAGTCTATGAAAATATTGATATGATAGGGACAAAGTAGTGAACAAAAACTATTAAAATAATAGATTTTTCAAGGGGTTGTTTGATGATGGCAACTGCCAATTTAGGTTTTGAAGAAAAATTATGGGCAATGGCTGATAAATTGCGGGGAAGTATGGATGCTTCTGAATATAAACATGTCGTATTAGGTTTGTTGTTTTTGAAATATGTATCTGATTCCTTCGAAGAAATGTACGCAGAATTAGAAAAAGAACAATGGGCAGATCCAGAAGATAAAGATGAATATTTAGCAGAAAATATTTTTTGGGTTCCGAAAGAAGCCCGTTGGACATACATAAAGGAAAATGCGAAAAAACCAGAGATTGGTCAAATCATTGATGAAGCAATGATTGCTATCGAAAAAGAAAACGAATCATTAAGAGGAGTCTTACCGAAAAACTATGCACGTCCAGATTTAGATAAAACAAGACTTGGAGAAACGATTGATATGTTTTCTTTCCGGGTCGGTGACAAAGAAAGTCGTGCGAAGGATACTTTAGGTAGAGTATACGAATATTTTCTAGGAAAATTTGCTGCTGCAGAAGGAAAAAGTGGTGGTGAATTTTACACCCCCATGTCGGTTGTTAAACTACTTGTGGAAATGATTGAACCATATCGGGGGCGAGTCTATGACCCGTGTTGTGGTTCGGGGGGAATGTTCGTTCAAAGTGAAAAATTTGTCGAAGAACATCAAGGGAAACTAGGAGATATTGCGATTTACGGACAAGAATCAAATCCGACAACGTGGAAACTAGCAAAAATGAATCTAGCGATTCGTGGTATCGATGCTAATTTAGGAGAACACCATGCGGACACATTCCACAATGATTTACATAAACGGTTAAAAGCCGACTACATCCTTGCCAATCCACCATTTAATATTAGTGATTGGGGTGGAGAAAGATTACAAGATGATGTTCGTTGGAAATACGGCGTCCCACCGAATGGCAATGCAAACTATGCATGGATACAACATATGGTTTCAAAATTAGCCCCAACAGGAACGGCTGGATTTGTCTTAGCAAACGGTTCGATGTCGACAAATACAACTGCTGAATTTGAGATTCGAAAAAAATTGATCGAAGAAGATTTAGTAGAATGTATTGTTACATTGCCGGGACAATTGTTTTATTCAACGCAAATTCCCGTTTGTTTATGGTTTGTGACAAAAAATAAAGCGAAAAATGGTAAACGAGAACGTGACGGAGAAATTTTGTTCATTGATGCCCGTAATTTAGGGTATATGTCTACCCGTACATTAAAAGAACTTGCCAATCAAGATATTAGTAAAGTGTCTGATACGTATCATGCTTGGCGAGGGACGAACGATGGGAAATATGAAAATATTGCTGGATTTTGTAAAGCTGCTGCCATAGAAGAAATTCGTGAACATGATTATATCCTCACACCAGGTCGCTATGTCGGATTAGAGGAAGTTGAAGATGATGGCGAACCCTTTGATGAAAAAATGGAAAGACTGACAAGCGAACTAGCTGAACAATTTAAAGAATCAAAAAAACTCGAAGCTCAAATCCGCGAAGCATTGGGAGGGATTGGGTATGAGGTTTAAGGAAGTTAAGTTAGAAGAATTGTGTTCAATTCAAAGGGGTGCATCACCAAGACCAATAAAAGATTATGTTGTTGAAGAAGGCATTCCATGGGTTAAAATAGCTGATGCAACTTCTGATAATTCACGTTATATATTTAAAACAAAAGAATTTATAAAAGAAGAGGGTAAAAATAAAAGTCGTCCTGTTTTTAAAGGGGATTTAATATTATCAAATAGCGCAACGCCAGGACTTCCAAAAATAATGGAAATTGATGCATGCATTCATGATGGTTGGCTTCTATTAAGGGATTTTAAAGATATTTCAAAGGAATATTTATACTATCTTTTAGTAAATGAAAGAAGAAAATTAGTTAGTAATGCAACTGGTACAGTGTTTAATAATTTAAAAACAGAGACGGTAAAAAATTTTAAAGTGAAAATCCCTGTATATGAACAGGAACAACAAAAAATTACAGCTTTTCTTGAAAGTCTTGATAATAAAATAGATCTTAATACGAATATCATTTCCAATTTAAAAGAACTTTCCCAAACTCTTTTCAAACGTTGGTTTGTTGATTTTGAGTATCCAGATGAAAATGGAAAACCATACAAATCAAACGGTGGAAAAATGGTGGAAAGTGAATTGGGAATGATGCCAGAAGGATGGGAAATTGTTAAGTTAAATGAGGTCGCCAATCATTCTAAGAAAACATTTAATCCCGTTAAAGAAAAAAAGATTGATGTAGCACACTTTAGTTTTCCAGCATATGATTCTATGGTGTATCCAATAATAGAGAATAGTAAATCTATTAAGAGTAATAAATATTTAATAGACAAATACTCATTAATGTTTTCTAGGATGAATCCAAATACACCAAGAACCTGGTTGCCAAACATAATAGATAATTATATTAATGTTTGTTCAAGTGAATATGTTGTTTTGGATACACAGAAGAACGACAATAAGGCCTTTATTTATAGTTTGATATCGTCAAATAGCTTTAATAATTTTTTAGTAAATAATGCAACTGGTTCAACTAACAGTAGACAACGGGTAAGACCGGAAACAGCAATGAATTATGAATTCCCTTATTATGAGAGGAAAATCTTAGAATTTCAGACAATTGTAGAAGGAATGTATAATAAAATTTTATGTTTAAGAGAGCAAATGAACAATCTTGCCAATCTTCGAGACTCTCTCCTTCCGAAACTTTTATCTGGAGAGATTGAATTACCAGATACGAAAGAGGTGACTGAAGATGTACCAATTTCTTGAGGATGATCTTGAAACGGCAACACTCGAATGGTTAAGTGATTTGGGATATGAAACATTACATGGTCCCGATATTGCTGAAGATGGGGAATATCCGGAAAGAAATAGCTATGCCGAAGTGGTGCTACACAATCGCTTGGAAGAGGCATTACGGAAAATCAATCCACATGCTTCTACTAGCTCGATTGAACGTGCCATCCAGTTAGTCACGATGATTCAGTCACCGAATCTTATCATTAACAATCGCAATTTTCAAAAGTATGTCACAGACGGGATTGATGTAGAATACCGAACAGCTGACGGTAGAAATGCAGTGGAAAAGTTATGGTTATTCGATTTTACCAATCCTGAGAACAATCAATTTTTAGCTGTGAATCAATTGACAGTGATTGAAGGGCAGCATAATAAACGCCCTGATGTCGTTGTCTTTGTCAACGGTTTACCACTTGTCGTGATTGAGTTAAAAAATTCTACCGATGAAACAGCGGGAATTACTGAAGCTTTTCATCAGCTACAAACATATAAATCAAAAATCCCTTCACTTTTTAACTACAACGCTTTTCTTGTCGTAAGTGATGGAATCAACGCGAGGGCTGGTTCTCTTACAGCCAATGAAGAGCGTTTTATGATGTGGCGAACGACTGATGGGGAAACGATTGCACCGACATCGACCCCGCAACTGGAAATTTTGTTAAGAGGCATGTTCCAACACGGTGTTTTACTTGATATATTACGTCATTTTGTCGTCTTTCAATCAGACGGAGAACATACATATAAAATTGTTGCTGCTTATCACCAATATTATGCCGTCAATAAAGCGGTCGAACAAGCAAAACGAGCAGCCTCCGATAAAGGGGACCGGAAAATCGGGGTTATTTGGCATACCCAAGGTTCTGGGAAAAGTTTATCGATGGTCTTTTTTACGGGAAAATTAGTGTTGGAAATGAATAATCCGACTGTCGTCGTTTTAACCGATCGAAATGATTTAGATGATCAATTGTACAATACTTTTTCTATCTCAAGTGACTTGCTAAGGCAAACTCCTAAACAAGCGGAAAGTAGAAAGGAATTGAAAGAGCTTTTACGGGTAGAAGCTGGCGGAATAGTATTTACAACGATGCAAAAGTTTGCCCCTGAAGAAGGAGCAAGTCATATGGAAGCCTTAACGACGAGAAAAAATGTCATCGTTATCGCGGATGAAGCCCACCGAACACAATATGGATTTCAAGCCGAACTTTCAAAGGATAAAGGCAATGTGGCGACAAAATATGGTTATGCAAAATATATGCGTGATACATTACCGAATGCCTCTTTTATTGGATTTACCGGCACACCTGTAGAATTGGCAGATAAAAACACACCAGCTGTTTTCGGAAATTATATTGATATATATGATATGACCCAATCAGTAGAAGACGAATCAACGGTTAGAATTTATTATGAAAGTAGAATTATTCCGTTAAATTTACCTGAAGGATTAAATGTTGATGATGAATATGAAGAAATAACCGAATACCAGGAACAGTCAGATCAAGAACGGTTAAAATCGAAATGGTCCCGTTTAGAAGCATTAGCGGGAGCTGAAAGTCGGGTGGAGCGACTAGCAGAAGATATTGTCGTACATTATGAGGCAAAACAAAAGGCTATTTTTGGAAAAGCAATGATCGTTGTCATGAGCCGACGTATTGCCGTTGGTTTATATGAAGCAATTACTCGCTTACGACCCGAGTGGCATCATGATGATGATGATAAAGGGGCCATTAAAATTGTCATGACTGGGGCATCAAGTGATCCAGTACATTGGCAAAAACATGTCGGCAATAAAAAACGTCGAGATTTTATCGCCCGACGGATGAAAGATAATAATGATGAACTAAAATTAGTCATCGTCCGTGATATGTGGCTAACAGGCTTTGATGTTCCTTCATTACATACGATGTATGTTGATAAACCGATGCGTGGGCATAACCTGATGCAGGCGATTGCTAGGGTGAACCGGGTATTTCAAGATAAACCTGGCGGATTAATTGTCGATTATATTGGCATTGCTGAAAGCCTAAAAGAGGCATTAAAACAATATACAGAATCAGACCGTAGTAATACTGGGATCGATACGTCAAAAGCCGTCGATATTATGTTGGAAAAATATGAAATCATTCAAGATATGCTTTACCAACATAATTATGTAAAATTTTTATCAGAAAAACAAACAGAAAGAATGCAAGCCATCACCGAAACGATGGATTTTGTCATCGGGTTGGGAGAAGATGATAAAAAGCATTTCCTAAAAACGGTGACAGAATTAGCAAAGGCATTTGCATTATGTGCGACAGAGGCGGAGGCACAAGAGTTAAATGCCGAGATTGGATTTTTCAAAGCAGTGAAGTCTGGGATGATGAAGTTAATCCCATCAGGAAGTAACAAGAAAACGACGGCTCAAATTGATGAACAACTAAATCAACTAATCTCAAAATCGATTATTTCCGATGAAGTGGTCGATGTGTATGATTCACTCGGATTAGAAAATCCTGATATATCGATTTTGTCGGATCAATTTTTAGAAGATGTACGGGCCTTGCCACAAAAAAACTTGGCAGTGGAGCTCCTAAATCGATTGTTACAAGGAAAAATAAAAGCAATCCAACGGGAAAATTTAGTGAAGTCGCGTAAATTTTCTGAGATGTTAGAAAAAGCAGTGAACCAATATAACAAACGAGCGATTGAAACATCAAAAGTCATTGAAGAATTAATCGACATTGCGAGAGAAATGAATAAGTCATATAGAGCCGGTGAAGAGACAGGCATGATTAAGGAAGAGGTCGCGTTTTATGATGCACTGGCAACACATGAAACAGCTGAAGAAGTGTTAGGTGACGAGATTTTGCGGGCGATTGCCCATGAATTAACAAAATCGATTAAAGAAAATATGAGCATTGATTGGAATCTTCGGGAATCTGCTCGGGCCAAAATGCGTATTACCGTGAGGCGGCTATTAAAACAATATGGCTATCCACCCGATTTGCAAAAGATGGCAGTGGAAACAGTCGTCAAACAAGCGGAGTTGATGGCGGAGAATATGGAGGTTAAATAAACCACTTCAATAAAAACCTATGCAAAAAGCCCAGATTTAATCTAGGCTTTTTAAATATAGGCATTGTTTCATGTTTTCACCGCAACAACCTTAATCCATTCAATATGACAAGTATCGTACTTCCTTCATGGCCGATGACACCTAATGGTAAATCGATGGCTTGAAAAAAGTTTGAAATGATTAACAAGGCAATAACGGATAATGAGAAAAAGATATTTTGTTTAATAATTCGGTTCATTTTTCTGGACACTTTAATGGAATCGTTTATTTTTGTTAAGTTATTTTTCATTAAGACGACATCAGCTGTTTCCAATGCGACATCCGTCCCTTCTCCCATCGATATGCCAATATCGGCCGTGGCGAACGCGGGGGCATCATTGATGCCATCACCAACCATTCCGACCTGTCCGAACTCACTTTGTGCTCGTTTAATTTTGGTTACTTTCTCATCCGGTAAGCATTCGGCAAAATATTGATCAATCCCTATTTCCTTGGCGACTGCTTTTGCAGTTAATTCAATATCTCCTGTTAACATCATCGTTTTAATCTTTTCTTCATGTAAATCTGTAATCATCTGTTTTGCTTCCGGTCTCACGGTATCCTTTAACGCATAAATAGCGACGATTTTGTTTTCATAACCGACATAAACAATTGTTTTACCTTCTTCTGCGAAGACCACATCTTGATTTTCAAAAAATGATACGGTGTCACTTCCATCAGTAGCAAAATTTTTCTTCCCAATTTTCCATGTTGCTTCATTAACGACACCCATAACTCCCTTACCACTGACAGTTTGCATGTTAGTCACTTGGCTCGGAAATTGTTCGAGTCCCAATTGTGCTAATGTATATTTTCGAATGGCGACAGCCACAGAATGTAATGATTCACTTTCAATCGCCCCTGCAGCGATATGAATTTTGTCAGCATCATAATCCGGATGGATTAACGCATCTGTGACAACTGGTGTCCCGTGAGTCAATGTTCCAGTTTTATCAAAGGCAATCATGTTTATATGGCTCATTTTTTCAGCGTGGATGCCACCTTTAAATAACACACCGTTTCTCGCACTTTTTGAAATGGCTGATAATGTTGCCGGCATGATGGAGGCAACAAGGGCGCAAGGTGAGGCGACAACTAACAAAATCATCGCCCGATAAATACTTTCTGTCAAAGTCCATCCAAAAAGTAAATAGGGTAAAAACATCATAATAGCAACAGTTATTAACACAATATTGACATAAAGTCCCTCAAATTTTTCTATGAAGAGTTGTGTCGGTGGTTTTTCGTCTTTAGCGGTTTGCACCATATCGATAATTTTTTGAAAAATGGTTTCATGGGCGAGTTTTGTAATAGTGACAGTAATCGTTCCATCTAAAGCAACTGTACTGGCAAAAACTTCATCCGCGACTTCCTTTTCAACAGGCACGGATTCACCAGTAATAGCACTTTCATCAATCGAAGTCATCCCGACTTGAATTTTTCCATCTGCTGGGATTCTTTCCCCTGCGTAAACATAAATGAGGTCACCAATTTCTAATTCATCAACTGGAACAAAGATTTCTTTTCCATCAATGACTTTTCGTGCTTCTTCGGGTTGAAGCTCTAAGAGCGTCGAAATTTCGGCATTACTCTTATTTAATGTGTACGTTTCTAGTGCCCCAGCAAAGGCAAAGATAAAAATTAAAATGGCTCCTTCGGTCCAATACCCAATCGCAGCTGAGCCAATAGCGGCAATGATCATAAGTAGTTCAACATTTAATTTCTTGTTTTCAATTGTATCGAGAATGCCCTCCTTACCTTCGGCATAGCCTCCAATTAAAAAAGCAATAATATGGAGGGTAATCCAGACGGAATGGGGTAAATAAGCAGTGAGTGACCACGTCGTTAAAATAATCACGCCACTCGTGATTGCAGCAATTAATTCACGATGTTGAAAAGTTTTTTGCCAAAATGTTGTGTTATTTTGGTTGGTTTTTTGTGATTGTTTTGAATAATCTTTATGCATCGTCAGCATCCTTTTATTATAGATTATAATTATTATTAGGTAATAATTATAATTATTTTATCACAATTATATATAAATGTGATAATTTAAAGTTTTAGAAATAAAAAACTAGCTTAAATGGTTGGGAAATCCGATAGGTAAATTCACTCATCAATCGTAAACTCGGCAGCAAGGAAATATTTATCATAATCACCCGGTTCCCTTGTATCTAAAATATCTTTTATTATTCGATAAGTACCTTGATCAAGGTTGCCATAAAGCCATTCCCAATCAACTTCCCATTCATTAGATGTATGTGGGGGCAATTCATAACCTATATCATTAAATCCATATTCTCCACCAAGTAGATCGGCTACTTCATACCATTTGCCATCAATTTTTGCCTCCAAAACAAAAAAGTCACCATAAGTGAAGTCTTTATCAGAGTTGTTTTCAAAAATAACCGTTAATCCTTTAGGTGAAATTGTTGTTTCATTAATAGTCATTGATATGCCTTCTAAATTATTCAATGTATCATATTTAGATGCCAGTAAATCTTCATCTTTTCCACTACAACTGGAAAAAATCACAAGAATCATTAACAAACTTGATAGAATAAGTAAATATTTCTTCATGTTTCATCCCACCTTAAATGAATTATTTTTTCCGTATAATGACTAAGTCAATAAAAGTTCTACGTCATGATCATCTTTTCTAATTGTACTTTTCTACAAAGAATACGAACTTCATGCCTTCAACTTCCTACTTTTAAATATACCTTGATTTTATTACAAAGAAAAACAAATTGTGCCCTGATTTGGTTATTTCAGGGAAAAATCATCATTCATGTGAAATATTTTTGAAAAATTAACATAGATTTAACCTTTGGCATTTATAATGTATGAATAAAGTAAAATGGGAGGCGGGATTTATGGATTCAGATAAAGATAAACCAAAACAAACTGTGTTTAAAGAAGATGAAAAGCCGAGAGAAAATTTGGTTGAAAAAAGTAATGAAGGTAGTACGACAACAACTTCAACGGGTTTGACACAAAATATTGCCGGACTCTTATGTTATTTATTTGGTTTTGTTACGGGAGTAATTTTTTTATTGATAGAAAAGGATAATAAGTTTGTTAGATTTCATGCCTATCAATCGATTGTGGCATTTGCGTTCTTATTTATTCTAGGGATTATTTTGTCACTCATTCCATTCATCGGTTGGATTATTGGATTAATTTTATCGCCATTTTATTTTGCGTTATGGGTATTTTTGATGTATAAGGCGTATAAAAATGAATGGATTAAGCTACCAGTTGCAGGAGACTACGCTGAAAAACAAGTGTAAAATGTTAATGGTATTGACGAAAGAATAGGTCCCTAAATGAAGGTTTTGTAATTTTTTTGTATAAATTCAGGAAAGAAAGTTTGAAAATTTAACAAGGAGGATTTTCATTGACTAGGAAGTTTCTATTAGGTTTTAGCCTTGCTTTACTTCTGTTTGTGTTGGCAGGATGCATAAAGATACCGGTTGGAGATGGCGAACTGGAAATTTCACAAGATGGTATTGAATTTCATGTCGACCTGGACGAAAATGATGATGCGGAACCGCAGAAAAATGATGATTTTGATCTAATTAGTAATCATGAAATGGATCATGACACTAACAATGATGAATCGGAAAACTTCAATAACAATGGGGATTCAAATGCAGAAGATGCCGAAATGATGGGTCAAGGTGGCCCGGGACTTGGGGTATGTGATGAGCCGATGGACCATAATGAGTTCCTAGTGTACGTTAATTATGATTATTGGATTCCAGCATGTGCGGAAGTGTTCGATGTTCATCCTTATGATGATCGTGTTGTAGGCCAATTTGAAATACATCAGGGAGCAAATTGGGAAGCGGTGACATATGAATATATGGCCTATTTAGAACAAGAAGGAGAATTAACAAAGGATGAAATTGATGATGAAGCCGAGTGGGAGTGGGCTGATCTAGAAGGTGTACTCTCAAATGGTAGGGAAACAAGAATTGAAATCCAACATCAAATAGGAGACTACGTCGAATTCCATATCACGTACTATTATCCGGGGGGCTAAATGGAAACAGTTTTTTAATGAAGGATCAAAAAAATTTTTAAATGTTTACCTAGATTTAACCTTCATCAATTATAGTAAAAAGTAAGGTATGCTATAAGGAAGGAAGTGATTCGGCAAATTCTTTGAATATTATATTAAGTGTCTGAGTATTTTTTAAAAGATCCTCATTACTCTATCAACTTAATTTTGTAATACAAAAATGTTGGCATAAATTTTTTGTCAAAACAGGAGGTTATCAAATGAAGAAAAAGCTTTTTTTAGGGCTAAGTATGGCTTTCATGGTATTTGTTCTGGCTGGGTGTATCTCGATTCCGATTGGGGATAGTGTGTTAGAAATCACGACAGACGGTGTTGAATTTGTTACCAGTGATGATGCTGGTAATGGTGATGATAATAACGTTAGCATGGATGAAAATAACAACGATGATTTCGACATGACGAATGACAATGGGGAAAATGCAAATGGAAATGAGAATAGTGATGGCTCCGGTCAATCAGATTCATCCAATGATGGGAGTATGTCGGCTTCATCAAGCGGTTTTTGTACTAGCACGGAAGATCATTCTTTCTTTACCAAACATGTCAATGGTGAATTTTATATTCCCGAGTGTGCTGTATTAACTGACGTGAAAAATAATGACCATGAGTCAGATGGATATTTCGAAGTGCCAGGAGCAACATGGGATCAAGTTCATGATGCGTATATTGAGGCGCATGGTGATCAATTTACTAAAGAAGACGTCAATATTAGTGGTAGTAGTGCTTATTTGCAAATAGATTTTGGGAATGAAACCGGATTAAGAGTGGATATCAACCAGGGTGAAGAGCAAGTAAATCTGTTTTTACGTTATTATAAATAGAAATCTATTATTTTGAAGATTATTAAAAATCGTATTGATGATATTTAAACAAATAAATTGCTAATGTGCAGTTAAGACGGTAGTTGGTTCGTCTTAGCTGCTTATTTTTTTATGAAAATATGTATGTAAAGTACAACTTGCTCCGTTGAAAAAGCCGATAACGCGAATTTGAAATGAGCATCCAGCCCTATCACCGTTGAAAAATTATTCGGTAGTTAGCCTGAAATAAAACAAATTGTTACGATTCGTGTGTAAAAATTGTTATGATAGGGGTGTAAAAATAAAGAGAAGGTGAAAACACATGGGTAAATTAATAACGATTTACGAAGGGATCGGTGGTCAACCTGCAGTCGATCGAATCGTAGAATCTTTATATAAACATATAGGCGTGAATGAAACACTATTACCAATATTCCCGGAAGATTTAACAGAGTCTGCTAGGAAACAACGTTTATTTTTAACTCAATTTTTCGGCGGTCCTAATTTATATATGCAAGAAATTGGCAGACCGATGTTGCCATATCGTCACGCGCCTTTTGAAATTACGCCCTCACGACGGGATGCATGGCTAGATTGTATGAAAAAGGCATTAACGGATGCTGAAATAGAAGAACCGTATTTTTCGGAAATATTCGGAAGATTAACAATTCCCGCGAATAATATAGTAAATACACCTGAATCCTAATTTGAAAAAGGCAAAAAACGTGACACTTAATTTGCAAGGGCCGTTTGCTCCTCTGAAAAATGAAAAAGCCGTGATTTCAAGTGTGCTAGGGCGTCTAGCTCCTCTGAAAAATGGGAAAACTGTGATTTCAAGTGTGCTAGGGTGTCTAGCTCCTTTGAAAAATGATAAAACTGTGATTTCAGATGTGCAAGAGCCGTTTGCTCCTCTGAAAAATGAAAAAATCGTGATTTCAGATGTGCAAGAGCCGTTTGCTCCTCTGAAAAATGAGAAAACCGTGATTTCAAGTGTGCTAGGACGGCTAGCTCCTCTGAAAAACGAGAAAACCGTGATTTCAAATGTGCTGGGACGTCTAGCTCCTCTGAAAAATGAAAAAGCCGTGATTTCAGATGTGCAAGAGCCGTGATTTCAGATGTGCTAGGGCGTCTAGCTCCTCTGAAAAATGAAAAAACCGTGATTTCAAGTGTGCTGGGGCGTCTAGCCCCTCTGAAAAACGAGAAAACCGTGATTTCAAGTGTGCTGGGGTGTCTAGCTCCTCTGAAAAATGAGAAAACCGTAATTTCAAGTGTGCTGGGTTGTCTAGCTCCTCTGAAAAACGGGAAAACTGTGATTTCAAGTGTGCTGGGGCGTCTAGCCCCTCTGAAAAACGAGAAAACCGTGATTTCAAGTGTGC
>DKGO01000057.1 GCA_002453315.1 Caryophanales bacterium UBA6768 | reverse complement strand
GCAAAAAAAGCACATGAAGGACAGTCTCGTAAATCAGGCGAACCGTATATAGTACATCCAGTACAAGTAGCGAATATTTTAGTTGATTTAGAAATGGATCCAGAAACAATTGCCGGTGGTTTTTTACATGATGTTGTGGAAGATACTATGATTGAATTAACTGAAATCGAGGAGAATTTCAACTCTGAAGTTGCTATGCTCGTTGATGGGGTAACAAAATTAGATAAAATTAAATATAAATCTCAAGAATCATTACAGGCAGAGACACATCGTAAAATGTTTGTCGCCATGGCGAAAGATATTCGGGTTATTTTAATAAAAATTGCCGACAGATTACATAATATGAGGACATTAAAATATTTATCACCTGATAAACAACAAAGAATTGCAAAAGAAACCTTGGAAATCTTTTCACCACTCACACATCGTTTAGGTATCTCGACGATTAAATGGGAACTAGAAGATATTGCCTTTCGATATCTACAACCACAACAATATTATCGTGTCGTTCAGTTAATGAAACAAAAACGTGATCATCGGGAACAGTATATTGATGAAGTGATGAGCGTCATTAACGAAGAATTAAAGAAGGTTAAAATTGCTGCTGAGATATCTGGCCGACCAAAACATATTTATAGCACTTTTCGTAAGATGAAAGTGCAAAATATAGAATTTAATGAAATTTATGATTTGCTAGCTGTTCGTGTCATCGTTAATAGTATTAAAGATTGTTACGCTGTTTTGGGAATAATACACACTTTTTGGAAGCCAATGCCTGGCCGATTTAAAGATTATATAGCGATGCCGAAACCAAATTTATATCAATCATTACATACAACAGTTATTGGTCCGAAAGGTGATCCACTAGAAGTACAAATTCGGACAAAAGAAATGCATAAAATTGCAGAATATGGGATTGCAGCCCACTGGGCATATAAAGAAGGAATGAATTTAAAAAATAATAAAAAGAGTTTTGAAGATAAGCTGTCATGGTTCAGAGAAATTTTAGATTTCCAAAATGAAACTCACGATGCGGAAGAGTTTGTTGAATCTTTAAAAATCGATTTATTTTCAAACATGGTTTATGTTTTTACACCAAAAGGTGATGTAATCGAATTACCTTCGGGTTCAGTCCCACTTGATTTTGCTTATCGTGTTCATACTGAAATTGGCAATAAAACAGTTGGAGCACGTATTAACGGTAAAATGGAGCCGTTAGATTATGAGTTAAAAAATGGTGATATTGTTGAAGTAATCACTTCTCGTCATTCCTATGGTCCGTCACAAGATTGGCTGAAAATTACGCAATCTTCAAAGGCAAAAAATAAAATTAAACAATATTTTAAAAAACAACGACGTGAGGAAAACGTTGATAAGGGAAAGCAGGAAGTCGAACAAATTATTATCGATATGGGACTTCAACCAAAAGACGTATTGACAGAAAAAAATTTAACACGTGTGTTGGAACGATTTAATTTAGCGAATGAAGAAGATATGTATGCTGCTGTGGGCTATCAAGGGATTACTGCTTCACTAATTGTGACACGATTGACAGATGATATTAGGAAGGAGAGCGAATCCGGGCAATTAGAAGAAGTGATTGAAAAGGTAAAAAGTACTGTACAGGAAAAGACTTTTTCAAAATCTGTTGATGATTCTGGGATTATTGTAGAAGGGGTAGACAACGTTTTAGTAAGGTTGTCTAAGTGCTGTAACCCCGTTCCATATGATGAAATCGTTGGCTATATAACAAAAGGAAGAGGGGTATCAGTTCATCGAAAAGATTGCCCAAACATGCAAAATGAAGAAGCAAAACAACGTTTCTTGGATGTGAAGTGGGAAACTAATGTCACGTCAAACAAAGATTATCCACTCGATTTAGAAATTTCCGGCTATGATCGTCATGGTTTATTAAATGAAGTGCTACAAATTATTAATGGAACTAATACGCAAATTAGTTCTGTTAGTGGACGTGCTGACAAAAATAAAATTGCTCATATTCATTTAACGATATTAATTAAAAACACAGACCATTTACAATATGTTGTTGAAAAAATTAAACAAATAAAAGATATTTACGCAGTGACAAGAACCGTTCACTAGTCCTAAAAGATAGGAGGCATTAGACGTGAGAGTTGTTATTCAAAGAGCAAAAAATGCAAGTGTTACGGTAAACGGTGAAGAAATTGGTGCAATTGATAATGGATTTGTTGTTCTCGTTGGTATAATGGAAGAGGATTCTGTTAAGGATATTGAGACAATCATACAAAAATTAATTCATTTACGGATTATTGCAGATGAACAAGGTAAAATGAATCGTTCTTTATTAGATGTAAAAGGGAGTATATTATCTATCTCACAATTTACACTTTATGCTGATACGAGAAAAGGAAGAAGACCAAGTTTTACTAAGGCTGCTAAGCCCGAAAAGGCGAATCATTTGTATGACCGGTTTAATGAACTCTTAAGGTTACAAGGAATCTATGTCGCAACCGGTGAATTTGGTGCAATGATGGATGTACAATTAACGAATGTTGGTCCCGTTACAATTATCTTAGAGTCAAAGGACGGTCAAATCATTTAATATATGTTTTGGGAATAAAATGATGATTTTTTGGTTAAATCATCTTAACTTCTTGACACAATCAATGATACAAATTATGATTAATTACAGTAAAAGAATCACAAATCTAATGATAGAAAAAGTAGTTAGAATAAATGTGGAAAGAGAAAAATACATTTGCTGAAAGTATTTACACAAATTTTTCTAATGAATGACATTCTTGAAGAACTATATTGAATTTAAGTAAATATAGTCGTTTGACGGGCGTTAACTGTTTAAAAGTGAGTGTAATGATTTTATTACATTAATTAGGGTGGCAACACGGGTAATCTCGTCCCTTTTTCGAAAGAAAATGGGTTGGGATTTTTTTATTTTTCTAGGAATGAACAATCCAACCTCTTAATCCATTAAGTATACCTTCTCAAATAATTGGGGAAATACCAATTAAGAAATAACTCAGGTTCATAAGGTTTTCCTTTCGCAGTCGGGAGACTAAAACCTTAAATATAATCTATAAGGAATGAAAAGGATGAATTTAAAAGCCCCACGTGGAACAGATGATCTTTTGCCAAATACGACGAAAAAATGGCAATATGTTGAAAGTGTTTTACGAAATCTAAGCAAACAGTTTAATTACGGTGAAATTCGCACACCTTTATTTGAACATACAGAAGTTTTTCAACGTGGTGTTGGTGATACGACTGATATTGTGCAAAAAGAAATGTACACATTTAAAGATAGAGGTGGAAGGAGTGTTACGTTAAGACCTGAAGGAACCGCTTCTGTTGTCCGTTCTTATGTTCAACATAAATTATATGGTTCTCCAATTCAGCCAACAAAACTATTTTACTTTGCTGAAATGTATCGTTATGAAAGGCCACAACAAGGCCGTATGAGACAGTTCCATCAATATGGAGTCGAAGTATTAGGTAGTGATGACCCTAGTATTGATGCAGAAGTAATTGCATTAGCCATGACACTTTACAAACAATTAGGTTTAAAAAATATTAAGTTAGTCATTAATAGTTTAGGGGATAATGAAAGTAGAAATATTCACCGCCAAGCACTAATTGAACATTTCACTCCACATATTGGGGAACTTTGTCCTAACTGTAATAATCGATTATTAACTAATCCTTTACGTATTTTAGATTGTAAAGAAGACATTGGCCATTCTTCAATGAAGGGTGCCCCTTCCGTGTTAGATTTTTTAAATGATTCGTCGAAACAATATTTTGAACAAGTTAGGAGCTACTTAGATGAATTGGAAATTCCTTATGTTGTAGACCCAACCTTAGTACGTGGTTTGGACTATTATAACCATACTGCATTTGAAATAATGTCTGAGGCAGAAGGTTTTGGTGCAATCACGACATTGCTTGGTGGAGGTCGTTATAACGGACTTGTTGAACAGTTAGGTGGTCCAGCAACTCCAGGTATTGGTTTTGGTATGGGAATAGAGCGCCTTATGCTAGCATTAGAAGCTGAAAAAATCGAGCTACCGATTACCGAAGGGATTGATATCTATTTTATCGCTCTAGGAGATGAGGTTCAAAAACATGCTGTTAAATTAGTTCATGAACTCCGTTTACATGGTTTTTCGGTGGAAAAGGATTATAACAACAGAAAAATGAAAGCCCAATTAAAAATGGCTGATCGATTACAGGCAAGTTATACACTTATTTTAGGTGAAGATGAATTAAAGGCTAATAATATGACTGTTCGATCAATGAAGACGAGGGAGCAATTTAACATTCAAATTGACGATTTAATCGGAACGATGGAAAAAGAATTAGGGAGGACTAGCAAGTGACAGAACGTATTTATGCGGGAACTTTAAGTGAATCAAATGTCGATGAGACTATTTTATTAAAAGGTTGGGTTCATCGTAGAAGGGACTTAGGTGATTTAATTTTTATTGATTTAAGGGACCAGTCTGGTATCGTTCAAATTGTTTTTAATCCAGACTATTCTAAGCAATCGTTAGAAATTGCTGAAAGATTACGAAGTGAATATGTTATTGAAGTCGAGGGAAAAGTAATCAAAAGGGACGAAGCAACAATCAATCCAACTATTGATACGGGTAAAATAGAAGTGACAGTATCTCGTGTTAATGTGTTAAATAAGTCGAAAGCATTACCATTTTTAATTCATGAGGCCCAAGATGTTTCTGAAGATTTGCGACTAAAATATCGTTATATTGATTTACGTCGTGAAGAGATGCAAAAAACTTTTCAAATTCGGCATAAAATCACTAGTTCCATTCGTGAATTTTTAAATGGTGAACAATTTTTAGAAATGGAAACACCAATTTTGACAAAAAGTACACCTGAAGGAGCGCGTGACTATTTAGTACCAAGCCGGGTTCATCCAGGGGAATTTTATGCATTGCCACAATCTCCACAACTATTTAAGCAGTTATTAATGATGAGTGGTTTTGAGAAGTATTATCAAATTGCCCGTTGTTTTCGTGATGAGGATTTACGGGCCGATCGACAACCTGAATTCACACAACTTGATATTGAAGCTGCCTTTGTGACAAATGAAGACATCATAATTTTGGTAGAAAAGATGATGAAAAAATTATTGTTAGATGTTTTACAAAAGGATATCAAAACACCATTTCCTAGAATGAGTTATGATGAAGCAATGGAACGTTTCGGATCTGATAAACCTGATACTCGTTTTGATATGGAATTAATTAATGTAACGGACATCGTGGAAAACAGTGAATTTAAAGTATTTAGTCAACCCGCCCAAACTGGTGGAAAAGTGGCTTTACTTAATGTGAAAGGCAATGCAGATCAATTTACCCGAAAAGATATTGACGAAGGGTTATTGGATTTTGTGAAAACATATGGCGCAAAGGGTCTAGCTTGGGTAAAAATTGCTAATGGCGATATGACAGGTCCAATCGCGAAGTTTTTTTCTGAGGAAGAAAAGAAGGCTATTTTTGACCGGGCTTCTGTTAATGATGGGGATTTGCTACTGTTTGGAGCGGATAAACCGAATATTGTTCATAATAGTTTAGGTGCTTTACGATTAAAATTGGGAAAAGACTTAAAATTAATTAATGAAGATGTTTTTCACTTTTTATGGATCATTGATTGGCCATTACTTGAATATGATGAGGATTCTAAACGTTATGTTGCGGCACATCACCCGTTTACTTCACCCCTAAACAAGGATAAGGAAAAATTAATATCGGATCCCGCAAGTGTTCGTGCAAATGCCTATGACATTGTGTTAAATGGTTATGAGCTTGGTGGTGGGTCAATCCGGATCAATGAAAGGGAATTACAAGATAAGATGTTTAAAGTATTAGGTTTTTCTGAGGAATCCGCAAAAGAGCAATTTGGCTTTTTACTTGATGCATTACAATATGGCGCTCCGCCACATGGGGGTGTTGCATTAGGGCTTGATCGTATCGTTATGTTATTGGCAAGAAAATCGAATATAAGAGATACAATTCTATTTCCTAAGACAGCATCAGCATCAGATTTATTGACGAATGCACCAAGTGAAGTTAGTGAAGCCCAGTTAGGGGAATTATCTATTGCTTTGACAACTATTGATGATGAGGAATAAAAAAGGAGACCTTTCCGACTGTGGAAGGGTCTTTGCTTTATGATTATGATTTATCGGTATTTTTTCCTATCAGTTGGACCCTTGAACATACTGTTCAAGGTTGCCATTCTTATCCATTTTAAATTTTGGCGTATGATAATGACCGCCCTTATCATCTAGGACGGACATTTTTCGGGCACGGTCCATTATTTGAATAAACATTTTATAGTCTTCCTCAATGGTGGCTAATTTACTTTTTGTTGCCTTTAGCTCTCGTTCTAATTCATTAATTCTTAAATCATCTTGACTACTCTTTCTTTGTAACTGTTCTACCTTATTATTTGATTGATTGTAAGCATAATAGTTTTGTTGAATTGATTGCAAAAATTCAATGACATCTGCAAAAGTGATGGATTCATGCTCAAGTAGTAAAGTTGATTGCTCACTACTTTTTTTAATCTCATGCTGCCGCTTTTTATTTACTAAAACTTGATTTGCGTTTGATTGCTTGTCACTTGCATTAACTAATGCACGCTTCTTTTCTTTTCGATGTCTTTTAGCAAGGTCAATTGCTTGTATATAACGATTCCTTACTTCAGCATTCCAGCGAAAACCACATGCTGCTGATGTACGATTTAATTCATCGCCAACTTCCTCAAAGGCATTTAATTGGGTGCTACCTTCTCTTATGTGTCGTAGTACAGTTTCTGCTAGCAATAAATCATCTTCATGTGACCATGCATCTTGTCTTACCTTGGCCATAATAACTCTCCTTTTAAACTAGGATAACTTCCTAATTTTGTTGTTTAACATCCACTTGTAAGTTGTTATTTATTATGACCGTATATTAAAATTTTTATACAAACTAATAGATTTTTTCATTATAAATCATGAAAAATGGGAGCATTAATTTTTATTTTTTCGTTGTTGAAGATTTTCATATACGTTTTTTAAAGATTGTTCGAATTTACTATTATCTTTCGGAACATAATATTGCTGATGACTGATATTATCAGGCAAGTATTGTTGAGGAATCCATCCGCCTTCAACATTATGGGGATATTGATAATTAATGCCGCGACCGATGTTTTTAGCACCAAAGTAATGGGAATCTTTTAAATGGGCGGGAACTGCACCAGTTTTACCTTTTCTAATATCTGAAATCGCATGATCTAACCCTTTGTAGGCACTATTTGATTTCGGAGATAAAGCAAGTTCAACGACAGCAACACTTAACGGAATTCTCGCTTCTGGAAACCCCAGTCTTTCCGCAGCATGAACAGCGGCTAATGCTCTTGGTCCCGCTTGTGGACTTGCTAGACCAATATCTTCATAGGCAATGACGACAAGACGCCTAGCAATACTATCTAAATCTTCCGCCTCTATAAGTCGGGCCAAATAATGGAGAGAGGCATCTACGTCACTTCCACGGATAGATTTTTGAAAAGCAGATAATACGTCGTAATGAGCATCACCATCTTTGTCGTGGGAGAAACTCTTTTTTTGCATACATTGTTCAGCTGTTTTTAATGTAATATGAATCGTGCCATCACTATTTTTAGGGGTTGAAATAACCGCCAATTCGATTCCATTTAGAACTGCTCTTAAATCACCATTGGAACTATTCAGAAAATGATCAATGGCTAATTCATCTATATCAATTTGTTTATTACCATATCCGTTATCCCTATCGGTTAGAACATTGGAAATCATCGCTTTCATATCTACAGACGATAACGGGTTTAATTCAAATAAATGGCATCTACTACGAATCGCCGGATTAATAGAATGGTAAGGATTACTTGTAGTACACCCGATTAATGTCACAATGTTTTCTTCCAAATGGGGTAACAAAAAGTCTTGTTTTTGCTTATCAAGTCGGTGGACTTCATCTAAAATAAGGATGAGGTTTCCTGTCATTTTAGCTTCTTCAACGACTATTTCCATATCTTTTTTCTTGTGGATCACAGCGTTTAATTTCCGAACCGGAATGCCTAAACTGTTAGCAATGGCAAAAGCTAACGATGTTTTACCAGTACCGGGCGGACCGAATAAAATCATCGAGGCAATAGTATTAGCCTCAACCATACGGCGGATTATTTTTCCTTTGCCAACTAAATGTTGTTGTCCGATTATATGATTGATATGATTTGGTCTCATTCTGAGTGCTAGGGGTTGATTATTCATATATTGAACGTCCTTTATAGTAAGATTATCCTTAGGGTAGACTTGTATTCATTAAAATGCAAGAACTATGTACAACGTGTTATAATATTGGTTGAACGAATAATGATAAAATGATTATATGGTCATTGAAAAAACGATTAATGAGGTGCAAAAATGAAAATATCGACAAAGGGTAGATATGGGTTAACCATTATGATGGAATTGGCAAGACAGTTTGGTCAAGGTCCTGTCTCTTTAAAAACGATTGCTACCTCTAAAAATTTATCCACACATTATTTGGAACAAATTGCAACACCTTTAAGGAATGCCGATTTAATAAAAAGCATTCGAGGAGCATATGGTGGTTATGTGTTAACTAATGAACCTAATGATATTTATGTAGGTGAAATTATCCGAGTGTTAGAAGGTAAAATTACACCAGTTGAAGGAATAAAAAATGATGAACCTGCTTTACAAACTTTATGGATACAAATTAGAGATGCCGTAAAAGATGTATTAGATGGAACGACGCTACAACAATTAATTGATAAGGATGAGGAAAAAAAAGATTCTTATATGTTTTATATTTAATAAGGAAGGAAGATTTCATTGATCTATCTTGATCATGCCGCTACAACTCCTGTACATCCCGAAGTGCTAGAACAGATGTATCAATTAGAAAAGGACTTATATGGTAATCCTTCAAGCATCCATGCAGCCGGAAGGGAATCTAAATTTTATTTAGACGATGCAAGAAGTTACTTAGCATCTACTATCAATGCGAATGAACAAGAGATATTTTTTACAAGCGGTGGTACAGAAGCGAATAACCTAGCGATTATTGGTACTGTGATGGCTAATGAACATAAAGGTAATCATATAATTACTTCAGCCCAAGAACATCATGCCATCTTGCATATTATGGAATTTTTACAATCAAAGGGATTTCATGTGACATATTTGCCCGTGAATGAAGATGGCCAAATTAATCCTAATGATTTAACGAGAACATTAACAAATCAAACAATTTTAGTATCTATTATGACAGCTAATAATGAAACTGGTGTGATCCAACCAATTAAAGAAATAGCCAACATACTTGAAGGTCACCAAGCTTATTTCCATACAGATGCTGTCCAGGCATTTAGTATGTTACCAATCAATGTGAAAAAAATGGGAATCGATTTATTATCGACATCTGCCCATAAATTGTCAGGCCCTAAGGGAATTGGATTTTTATATAAACGTAAAGAAGTAGAGTTACAGCCCTTACATTATGGTGGCAAACAAGAAAGAAAACTTCGTCCCGGTACAGAAAACATGATTGGGGCTGTTGGCTTCCAACATGCAGCCAAAATAGCAATTGATAATCAAGAAAAGTACAGTGAAATTTTTTCTATATATAAGGAATTGTTTTTACAAACTCTCCTTGAGGAAAAAGTTAAGTTTTCAGTAAATGGTGACACTAATCAATCTATAGCAACGATCGTAAATTTATATTTTCCCAACATTTCATCTGAAGTGTTATTAACTAATTTAGATCTGGAAAATGTCGCTGCCTCAAGTGGAAGTGCATGTACTGCCGGGTCAGTTGAACCGTCCCATGTATTAAAATCAATGTTCGGTCAATCAAGCGAAAGAATAAAGGGCTCTATTAGATTTAGTTTTGGTCATTTAAATTCTAAGGAAAATGTGAAAGAGGCTGCAAAAATACTAGCCAAAATTGTCAAACGATTAAATCGTTAAAGGGTGAAAGATTTTATGAAGGAAAAAATTCGTGTCGTCGTAGGCATGAGTGGTGGTGTAGACTCATCAGTTGCAGCATTACTGTTAAAGCAACAAGGATATGAAGTCATCGGTGTGTTTATGAAAAATTGGGATGACACTGATGAAAGTGGTTTCTGTAGTGCAACGGAAGATTATGAAGATGTTGTTAAAGTATGTAACGACATAGGAATCCCTTATTACTCTGTTAATTTTGAAAAACAGTATTGGGATAAAGTGTTTACCTACTTTTTAGAAGAATATCAATCGGGAAGAACCCCAAATCCCGATGTAATGTGTAATAAGGAAATAAAATTCAAAGCATTTTTGGATTATGCAATATCAATTGGTGCCGATTATGTAGCAACAGGACACTATGCGCAAATAAGTCGTGAAAATGGACTAATTGCTTTAAAACGTGGTGCAGATGAAAATAAGGATCAGACATATTTTTTAAATCAATTAACAGCAGATGTGCTAGAAAGAATTATGTTTCCAATTGGCCATTTACAAAAAGAAGAAGTGCGAATAATTGCTACTGAAAATCAACTTGCAACTGCAAAGAAGAAAGACAGCACAGGTATCTGTTTCATAGGAGAACGCGATTTTAAACAATTTTTGAGTGAATATTTGCCCGCACAAAAAGGTACGATGAAAACGTTAAAAGGGGAAATTATCGGAGAACATGATGGTTTAATGTACTATACGATAGGACAAAGACATGGTTTAGGCATTGGTGGGGAAGGTGAAGCATGGTTTGTTGTAGGTAAAAATGTTGCCGAGAACACGTTATATGTGGGACAAGGAAAAAATAATGAACATTTATATTCTCATGGTTTAATAGCTTCTAAAGTTAATTGGATTCATCATGGTCCAACTGTAAAATCTATTACTTGTACGGCAAAATTCCGTTATCGACAAAAAGATCAATTTGTGGATGTTACACCTTTAAATGATGGCACTTATAGGGTTGACTTTCATGAAAAACAACGTGCGATTACTCCAGGGCAAGCCGTTGTTTTTTATGAGGAAGATGTTTGTCTAGGTGGAGGAACGATTGATCACGTATTAAAAAACAGCGAGAAATTACTCTATATTTGATAGTATCCTTAATGAAAGTCGAGGTCATTAGTTCTCATGCAACAAATGAATCGAATTAAAAGTGCATTGCAGAATGAAAATTATGATGAAGCAGCAAAAATATTCTTTCGTTTAATCAAGGATTCTCCAGATGAACCGCTTCATTATATTAATTTTGCCAATCTATTATTAGAATTAAATCAATTAGATCAAGCAAAGCACTTTTATGATATAGCGATAGAAAAAGATGCTACCTCAGCAACAGCGATTTATGGCATCGCCCAATTTCATTACAAAAAAGGACAATTTGTTCAGGCTGCTTCTAAGTTTCAACAGGCGATATCATTAGGATTAGAACATAGTGATAATTATTACATGCTTGGTTTAAGTTTTATACAACAGAATCACTTTAAAATGGCACTACCATATTTATTGCGGGCAATAGAATTAGATGAGACAGTGGAGAAACTTTTTCAATACGGACTTGCACTTGCACAGGCTCAACATATAAAAGAAGCAAAAGCGATTTTACAAAAAGTAGTTGAGAAAGATAGTAAACATGCTGACGCAATGTATAATTTAGGAATCATTGCCTTTCATGAAGATGATTTAAAATGGGCGGAAGAATTGATTACTAGGGCATTGTCTATACAACCAGATCATTTATTAGCAAAACGTGCTTCACGAATACTACAGGGTGAATGATTGTCTGAATGAGTAAGCGGGGTTTTAATGATGAATCAAAATGAACCAATAATTGAAACAGAACGTGGCTTTATTAAGGGTGAAATTATGTTCACAATATTTGAAAATAAAGCAGATCAATTTGCGATTGCTAAAATTAAAATTCATGATACAAATGAACCTTACGAAGAAAAAGAAATAGTTGGTAAAGGTCATTTTGCCCATTTGCAACAGGGAACCATTTATCAGTTCTTTGGAAACTTACACAAACATTCCTCATATGGTCTACAATACAATGTCGTGGCATATGAGTCATATGTCCCTAAGACAAGCGAAGGACTTATCCAGTATTTGTCTAGTGATTTATTTCCCGGGGTCGGTAAAAAAACTGCCCAATCGATTGTTGAATTACTTGGCGACAATGCAATCACTGAAATATTAGAAGACCCTGATACGTTATTTAACATACGACATATGAAAAAAAAGACGATCAAAACATTTATTTCAAATTTACAAGAAAATCAAGGTTTTGAACAAGTAGCGGTCCTATTAACCTCTTACGGTATTAGTTTAAAAATGGCCCAACAATTGTATAGTATTTATAAAGAAAAAACATTGTCACTAATTAAAGAAAACCCCTACACATTTGCGATTGATATTGAAGGCTTTGGTTTTCCAACCGCCGATAAAATTGCCCAGTTTAATCAAATTTCAAAAACAAACCACCATCGTATACAAGCAAGTTGCATTTATGCTTTACAGCAAAGTATTTTAGATGGTCACGTTTATTTACCAAAACATCAATGTGTCGAATCGATGAAAATGATTTTACAAGAATCAACGATTTCCGATGACATGATTGATGAACAAATAGGGGAAATTAATGAATTAGAACGGATTGTTATTGAAAATGATAATCTCTATTTACCAAGTCTTTTTTATGCTGAAAAACATTTTAGTACCCATGTAACAAGGTTAATGAATCAACCAATTGAAATGTCTGTAACAGACGCTGAATTAATGAAGTTAATCGGTAAAACTGAAGAATCGGAGGCAATCAGTTATGGAATGGAACAATTTGAAGCAATTAAACGTGCCATCCACTCAAAACTTATGATCTTAACTGGTGGTCCCGGTACAGGAAAAACAACCGTGGTGAAAGCTATTTTAACTGCATTTGCTTCGATCCATCAATTATCAGTTCATCAAAAGGACTATAAAAAGGCTTCAGAATTTCCTTTTATATTGGCTG